>JAYWDO010000017.1:0-41914 GCA_043779795.1 Pseudomonadota bacterium
TGCCACACTCACCAAACTTGAACACCCTAGTATCGAAAAGAAACAACAAGCCAAAGTGGCTATTTGGTGGAAAAACTTTAAGCAACTGAATACACACCAGCAGGTGCAATTTGAGTCGCCAGCCATCTTACCTAAAACTGACATTGACCCAGAAGTGCTAGATAGCGTGGTGGATAATTTATTACAAAACGCATTAGAAAAAGCGAAGCTAGAAGCAAGCACCTTTATTAAAGTCACATTAATGCCGTCTCAACACTTTTGTTTGGAAGTGACAGATACAGGTTCAGCAATGCCAGCAGAAATGGCTGAACGATTATTTAAATCACACGTAAGCTCTAGAAATGGCTTAGGGGTTGGCTTGTACCATGCGGCCCATCAAGCAATACAGGCTGGTTATACATTAAGCTTAGTAAACAACCGCGATGGCGAGGTGCGATTCAGGGTGGAGATGATGATGGTGCCAGAAGATTAATTCGCCAAACCTATGTTTACAATTTACAAAATAAAACATGCCTATGAACAATTTTCAGGGCAGGCATCTGCATGCCTGCCTTTGGCATTCATCTGTAGAAGCGGTCTATGGCCGCCAACAGTATTTTCGCGGTCACAGACCGCTCCTACAAGGTGAATGTTATGTTTGGTTTGGGCTTCCTTACCGATAACCTTAAAGTAGTAGATCAGCACAAAATAAAAAAGCGGCTTATTAGCTGCTTTTTTACATCAGACCTCTAAGGTCTATGCCCTAAAGTGTGCCGTACGAATGCAAGCCACTCAGAAACATATTAACGCCTAAAAATGCAAAGGTCGTAACAATTAAACCAATGAGCGCCCACCAAGCCAACACTGGGCCGCGCAAGCCTTTTACCATGCGTAAATGCAGCCATGCCGCATAGTTAAGCCACACAATAAGCGCCCAAGTTTCTTTTGGATCCCAGCTCCAATAACCACCCCAAGCTTCTGCAGCCCAGATTGCACCTAATATTGTAGCGATAGTAAAAAAAGCAAATCCAACCGCAATGGATTTATACATAAAATCATCAAGCACATCTAAACTAGGTAAGCGTGATGCCAAGATGCCTTTGTTGGCTAATAAATAAGCGGCACTCACAGCAGCGGCTAATGAAAATGAACCATAGCCAATAAAATTGGCTGGTACGTGTATTTTCATCCAATAAGATTGCAATGCGGGCACTAGCGGCTGAATATTATTCGCCTGGCGGTCAAACGTATACCAAAGAATAAAGCCAACAGCTGCGTTAATAACAAGCAATACAAAGCCACCTAGCTGCTTAGTATTAAAGTTTTTTTCGTAATGTAAATACAACAATGCTGTAATTAGACAAAATAAAATGAATACTTCATACAGGTTGCTAATTGGAATATGGCCGACTTCTGGTGCAATTAAATAAGATTCGTACCAACGCACCATTAAGCCTACAAAGCCCATTAATGCAGCACTCCAAGTGAGTGCGGTAGCCACGCTACCGGCAAATATTGAGCGCTTAAACATGGCAAACCAGTAAGTCACCATGGCTAATACAAACAACACATTCATCCACATAATGGCAGATTGGCTAGAAATTAAGAACTTAAGCAAAAAAGTCTGTGTGGCGCGAGCTTGATCACCATGATACAAACTGATTGAAAAGATGCTGACAACAGCCACTGCAATCACTAACTTGCCAAGCGCTTTCCATTTCCAGCCTAAATAACTAAATACAGCCGCGGCACCAAACAAAAACACCACTTCATAAGTATCCATGTAGCCAGCATATTTGCTATAGGCAAAAATTGCACCTGCTACTAGCAGCAAGGCGTAGAGCCAGTCTTGCCAATTAAGGCGTTGCAATAATGATTTTGGTTGGTAATCTACAGCATTGCCATTCATATTAAATCCTTCAACTAATTAGTTTTGGTTATTTTGAGACAATTAGATTTCTAATTTGCTCGCGATATAGACTAAATTCCTGCTCAAAATCTAAGTTCTTACGGTTAGACGACATGCCAAAATGTATTTGATTGCTGCGAGGCTTTAATAACAACCAAACGCGCCGTTCACGAATATATAGCATAGAGAATATGCCTAATACCAACGAAGCTGATCCTAAATAAACCCATTTTTCGCCAGGCGACTTCGTTAACTGCAATCCGCTAGCTTCTTTGTGTTCAAAATTTTCTAGCTGTAAGAAATACGGGGTGCCATAAAAGAACATATCGCTAAATCCATTCAAGCTATCTTGAATCAACGATTGAGTTTCAGCATTGTTGACCAATAATGGTTTTTTATTTTCGGCCAAGCTCATGTTGTAAGCTTCAAATGCGGCAATGTTGATCATTTTAATATAGGTTTTAGCGGCCGCTTCACGTTCTTTTTCTGGCACATTTTTTTCAATGACTTGTGCCACTTCGTTATAGCCGCCTTTTGCAAAGGTACGTAATAGCTGCACAATGCTGCTTTCAAACGGCTTGTTAGTAGGTGTCGCTTTATGATCAGGCCCTATATTTTTTACAGCCACATTTAGCGCTAAACGGTGTGCAATTTCTTCAAATTTAGCAGGGTCTAGCAGTGTTGCTCTAAGGCCCATGAAGCCGTTAATGCTAAAATCACTATCGACTGGAATACGTAAATAATGAAAATCTTCTTGGACGGTTTCACGCATACCTGAAATAAAATAGTACTTAGCATCTATCTGCATAGGCTGCATGTAGGTCACGTACTCACGCGCCTGACCTTGCGCATCACGAAGCTTATAAGTGATATTAGGACCTACGTTATGCGGCTTGCTTTTGCCATCGGGTGATAAGTTAATAATATTAAATTTTCTAAAATCGTTATATTCAACTTTTATTACACTAGCACCTTTGCCTAATGTTCCTTTCTGGAATATAGCGCCATCCAGTTTTTGCGTACTATTATCCTTAGCAAATAAATCCCACACTTTAAAGTTAAGCTTAGTACCACCATCCTGAAAGTCCGACTGATAAATAGCTACGCCTTTATAAGTAAGTGGATGATTAACACTGATAGTTTTAGTAATAGGTGCTTTCAGATCAGGATCTGTAATTACAATATCGCTCTCAAACGACTTTGGCTGACCTGTTGCGTAATGCTCGATACGGAAGTCTTTTAGCCCTATGCTAAATGGCAACTCTTGTACTAAGTAGCCATCACGGACTCTTACGAAAGCAACGTTACCACTATTGCCTTCAGGCAGCGTCATATTGCCGCGAAAAGAAGGATTGCTGACGCTTAATCGGCTGATTGCTGGCACTTGAGACACAGCAATATCTCGTGTCTCTATACGCTTTTGACCTAACATTTCTTGCGCCTTAAACGGCAAATTGCCATCTAACAAGCCTCCAAAAAATATCACCACCATGGCTGAATGCGTAAAAATATAACCTAGACGCTGGTGCGTTCCTGCTTTGGCTGCAATCAGCTCACTGCCGTCAGTCTGCGTTTTAAGTTTGTAATTAAACCCTTTTGCATTCAAAAACATTAAGAGTTGTTGTTTGGTATTGACTAAATTCGGGTTGTCTGGCATTGAATTAACGTTATAAGTTTCTTGATGACTAAAAGCATTCAGCGATTTTTCAGTAATTTGCTCTTTAAAAGTGCGCCATTCTTTAATCATCAACGGGCTATTGCGGTAAATACAAAGGCTGCAAGAAGTAATCAAAAACAGCAAAATAACCAAAAACCATCCGCTGTGATAAACATCATAAAGCCCTAAAGTTTCAAAAAAACCGAACCAGAACTGGCCAAATTTGATAATGTAATTTGAGTACGGCTCATTTTGCTTAAGTACCGTGCCAATAATCGAGGCAATGCCCAACACACTTAACATGCTTACGGCAAAGCGCATTGAGCTCATTAAGTCAAAAATATTTTTAGAGAGTGATAGTTTAGGATTCAAAATAGTCAGTATTAAAGTGAAGGATGTTCAAACAGTGAACTAAAGCCTGAGATCAACTTCGAGGGTGTATATCTATGATTAACTAGAAATTGAGACGGTATAGAGATACAGATAATTGCCAAACAGCTAGACTAAAAAAGTCTGTTATTAAAAATTCAAGGGTAGCTTGCGCTACCCTTGTTCAAAATAAATTGATCTAGCGCAAACCTTGGATATAATCCGCAACTGCGGCCATTTCTGCATCAGTCATTTTTGTAGCAATTGCCATCATCATCGGCGCATTAGCACGCTCGCCAGTGCGGAACGTTCTTAATTGCGCCTGAGTATAATCAGCGTGCTGACCACCCATACGCGGGAATTGTTTTGGCAAGCCTGCACCAGTTGCACCATGACAAGCCGCACATGCAGGCACGTTAGTAGCAGCAATACCACCACGATAGATTTTTTCACCTAGTGAACCAGCACCGTTTGTTTTAGCTGCACCTAATGTTAATTTTTGGCTAGCAAAATATGCTACTAAATTTTTCATATCGTCATCACTTAACATAGACGCCATACCAGACATCACCGCGTTAGCACGTTTGCCTGATTTGAATTCAGTTAATTGTTTTTGAAGATATTCAGGGTGCTGACCAGCTAGTTTCGGGTTCAACGTAATCACGCTATTACCATCCGCCGCATGGCATGCCGCACATACGGTATTTACAATTTTTTCTGCAGCTTGTTTCTCAGCAGCTTGTGCTGACATACTAAACACCAAGCTTAATATTAAACTTGTTAAATTCAGCTTCATTAGATGACGAACTTGCATTACTGCTCCTAAATATCAAATTTACTTACATGTGGTTGATGCTTCGCGTGGATTTAAAGCAAACATCTAGACTAATCTAAATTATTCAATCAATTAACGCACTATTTTAGCGAAAAACACCTATTCGTGATAGCATTTTTCACTATTGTTTATAGCGTCTCTAAATACAAGCTTTAGCGCTTTAGAGACAAACCAAATTGAATCGGATTGTCATGCCATTGTTTCAAAATGCAACTTTTTATATATCAGCACATCACTTGCGCGATCTCCCAATTGCCAGCGGCATTGAAGTCGCCTTTGCGGGCCGCTCAAACGCAGGTAAATCCAGCGCACTTAACACATTAGCGAACCATAATCGCTTAGCCTATGTGAGTAAGCAGCCAGGCCGTACACAGCTTATCAACTTTTTCACACTAGGCAATGATAGACACTTAGTCGATTTACCAGGCTACGGCTACGCCAAAGTACCTGAACATTTGCGCGCACATTGGCAAAATGTACTTGCTCGCTACTTAAGCGAGCGGTCAAGCTTAGGTGGTTTAGTGTTAGTGATGGACAGTCGCCATCCGCTCACTCCACTAGACCGCCAAATGCTGGATTGGTTTTGCCCAAGTGGCAAACCAGTACATGTTCTTTTAACGAAATCAGACAAACTATCACGCGGTGAAGCCAGCTTAACACTCAACCGCGTGCGTAAAGAGCTTATTGAAACATGGGGCAATCATTATCACAGCGAGTGTACGATACAACTATTCTCTAGCCTGAAAAAACAAGGTGTTGAAGAAGCCGAGAAAGTCATTGGTAAGTGGCTATTTGCGGAAGAGCCTGAGGATTTAGTACGAAAATCGTTTGATCTTGATGATGGTAAAAAAATCGATTAATGTTCTGCGCGTTATTCTTGCGTTAGTTTGGCGTGTAAATAAATATATCGGTGTGCAATTAAATACAATTGCACACCCTACTGCTTTATTTACGCGTAAACACCATATCCCAAACACCATGCCCAAGCTTTATGCCGCGATTTTCAAACTTGGTTAGCGGCCTATAACTCGGTTTTTCAGCATAGTCTTCTGTGGTATTTTGTAACTGCGGTTCTGCATTCAATACCTCTAGCACCCACTCTGCATACTCTTGCCAGTCGGTGGCTACATGCAAGTAGCCGCCTACTTTTAATTTGCTACAAAGCAGTTTTACAAAACCAGCTTGAATCAAGCGACGTTTGTGATGGCGGGTTTTATGCCAAGGGTCTGGAAAGAAAATATGCACGCCATCTAAGCTGGCATCTGTCAGCATATTTTGCAGCACTTCTACTACATCATGTTGAATAATGCGGATGTTAGTAAGCGCTGACTCTTCGATTAACTTAAGTAATGCACCAACACCAGGGGTATGTACCTCAGCAGCCAAGAAGTCACAATCAGGCAAAGTCTGTGCGATTTTGGCGGTAGTTTCACCCATGCCAAAACCTATTTCCAGTATTTTTTTACTTTCGCTACGATTGAATTTAGCATCTAAATCAATTACTTCTGGCGAGTAACTGATGCCGAATTGCGGCAAACCTGTTTCAAGCGCACGCGCCTGACCTCTGGTTAATCTGCCTTGACGGAGTACGAAACTACGTATGCGACGATTCTTCAACGCCTCATCTTCTATAGTTTCTATTGGGTTCTCTTGCTCGATTTGCGTATTCTCTGTCATAACCGTGATTATACTTTATTGCTTATGAATTAAAGAGTATGTGATTTATCTCCACTAACAAAACCTATTAAAGGTGCTTCAAAGTTTTTGCTAAAGCCAATTACTTTAAATAAATCACCCATTTCAGCGGGAGATAATAGCTTTTGTGCAGCAGCTGCAAGTGGTGCATAGCGCGCCATATCTTGTGGAGATACTTGCGACATTACCTCTAAAATGCCGCAATTCATTAAAAATTGTGCTTGGCTGCAAAAGCCGCTTAAGGCTAAGCCATGATTAACGCCAGCATAAGCAATGCTGGTAAAATCAACGTGCGCGGTAACATCTTGCAGGCCTACGTTAATCAATGGATCAATATGCGCGTAATGCTGATAATGGCACATAAGTGTGCCTTGATTACGCTGTGGATGATAATACTCACGCGCAGCAAAGCCATAATCAATCATCAGAATAATGCCGTGCTGTAGCATGTTGGCAAGGCTGGCAATTAAGCCACTGGCGGCAGGACAAACTTCAGTGAGATAGCCATTGGGTAGATTGAGTTTAGTAACCAACGCCAACAAAGATGATTCAGTCAGCGGTTTATCTTCAAACACAAATCGTTGCCCATCAAAGGTCACACCGCGCTCGCATAAGTCTTGCGGTGTTGCATGCACTAGATGTACTGGAATTGCGTCTAAAACTTCATTACCAATCACTACACCATTAAACGCTGACGGCAATGTATCAAGCCACTGCACATGCTGCATAATTTCTTTAGGTAGTTTTTTCTGTAAGTTTTCAAGCTGAACCTGACGTAAGTGGTCACTTACTTCAAGTATAAAATATTGCCTTGGCACTGCTTTTAAATTAGGTTCAATTTGTGCCAAAGTGAGCAATATGTCTGCGGCTAACTTCCCCGTACCCGCACCCAACTCAAGAATATCGCCATTGGTTTCAAGCAAAACTTGTGCAATTTGATTAGAAACTGACTGTGCAAATAAAGGTGAAATTTCTGGTGCAGTCACAAAATCTCCACCACCTTTTTTAAAATCGCCGAACTTTTGGTTTCCTGCGCTGTAATATCCTAGTGCACTTGCATACAGTACAAGTTGCATATACTCAGAAAAATCTATCCAGCCACCTTTTATTTCAATGGTATGTTGAATGAGCGAAGCGAGTTGTTGGCTATGTATTTTGGCATCTGCTGAAGGTGTGGGTAGTGTACTCATAGAGATAGATTATAATAGTTAACAATTAGGATTGGATAATACGTGGTCATAAACAATACAAATAAAGTCGTTTTAATCACTGGCGGGGCTAAGCGCGTGGGCGCTGCCATTTGCCGTGTATTGCACGCTGAAGGTTATTCACTCATGGTGCATTATAAAAGCTCACTGAATGAGGCGCGCGGCCTGCAAGCTGAACTGAATTTACAACGGCCGAATTCTGTAGCGATTATTCAGGGAGATTTACTCAATATTGCGAGCATTCCGAATTTAATTCACGAAACTGTTCACTGCTTTGGCAGGCTAGATGTGCTCATCAACAATGCATCGACATATTATGCGAGCGAGATAGGCGACATTGATGAAGCAAAGTGGCACGATTTGATGGGAAGCAACTTAAAAGCACCGCTGTTTTTATCTCAAGCTGCTGCTCCTGAATTGCGCAAAAATCATGGCTGCATTGTGAACATTACTGATATGCATGTGGAGCGCCCGAAAAAAGGGTACATTATATATAGTGTGGCTAAAGCAGGATTGGTGACATTAACTAAATCGTTAGCACACGAGTTAAGCCCTGAAGTACGCGTAAATGCAGTAGCGCCAGGGCCAGTACAATGGCCAGAGAACAACCCACAGTTTGATGAAGTGTATCGCCAACGCGTGATCAATCAAACATTACTCAAGCGTGTGGGTGAAGCTGAAGACGTCGCAAAAGCTGTTAAATTTTTAGTGGCAGATGCGCCATTTATTACAGGTCATGTATTAGCCGTAGATGGCGGCAGATCGCTAAATCTTTAAACGCCATAGATTAATTGCCCAATAACAAAGCCCAAACATTTAGAAACCCAACATTAGAAACCCAATGATCAAACACTTACCAGTAAACCATTCCAACAACTTCATCAAGCTACGCAATAGCTTAATCAGCGCTACTGGCAAAGCTATTGGCGATTACAACATGATTGAAGAAGGTGACACCGTACTGGTGTGCATGAGCGGCGGCAAAGACTCTCACGCAATGCTGATGATATTGCTAGCCTTGCAAGAGCGTGCGCCAATCAATTTCAAATTGATCGCGATGAATTTAGATCAAAAACAGCCGGGCTTCCCTGCCGAAATTTTGCCGGCTTATTTTGAAAAACTTGGCATTGATTACCGTATTGTTGAAGCGGATACTTACTCGATTGTTAAAGAAAAAATTCCTGAAGGTAAAACCACCTGCTCACTGTGCTCTAGACTCAGGCGCGGTGTGATTTACACCACAGCAAAAGAGCTGGGCGCTAACAAAATTGCACTTGGCCATCATCGCGATGACATTGTAGAAACTTTGTTTTTGAACTTGTTCTTTGGCGCAAAAATGAAGGCGATGCCGCCTAAGCTTTCCACCAATGACAAACAAAACATCGTGATACGTCCACTCGCCTATTGTAGTGAAAAAGACATCGCTAGTTACGCGCGTCAAATGGAGTTTCCAATCATTCCATGTGACTTATGTGGCAGCCAAGAAAATCTACAGCGTCAAAAAGTAAAAGAGATGTTACATGCTTGGGAGCTTGAGCAGCCGGGTCGCGTGAATAATATATTCCGTGCCATTGGCAATGTAGAACCTTCGCACTTAGCCGATTTCAATTTATATGACTTCAAGAATCTAACGCAGGCCAAGCCTGAAGATGAAGATCCGCTATTTGGCGACATTGCAAATGAGGGCGCTGCTTTAAGTTTAAACAGCTCTGATGGCACACGTATTGAGTTTGTTCGAAATACATAATGTAACAATTTAATATAATAATTAACGTACTATGCTCTGTAAGTTGTTGTCTTGTAGCCATTTACCTTGTTATCATGCCAAGTTATTGTGTAAGCAAACCCCATTTAAATAGGCATTCATGTCCAAACTGTTAATTGTTGAATCACCTTCCAAAGCGAAAACGCTGAAAAAGTACCTTGGAAATGACTATGAGGTGCTCGCCTCTTATGGACATGTGCGCGATTTAATTCCGAAAAATGGTGCGGTAGATACCGAGAATAATTTCGAGATGAAATACGATATTATTGAGCGCAACAGTAAACATGTGGATGCGATTGCAAAGGCCGCTAAGAGTGCAGATAGCATTTACCTCGCAACCGACCCGGACCGCGAAGGTGAAGCAATTTCATGGCATATTGCCGAGATTTTAAAGTCTAAAAATCTACTCAAAAACAAAGTAATGAAACGTGTGGTGTTTCATGAAATTACCAAAAGTGCTGTAGAACACGCAATTGCCGAGCCGCGCGATATTTCTATGTCTATGGTTAACGCGCAACAGGCACGCCGTGCGCTGGATTACTTAGTCGGCTTTAATTTATCGCCACTACTGTGGAAAAAAATTCGTCGCGGACTATCTGCTGGCCGTGTACAAAGCCCTGCTCTGCGTTTGATTGTTGAGCGCGAGTTAGAAATTGAAGCGTTTAAATCGCAAGAATATTGGTCTATTCACCTTGATGCTTTAAAACATAGTCATGGCTTTAGCGCTAAGTTAGTGCTACTTAACAATCAAAAAGTTGAGCAATTCACGGTAATCAACCATGATCAACAAACAGATATTGTTGGAAAACTACTATTAGCAAGTGCAGGTAAAACGACCGTTTCTCGCGTTGAGAAAAAACAGCGTAGCCGTAGCCCTGCCGCCCCATTTACCACTTCAACCTTACAACAAGAAGCCGTACGAAAACTAGGCTTCACTACTGCACGTGCCATGCGAGTTGCGCAGCAACTGTATGAAGGTATGGATGTTGGCGGCGGCACTGTAGGTTTGATTACTTATATGCGTACCGACTCGTTTAACATGGCGGCCGAAGCTGTGATGCAGATTCGTGATTACGTGAAAAAGAATTTTGACGCAGAATATTTGCCAAAATCACCTGTCATGTACAAAACAAAATCAAAAAGCGCACAAGAAGCGCATGAGGCGATTCGCCCAACTGACATTTCCCGCTCGCCTACCAGTGTCCGTCAATTTTTAACAGACGAGCAGTTCAAGCTTTATGAAATGATTTGGAAGCGCGCACTTGCTTGTCAAATGTCACCGGCTAAATTTGATGCAGTGAGCGTTGATTTAAGTGTGGGTAGTGATGCCAATTTATTTCGTGCAACGGGCCAAACGTTAGTATTTTCTGGTTTCATGGCTGTATATATGGAAGGTCGCGATGATATTAAACCTGGCGATGAGGAAGAAGAAGGCGAAAGCAAGTTGCCGCATCTTGAAACAGGCGAAGTACTCACTGTTGAAAAAATATATGGTAATCAACATTTTACCGAGCCTCCTCCTAGATATGGTGAGGCCAGTTTAGTAAAAATTCTAGAAGAGTACGGTATAGGTCGCCCTTCTACCTACGCCAGCATTATTAGTACCTTGCAAGACCGCGAATATGTGGTGTTAGATAAAAAACGCTTTACCCCAACTGATGTCGGCCGTGTAGTGAATAAGTTTTTAACCGAACACTTTACACAATACGTGGATTACGACTTTACCGCCAATCTAGAAAATGCATTAGATAGTGTTGCAGATGGAGACCGTGAGTGGATACCACTCATGACTGAGTTCTGGCAAGGATTTAATCAACAGTTACTCAGCAAAGCCAACGTAGACCGACCAGGTAATGAGTTGATTGATGAAGCCTGCCCTAAATGCGGACAGCCACTACAAAAACAATTAAGCCGTTTTGGTACTTTTATTGGTTGCACAGGTTATAACAACGAACCTAAATGTGATTACAAACGCAGTCTGAATGGTGCAGCCGCCGCAGGTAGCGACCCAGTAATAATAGGTACTGACGATGAAACCAGCAAAGAAATTATGCTGATGAATGGTCCTTATGGGCCTTATTTACAACTAGGTTTAGCTATTGAGGGTGACAAGAAAAAACCAAAACGTATCAGCGTACCAAAAGAAATCCCACTTGCTGATATGAGCTTAGAAACGGCAAAAATGGTGTTATCGTTACCGCGTGACTTAGGTTTACACCCAGTGACTAATAAGAAAATTGTGGCGAACATTGGGCGTTTTGGTCCATATGTAAATCACGATGCTAAATTTAAATCTATACCAAAAACAGAGAGCGTATTTACCATAGATTTAGATGGTGCCATAGCCTTGCTAGCCGCAGCCAGCACTGGCCCTGCGCCATTATGTACACTTGGCAACCACCCTACGGAAGACGGCCAAATTGAAGTGTATGCAGGCCGCTATGGGCCTTATGTACAACATAACAAGATTCGTGCAACGCTGCCAAAAAGCATAGAGCCAGAATCACTCACATTAGATGAAGCACTCGAGTTACTCACCGCAAAAGCAGCTAAAGAAGTACCTGCTAAAAAAGCTGTAGTGAAAAAAACGATAGTGGCAAAAACTACCATTAAGAAAGCAGCAGTTAAAAAACCTACTGTAAAGAAACCAGCCACGACCAAGAAAGTAAGCGCCACTAAAGCTGTTGCCAAAAAACCGGCGGTCAAAAAAATAGTGATTATTAAAAAGCCAACTGTTAAAAAGCCAATAGTTAAAAAGGTTGTTAAGGTTGCTAGCGAATAAGTAGTTTAAAATCTTCAATAATAAAAAAGCGGCTTAAAAGCCGCTTTTTTATTATTGCTATATTTAAATTCTAAAAATATAGGCTCTCTTGATTTAAGCCCTAACCACTCACATTTTGGCCTAGAGAGTGTGAATCATTACGCTCAATCCATTTGCGAATACGGTTAGCATCACCGATTCGTGTAAGTTTCCCAACAGAATCAAGCAATACGATAATCATAGGTTGGCCTGATATCTCAGCTTGCATCACCAAGCAACGCCCTGCTTCATTGATAAACCCAGTTTTTGACAACCCAATTATCCAATCGCTACCGCGTACCAGTGCATTTGTATTCACGAAGTTAATTGGATTTCCACGACCATACAGCGTAATTGATTGTGAAGCGGTCGTTGTTACTTGGCGAATTTCCGGATAATGATAAGCGGCATTGACCATACGCACTAAATCTTCTGCCGTAGATACATTATTGCTGTCTAAACCAGTTGCATCAAAGAAGTGAGTAGATTTCATTCCCAGTAGGTCCGCTTTACGATTCATTGCAATGATAAAAGTGTTGATGCCACCTGGATAATTGCGTGCCAGCGCTGCAGCAGCACGATTCTCTGAAGCCATTAAAGCTAACTGCAACAATTCACCACGGGTGAGTGAGATGCCTACACCTAATCTTGAATGTGTACCTTTAAGATAGTCAACATCCTCATCTGCAATGAACAGTAGATCATCCATAGGCAAATGTGCGTCTAACATCACCATTGCAGTCATCAGCTTAGTCACAGAGGCTATGGGTGTTGACTGGTTGGTATTTTTTGCGAATATGGTCTCACCAGTTAACTGGTTAATGACCAGTGCCTTAGATGAAGCAAGCAATAATGGACCATTTCCATCGTAAACATCTCCATAAACAACCGCTGATTTTTGAGAATGTAAACGTAGGCTAACCCGAGTCTTACCAGCATGCAGGCTAGATTTGTTCTTAAATGAAGCACTTTTAATATGCTTGTGTTTACTGCTTACAGTAACATGTTTGTGCGATTTTTTGCTAGCCGCGTCCGAAGCAATCGGCATAAGACTTAGTGCGAATGCAATATAAAGTAATAATAATTTACGCATATAAAAACCCATTAGTTTGTTTCATCTCATACAGTTACATCTGAATACTATATAAAAACTTTAGCTTTGTCTTTATAAATTTTAATTTTAATAAAATACACTATTCACAACTTTGGCAAGACTGAATAAAATTTAACAAATTCAATGCTGACATATAAAATTAAGGCTAAAATAATCATTAAATTAACTTAAAAAATTAGAGCAACATCATGCGCACTCCAGAATCACTTCGCTATAGCACAGAACATTTATGGACTAAACCATCATCAGATGATTCATGGGAAGCGGGCATCACAGATTACGCACAAGATTTACTGGGAGATATTGTATTTATTGATGCGCCAGCCATTGGTACAACATTAAGCGCTAGCAAACCTTGTGGCTTAGTTGAGTCAGTTAAAACAGGTTCAGATCTACATGCCTTAGTAGATGGCGAAGTGGTTGAAATCAATCAAGCAGTCATCGATATGCCCGAAATGATTAATGATGACCCTTACAAGGCTTGGATATTTAAATATAAGCCGAGTCAGGCAATTACTGATAATCAACTACTCTCTGCTGAAGCTTATAAAACGCTGATTAACGACCTATAAAAATGACATCAGCACATAATTGCTGATGTTATTTTTGAAAAACTAAACGGACTGAATCAATTAGCTTTTCAACCTCATCACTTACGCTTGAAACCATTTTTTGTTCAATTATCGGCACTTCAACAGCAAGAATCTCATGCACTTTATTACCTAATATTTGCTCAACCGTAGGTAGCTCTGAATTCAACTCTTGAATAAAATTATTTTTAGCATATTCTGCCAGCGCAACAAAGTCATTGCGTAAGGTTGCACTTAACTCATTCGACAAACCTTGATAAATAGCAGGGAAAGTATCGCCTAATTGCTGTTGTGATTGAAGCTGTAAAGCATCTAGATAAACGCTTAGTTCAGTTTGCGTTTGCTGCGTAAGACCCTCGTAAACGGAGGCTAGCTCAATTGCCAAATCAGTTTGGTGCTCGCTTAAAATATCTTCATGCAAGCGCGATATTTTGGCTTGCAAAGCATGTGTGGCATTTTCTACAGTCACAGCTTCCAAGTTCGCTAAAATTGTTTGTAGCTGCTCAGTCAACAATTGCTCCATTGCAGGCAAGCCTTGTGTAAGATTGGCTTGCACTTCAGTGATACCTTGCGCTTGCATTTGGCTTAAGGCTTGGTCTAAATCAGTTTTTATGATGGCGGCATTCGCATGCATCATACTAGGCAACTCTGTCGCCAAGTCTGCTTTTGCTTTATCAACAAAATTCGCAGTCTTATCCATTATCTCCTGCTGTGCATTTGCAACTCCGTGACTCACTTCTTGAACTAAAGTCAGCTTAATATGCTCAGACAATACGGCCTGAGAATCTTCAATAGCGGCATTAATCGCATCTGATAAAGCGCTTTGGCTCACTTGTTGTGCGCTGGACAATTCATCAATCACATACGCCTTTAATCCAGTTTCTTTAGCTTGCTGGATCAACGCAAACTTTTGCTCTAGCTGTTGGGACTGTTGATCATACTGCTGACTAAGTGCGCTTGAAAGATAAGCCTGATTAGCTTTTTGAATATTAGCCGACTCACTCAACAAACTATTCATAAGCTCGTCATGCATTTTTATTTTAAACTTTTGAGCAATCGACCTTTCAATCTCATCCTCTAATTGCGGCTTAATCTGGGCGATGATTTCTGCGATCAAATCAGCAGAAAGTTGCACAGGCTTGGTCACATATTTATCGGATGCGGCATGCACCTCTGTGAGTAAGGGAATATCATCATCTTGCATGTTTTTAAGCCTATTCGGATGCCATAAAAGTATTACAAAAATTCGTTATGCTCAATTATTGATGCTCAGCCATATCTGTTCTTTTTATTTCATAGCCACGATCGCGATAAAACTTAAAGCGAACACGTGCTGCGGCTTTATCTAATTCCTCAAGCCCCACTAACTCAACCAAATATCGAAATCGACTGAAAAATGGCGGGTGTTCAGATTGCAAATTAATCAATACATCATCTTGCATCAAGTTCTCACCACACATATCAAGCACGATAGGCGAGAATTGGCACATTACATCATCAGCCAAGCTACTTGGCAAAAAGCTAGTCGCAGATTGCTGCCAAAGCTTTTGCTGCAATGTGCGGCTCATTGCATCATCGTGCGTAAACACAGTTAATTGACGACCCTTTGCCAAAGCTCTGTCACAAAGCTCAGCGACTTTGGCTAACTTATCAGGCACATTAATAATAAATTCTACACGGGTCATTTAACAGCTTTGCGCAGTGATTAACCTAGTTAGCTTTGTTAGCACGTGCAACTAAAAATTCAGTCAACAACGGTACTGGTCGGCCAGTCCCACCTTTTTCTTTGCCTGATTTCCACGCGGTGCCTGCAACATCTAAATGCGCCCACTCGTATTTTTTAGCAAAGCGAGACAAGAAACAAGCCGCAGTAATACTACCGCCAGCACGCCCGCCAATATTCGCCATATCAGCAAAATTGCTATCCAACAAAGACTGATAGTCATCCCACATTGGCATATGCCATGCGCGATCTAACGACGCTTCACCAGCCTCTAATAACTCTTTGGCTAACGCATCGTTATTGCTAAACAAACCACTTGCATGATGACCAAGCGCAATCACGCATGCACCCGTTAGCGTTGCAATATCGACTACCGCACTTGGCTCAAAACGCTCAGCGTAGGTAAGCGCATCACACAGAATCAAGCGCCCTTCTGCATCGGTATTAAGTACTTCAATCGTCAAGCCAGACATGCTGATTAATACATCGCCAGGCCTTGTTGCGCGGCCATCAGGCATATTCTCGCAAGTTGGAATCAAACCAATCACATTGAGCGGTAAATTCATTTCCGCAATGGTTTTAAATGTACCGAGCACACTCGCAGCACCGCACATATCATATTTCATCTCATCCATTTCCGAGCCTGGTTTTAATGAAATACCACCAGTATCGAAGGTGATGCCTTTGCCCACTAATACGACAGGTTTTTGCTCTTTTTTACCTTTTAAGTGCTGCATAATAATGAATTTAGGTGGCTCTTCACTACCTTGGGTAACGCCTAAAAACGAACCCATACCTAGTTTTTTAAGTTCATTTTGCTCTAAAACTTTTACTTTAAAGTCATATTCTTTACCAAGCGCCTGCGCTTGTTCAGCCAAATATGTAGGCGTACATACGTTAGGCGGCAAGTTACCTAAGTCTTTCGCCAAACTCACGCCAGCGGCTAATGCTTGCCCGTCGGCCAAGCCTAATTTACCGTCTTTTACTTCATTGGCCTGCGCAACATTAATCGTAACACTCGCGATGCCTTTTTTAGCTTCAGCTTTTTTAACGTCGTCTTTTTTCTTTTTAATGGCATCAAACTTATAAGTCGCATCAAGCGTTACTTCTGTTTGCAGCGCCACTTTACGCCTTGTACTTAACTCATTAACAGCTAGGTCAGCTAAAAAGCTAACCACATCACTCGCACCGCTATTCGCCAGCGCCTTTACAGAAGTGCGCACCGCCTTGCAATATTGCTTGTCGCTGAAATCAGCTTCTTTACCCAACCCGACCAGTAAGACTCGCACACTCATCGTGCCTGGCACGTTATGCAATATCAAAGTTGTGTCTAATTTCCCATCCATGTCGCCACGCTTAAGAATGCTGGTAATATAGCCAGCAGAAGCTTCGTCGATCGCCTGCGCAGCATTTGATAAGTGACGTGATTCATATACGCCGACAATGACACAATCACTACGCTGTTTTTCCGGATTGCTGTTTTTTATGCTAAATTCCATGGTGCGGTACCCTTTGCTGTTATTAAGTTAAATTATCTCGTGTTTTACACGTAATTCATAGTTGTAATTAAATAGTCTTATAATAAATCATATGCTTTTTAAACGTTCACTCTTACAAGAACTGATCACAACCGCTGCGGGCGCATTCCTAGTTTTGCTCGGAATTGTGATTGCACAGCGCACAGGGTATTTAATCCAAATTGCTGCAAATGGCGTATTACCAAATGACGCCATTACTACCATGCTGGGCTTTAATTTGATTCGGTTTCTACCGATGTTGCTATCCTTAAGTTTATTTCTATCAGTACTCATGACATTATCACGTTGGTATAGAGACTCTGAAATGGTAATTTGGTTTAGTGCAGGTCTAAGTATCAACAGCTTTATTAGGCCCGTTCTGATATTCACTGCACCTATTATTGTTCTTATTTCGATTTTGAGCTTATTCATTACACCGTGGGCCACTAATAAGGTTGAAGACTATCGCTCGCAGCTTAAAGGTCGTGATGATTTAGCCGCCATTAGTCCAGGAGTGTTTAAAGAATCATCGAATGCAGAACGCGTTTTTTTTATAGAAAGCTTTGATGAATTAGGTAATGTTGTCAAAAGTATCTTCGTCCAATCTGTTCAACATCAGAAATTAGGCATTATCGTAGCAGCACAAGGCAACAGGCTTGTGCAAAATAATGGTGACAATTTTTTGGAGATGCATCATGGAAGACGTTATCAAGGTGTTAAAGGTACAGCGGAATTCTCTACCACCGAATTTGAAAAATATGCGTTAAGAGTAGAAGCTACTGAAGCGCAGCGTGATCCGCCATCAACAGAATCAAAACCCAGTCGCGAGTTAATTCAAGACAGGAACAGCACCAACATTGCTGAACTACAATGGCGGTTAGCTATTCCCATTTCTGCATTGATACTGGTACTACTCGCAATCCCACTTAGCTCACTAGACCCGCGCTCTGGACGCTCTGCTAATTTTGTTTTGGCATTGGTGATTTACGTGATTTATAACAATGCCCTTAGCATAATACAAGCATGGATTGCTCAAGAAAAAATCAGCGGGAGCATTGGATTATGGCCAATTCATTTGATCTTTTTGGTGCTCACTCTTTATATGTTTCGTCGCCGCGTATTGCAACGGCCTATTTTCCCTCGCATTTTTCCAGCATCATGGTCAAGAAATATAAGTAATCTATTTTCAGCTAAGCAACAATAAGTATCATATAAATCAAACCATGAAAATTATTTCCAGATACCTGCTGAAAGAAGTCTTTGTTAACGTGCTTCTGATTATGTTGGCATTGATTGCCATGTTTTCTTTTTTCAATTTAATTCAAGAACTTGAGAGTTTAGGTAAAGGTAGCTATGGCTTAGGTAAGGTATTACTGTTTGTTTTACTCAGTGCCCCAGGTCATATTTACGATGTAATGCCTGTCGCCGTGCTGATAGGATGTATGGTGAGCCTTGGGCAGTTTGCGCGTAATTCTGAGCTGGTTGTACTAAGAGTTAGTGGCGTATCCGTATTCAATATTGCGCTACTACTGTTAAAAATTGGTTTGGCATTTACCATACTGACCTTTTTGGTGGGTGAACTCATCACACCGTTAAGCGAAAAAACAGCACGCCGCATGCGCATAAAAGCCACCGACTCTGTGATTGCTCAGGACTTTAGGTCTGGCCTTTGGGTGAAAGACAGCAATAGCTTTGTGAATGTAGAAGACGTGCTACCTGATGCCACTTTATTGAACATCCATATCTATGACTTTGATCAAAACTTTAAGCTCCGTATGATCAGCAACGCTAAAAGTGGCCAATTTGAAAATGATGTTTGGAATCTTAAAGGTGTATCGAAAACCTATTTTGATAAAGATGCTACCCATATAGAACAATCGGCAGAGGCCAAATGGCATTCTCTCATTCGCCCAGAGTTGCTCAATGTATTATTGGTATTGCCAGAAAGAATGTCAGCGTGGAACTTATATTCCTACATCAAACACTTAAGCAGTAATAAGCAAAAAACAACGCGTTATGAAGTGGCTATTTGGGGGAAATTGATTTACCCGCTAGCTTGCATGGTCATGGTGATACTAGCGTTACCTTTTGGCTTTATACAGCAACGGGGAACTGGCACGAGTAGTAAAGTATTGGTAGGCATTATGCTTGGTGTCATGTATCAAATTTTAAATCGCGTATTTGTGCATTTAGGCTTATTAAACGATTGGTCACCGTTATTTAGCGCTATTACACCGACAATTATATTTTTAATAGCTGGACTTACGATGCTATATTACGTGGAACGTAGATGATGCGTGTTTTAAGTAATCTGTCATGCAAAAACAAGTGATCTCGATCAAATATTGCCCATAGAAATCCAAATCCGACTAATATTAAGCTCACACAAGCAAGTACATATCGAGCCATGGCCTCGTTCAATGTGAGCATTCGATTATCTTGGCTGACTAACTTTAATTGCCAAGTTCGCATAGACAGGGTTTGGCCATTTTTTAACCAACACCAAATAAAATAGGCGCCAACACTTAGCCATAGCAATAGCTGTAGCGCATAACGCTTAATGCCGTGAGTGGCATCTCCCGCCATCAATAAAAAAATCCAAACGCATGCGAAAGAAAGTGCGACCA
The DNA here is from genome assembly GCA_043779795.1 of Pseudomonadota bacterium. Taxonomy (GTDB): domain Bacteria; phylum Pseudomonadota; class Gammaproteobacteria; order Burkholderiales; family Methylophilaceae; genus Methylotenera. The sequence continues at coordinate 19,789 of JAYWDO010000017.1, forward strand.
CAGCAAGCACATCGTAAATAAAACAAGCTCCAAGCTTTGTTAAGCTAGGGGCTGTTGTTTGTGCTGCCTGATTAGCCTGCATAATGACTATTTAAATATTGGCCATTTACATAATGACTACAAGTATTACGCATGAAAGTATAGTTGCCCAGAAGTTAAATTTGTACTAGTTCGCGCTAGTGTATATTGATTTCAATTATAGTTAATTTAAGTCAGCATCCGTATAAGTATCTGGTGACTCGGTACGCAATTTAGCCCGTTCAGCCTCAGATAAACTCTGATATTCCATCCATTTTTTACGCAACTCAGTTTTTTTATCCGCAGGTAAAGCTTGAAATTGCTGATGTTTTTTTCTGGCATTTTCACGCTCGTAAGGTGTCATACGACTCCAATTGGTGAGCCGTTTTTGTACTAAATCCTGTTTACTTGAACTCATTTTTGGATAATCGCGAGCAATATCCAGCATCTTTTCACGCTGCCAAGGGCGCAAGGTATCCCATTCTGAAGCTAATGGATTTAATACCTGACGCTGGTCATTATTCAGTTGCACCCAAGTTAGACTCCCATCATCGGCTAATACTAAATTATTAAATAATAGACTGCTAAACAATAACGCTGCCAAAAATATAAACGTATCTTTTAATCTCTGTTGGAAACTAACCATGTATCAAATCCCTTATCTACATACGCTTCAGGTGGTAAATCAGATGCCAACAAAAATGCATCACTATTTTCTAAATTAGTATTAGCGCTAAACTGCTGTGCCGCAAAAAATGCCAATAACATCGCGCCAATCAGAACGCTTACAGACATTATACGGTGATGCTCAAGTTGACTGCCTGCCCAAGATAATATATTGCCATCATTGTGAATGGCTTGCCTGTTGGCCAAATTTCGCACTGCCAAATCGCGTGCTACCGATAAACGCTTTACCGCCACTGCGGTTAAGTGTTGCGCATGGTCATCTAATAAATCTGTGACAAAATGCGCCACCTGCGCCTCTGTTAATCCAAGAGCATTAGGTATATTACTGTCAAATTCGTCAGTTATTTTATCTACACTATTTTCACGTATATTCACAATTACCTCCTAGCTTTTCAAGCCCTTGTTTATCATCATCGAGCTCGATATGCCAAGTTTATCTAAACCTTGTTTATTCAATTCTATGGCCAACGAGTGAACCGCCCGAGAGCAGTGTGTTTTAACGCTACCATCAGAGCAACCCATGATTTTTGCCGTTTCAGCCACATCCATCTCCTCCCAGTAACGCAATACAAAGGCTTCTCGTTGACGTGTTGGTAATTTTTGTAACGCAGTCTCAACAATTTTAATGGTTTGGCTACGTTCTAATTGAGCAGATGGTTCATCACTATCATCTTCAACATCAATTGTTTCTAATGGATCATGGTCTTCGCTATTTTCAGCACTGCCACTCAATGATGATAATAAAGTCGTCCACAGGTTGCGAACTTTTTGTCTACGCCAATAATCACGCATGGTATTTTGTAAAATACGCTGAAAAAGCATAGGTAACTCAGCAATAGGTTTATCACCATATTTTTCTGCAAGTTTCATCATTGCATCTTGCACAATATCAAGCGCGGCATGATCGTCGCGCACAGCGTAAGCCGTCCGCTTAAATGCACGACGCTCTACTGACTCAAGAAACTCGGAAAGTTCTTTTACTGTTGCCATTTAATAGACTAGCTACCATTCATTAAGTGGTGGTGCAATGATGTGAATTTTTAACTTTAAGTTGAAAGTATATCAGGTTTATATTTTGCACTAAGCTTAAGGTTAGATACAATCATAGCAATTCATTAGTTAAGTAAATAGCATGTGGCGATTGATTTTCTTAGGGCTTATCATTTGGTTTGGCATCTATATATTCAAGAGGAGTATAGGTCAATCTAACACACCAAAAACTAAGGATAATGTTGAAGGTGCGGAAAAGGTCGAGGATATGGTGCAATGCGCCACGTGTGCAGTGCATTTACCAAGGACAGAAGCCTTCCTAGTTAATGGTGATTTTTACTGTAGCAAGTTGCACATTCAGAACAAATGAGTTTTTTAAACTTCAATTCAAGTGAGTCTTCAAGTAGCGCTAAATTACCAAGCTCGGATGTACTAAGCGCAGATATAAACCAATCTAATGCACAGCAAGTTAATCAGCCAATACAAACGCATGCAATTAATGTACTCAATATTTTCCGTTTTAGCCTTAGCCTATTTTTTGTTTTCGCTTACCTATATTTAGGCAAAGAAAACATATGGGACAGAAATCATGCCCCAATGTTTTTTAACCTGTCTTGGACTTACTTACTATTTAGCATCACCATACTGTTAATCAGCTCACTTAAATCAGTAGCGCACCGATTCGCACTACCGCTACAAGTCATCATCGATATTGCATTCATTATTTCACTCATGTTTGCAGCTGGCGGCATTCAAAGCGGCTTAGGACTATTACTCATTATAATTATTGTCATGGCTAGCATAGTGAGCAACGGTCGTTTGGCTTTATTCTATGCGGCAATTGCCAGTATAGGGTTATTGCTGGAGCATAGTTACCAAATCATCCAATGGGATTTATCCGCAGCCACTTATACACAACCAGTTATGTTGAGCATCAGTTGCTTTGCAACCGCTGGGCTGGCCTACAGTTTGGTGAAGCGTATGCAACGCAGCGAAGCCTTAGCTTCAGCGCGCGGCATTGACCTTGAAAACTTAGAGCAGGTAAATGCGCTGATTACGCAAGAAATGCAAGACGGCGTACTTGTAGTAGATCAGGATTTAAATATTCGCCACTATAATATCCAAGCGGCCACCTTACTTTCTTTGCCTGAAAAGAACACTGGAAATATCACATTAGCTAAAAATTTACCTGAAATAGCGACTAAGCTTAATGGTTGGACCAAAGGCGAAAATGATAACAATAACGCAATCACCTCTGTCGGCAATAAAGAGTTAAAGCTTCGATTTATGCCACTTAATCAGCAGCAAGATTCGCTGAACGAAGATCATCAGTTAAATCGCAACTTGGGCGCAGTTATTTTCATTCAAGATTGGAGTCAGATACAATCTACCGCGCAACAAACAAAATTAGCTGCGCTAGGCAGGTTAACAGTCAATATAGCCCATGAAATTCGCAATCCATTGAGTGCAATTAGCCATGCGAACCAATTACTTCAAGAAGATGGATCCTCTGGTCCATCAACGCGTATTTTGCAAATTATTGAAGATAACATTCAACGTATTGACCAAATCATTAAAGATGTGCTTGAACTGAATAGGCGGGACCGTACACACCAAGAGCAGATTGATTTAAGCAAATTTTTGCCAGATTTCCATACGCAGTTTTGTGCAGTTGAAAAGCTAGCAAGCTCATATTTTCAACTAGAGCCTTGTCTGCAAAAACAAATCGTTTCATTTGATCAGCGTCATTTAACACAAATTTTATGGAATCTTTGTAAAAATGGTTGGGAACATAGCGAGAAAAAAACTAACAGCCTGAGTTTACGCTGTATTGCAGTGGGTAAAACTGCTTTAAACATTGAGATTATCGATGATGGCGGCGGCGTGCTAGAAAAAAACCGCGCCAAACTATTTGAACCGTTCTACACAACCAAATCAGCCGGCAATGGATTAGGGCTTTATATCTCACGTGAGTTAGCTGAGGCTAATGGTGCCCACTTAGAATATCAAGCGCTTCCGCAAGGTAGTGCATTTGCCATTCATCTAAAAAAGTTAAGTTAATAAAGAGCACAATAGCGCATGACTCAAAAACTAAAATGCTTGATCGTAGATGATGAAACTGACATTCGCGAGCTACTGACAATAACCTTGGAGCGTATGGATATTGAGATCTACAGCGCCAGTGGCGTTGAGGATGCAAAAACTTTGCTCAAGCAGCATCAATACTCACTTTGCCTGACTGATATGCAAATGCCAGATGGTACTGGCTTAGATTTAGTCAATTACATCAGTGAGTTTTATGCTGGCTTGCCTGTTGCGGTGATTACCGCACATGCCAGTGCAGATAATGCCGTATGTGCACTCAAAGCAGGTGCCTTTGACTACTTATCCAAACCAATTTCATTAAAACAATTACGCCCAGTGATTGAGTTTGCACTCAAATTACCAGCACAATTCAATGCTAGCAATGCAAATACGCTAGAAATGATAGGTGATTCTGAACCTATTCAATATGTGCGTAACATGGTTGCCAAGTTGGCACGTAGCCAAGCCCCTGTGTATATAAGCGGTGAATCTGGTAGTGGTAAAGAACTGGCTGCCAAGCTCATCCATCAAAATAGCTCGCGCGTTGAAGGTGCTTTTATTGCGGTGAACTGCGGCGCGATTCCTGAGAACTTGATGGAATGTGAATTCTTTGGCTACAAAAAAGGTGCTTTTACTGGCGCTAATCAAGATAAAGAAGGTTTGTTTCAAGCCGCCAGTGGCGGCACTCTATTTTTGGATGAGGTCGCAGACTTGCCGCTTGCCATGCAAGTGAAGTTATTGCGTGCGATTCAAGAGAAAAAAGTACGTATGGTGGGAGGTACCAGTGAAGAAGCTGTTGATGTACGGATAATTAGTGCTACGCATAAAAACTTAAGTGAAATGATGGATTCTGGGCTATTTAGGCAAGATTTATATTACAGGCTCAACGTGATTCAGCTCAAAATGCCGGCATTACGCGACCGCCCAAGTGACATTCCATTATTAGCTAAATTATTGATGGCAAAGCTTTGTGCTGGCATGAGTATCGTAGAGCCGCAGATTGATAACGCGACGCAAACCTACATTTCTAAACTGCCGTTTCCAGGCAATGTGCGTGAGCTAGAAAATATGCTAGAGCGTGCACTAGCCATGTGTGATGGCAAAATAATCACCATTCAAGACCTGCTGCATAACGATGAGTTAACGTTAGATGCACCTAAAAAACAGATCTTTGATCCCACCCAAATGTTAGAGCTTAGTTTGTCAGATTATCTTGAAGATATTGAAAAAAGAGCGATTGTTAATGCCTTGAATAAAGCAAATAACAATAAAACAGCAGCCGCTAAATTGCTCGGCGTCAGCTTCCGTACCTTGCGCTACAGGCTATCTAAACTAGGTTTAGCGAAAGAAGACGATGTAGATTCAGATTCCGAAAGTGAATCTGCTGAGGCTCAAGATTAGTTAAAAACATTGAGCCTCAAGCGCTTGTGATTTAGCGTAACACTAACACCAAATACGTCACATACATCGTACCATTTACCAACAGGTGCCAAACTTTAATGCCACCAGTTGCTACTAAATAACGTAACCAAATCGCGGCAATCATGGTCATTGCAATCCCTAACACCACTTCTTGGCGTGGCGCCCAAGGCGTGAGCATAATACCGATAGCTGGTAACAAAGTACCTTGAAAGACCATTGCGCCAGTTATGTTGCCGAAAGCTAAGGTGTCTTTACCTTTGCGTATCCATAAAATACTGTTCACTTTTTCTGGCAACTCTGTGGCGATTGGAATAATCAATAAAGATAACAATAGCGCTGAAATGCCGATGATATGTGCTGCTGCCTCAACGCCGTTAATAAACCCTTTAGCGCCTGCAATCAACAAAGCTAAACCCAATACCAACTGAACCACAATCACGATCATATTATTGGGCAAACCTATTTTGCACAAAAACATATCACCGCTAGCTTCGGTTGCGTGGCCATCTTCTACCAGCGCTTTTGAAGCATTGAGCGTCACCATCACGTAAACAAAGTAAATCATCACCATGCAAGCACTAATACCATAGCGTACGATAGATAGTGTATGTGGCACATACATTGCAATGGCTGCAAAGCTAAACGCTAAGATGAAAAAATTCAGGTCACGTGTTAAACCAGTGCGTTCCGGGCGTAAATGGCCTTGCGTTCCACGACGTTTCCAAACGGAAATCGCCATTAATGAGATTGATAGCGTGGCTAACATCAGTGGCGCACCCAATATTGAACCCACGCCAATTTCCTCGTTGGTCGCTACATTTGATGTACCTGCTAGTAAAGCTAGCAGCGGCACCATCGTTTCAGGCAAAGCAGTACCGACTGCGGCAAAGAGCGAGCCTGTTACACCTTCTGAAATACCAAGTTTTTCGCCTAAATGTTCAAGCGCATTGGTAAACACTTCAGCTGCGATTAAAATCACAATCAGCATCAAAAATAGTTGAAAAAATACCATGTAGCTTTTTCCTTGGGTTAATTATTAAGACAGATTCATTTGAACTTTGTAATAGTTTAGATTTTATCGGATTACTGTAAGATATAACGGAATATATGACTAAAGTTATCGCAAAAAATGAGTTTTCGCATAAAATTAGCATATATGAACTTACATGCAATTGATAAAGCAGGTTTTGCGATAAGCGCGCAATTTATTGCGTCACCCAATTTTGATACCAGGCCTCTTAACGAGCTTAGCTTAATTGTCATTCACAATATTAGCCTGCCGCCCAGCCAATATGGCGGTAACGGCGTTATTGAGCTATTTACTAACCAGCTCAACCCGGATGAGCATCCTTATTATGCAGAGATTTACACCCGTAAAGTTTCATCTCATTTTTTGATTCGGCGTGATGGCAAGCTCATACAGTTCGTGTCTTGCTTAAACCGTGCATGGCACGCAGGAGTTTCTATTTGGCAAGACCGCGAACGCTGTAACGATTTCTCGGTCGGAATAGAGCTTGAAGGCTCGGACTTTGATACATTTGAACCTGCGCAATATCTGACGCTTAAAATGCTGACTGCTAGCCTCGTCAACAACTACCCAATAAAAGCGATAGTGGGGCATTCTGATATTGCGCCAGACCGTAAGACTGACCCAGGGCCTTATTTTGATTGGGCGCAAGTTGATACAATAATAGCTCGTATTTAAGAAAAGAATATACCTAAACATGCATAAAAAAACACCATTGCTTTTCACCGTATTATTTGCACTATCACTAGTGGCTTGCGGTACTAAAGATCAAGCGAGCGATAATAAAGACAGTGATAAAAAAGGCCCAAAACCAACATTAGTGACCGTAACGCAAGTTAAAAATCAGGCTATTGAAATATCTGAAGAAGCGCTGGGCTCGCTAGAAGGTTTGATAGACCCAACAGTGGCGGCAGAAGTCGCAGCGCGCGTCATTAAAGTTTATGTAAACCCTGGCCAAACCGTTAAACAAGGGCAGTTAATTGCAACACTAGATGGAGCAGATTTTGGCATGCAGCGAAATGAGGCGCAGGCTGAGGTTGCACGTATTGAGGCCTTATTAGATAACCAGACTAAAACCGTATCGCGCAATCAGGCTTTAGTGAACAAAAAATTCATCTCACAAAATGCGGTAGATAACGATACAGCGCAACAAAATGTATTAAAAGAACAACTCACAGGCGCAAAAGCACGTATTAACAGCATTAACCACAACAGTGGTAAAACCAACATTACAGCGCCTGTTAGCGGCATTGTTGAGAAAAGGCTTGTAGGTACGGGCGACTTTGTACGCATCGGCGACCCGATTGTGCAGATTATCTCCATACAACGGTTACGTGCACATTTGCCATTCCCTGAACATATTGGCGCACAACTCAAACCCGGCCTTAAAGTGCGTTTAACCACACCCACCAGCACCAAGACCGTTGAAACGGTGATTCACGAATTGAAACCAATGATTGCAGAAGGTAACCGTACGATAGATGTGATTGCCGATGTTGTAAATGAACAAGGTTGGCAACCTGGTGCCAGCGTGACAGGAGCGGTTATTTTAGGTGAACAAGCTGCCGCAATGATGGTGCCAGAGCAAAGCGTAGTGTTACGTCCAGCCGGTGAAGTAGTGTATGTTGTACGTGACAACAAAGCTTATCAAACTCTAGTAAAAATAGGGTTACGAAAAAATGGCTTAGTTGAAATAACTGAAGGCGTGCATGAAAAAGACACCATAGTCGTCGATGGTGCTGGATTTTTAACGGATAAAACGCTGGTTAAGCTAGCTACAGATAGTGTTCCAAAAGATAAACCTGCAAAATAAAGAATTTACCCAATGACCTTACCTGAGCTCTCCATCCGCCGCCACGTTCTCGCTTGGATGTTATCTGGCGTCATCGTGCTGTTCGGCATTATTTCGTATCAGCGCATTGGGGTTGATCGCATCCCTTCCATTGATTTTCCGGTGATTTTAGTCAACACCACTTTGCGTGGTGCAAACCCAGACGTGGTTGACGCCAGCATCACCAGCATCATTGAATCAGCGATTAATACCACGCCAGGCATTGAACATATTCAATCGTCTTCATCGCCCGGTGTTTCAAGCATCAGCATCACTTTTGCACTTGATAAAAATATCGACGTGGCCTATAACGAGGTGCAGGCCAAGGTGAGCCAGATACTGCGTCGCTTACCCACTGACACTGATCCGCCCACCGTACAAAAAGTAGATACCAACGCCCAAGCCGTAATTTGGCTAGCACTAAGTGGTGACCGCACCATTCAGCAGCTTAATTTATACGCTAGTAACGTGCTGAAGAAAAAATTTGAAACAATTAACGGTGTTGGTGAAGTCACGCTTGGCGGGCGCCGAGATCGTGTGATTCGCGTCAACATTCTGCCAGAGCGCATGGCCGCTTACAAACTCACGGCCAATGATTTAATTAACGCCTTTAATCGTGAGCATGTGCAATTGCCGGGTGGATTTTTAGTCAGTACGCAAGCCGAGCAATTATTAAAACTAGACCTTGAGTTTCACAATATTAAAGACTTGGCTGAGTTAATCATCTTTAGCAAAGCAGGTGCGTCAATTCGACTAAAAGATGTTGCCACGGTTGAAGATAGTATTACCGATAATCGCCAAGTCGCACGCTACAATGGCAAACCCACAGTAGGTTTAGGCATGGTAAAAGTCGCCAATGCCAATACAGTAGCCATTATTAAAGAAGTCGAGCGTCGCCTTGAAAACGATATTCGCCCCAACTTGCCGCCTGGATTAACGCTTGAAATTTCCACCAATGATTCTATTTTCATCAACCAATTAGTCAGTTCGCTTAAAGAGCACCTAATCTCAGGGACTTTGTTAGCCGCACTAATTGTGTTCATTTTCCTGCGCTCCTTGCGCTCTACCTTGATTATTGCTACGGCAATTCCAGTCTCATTACTGGCTGCCATTGCCGTGATGTATTTTTCAGGCTTTACCTTTAACTCTATGACGCTACTAGCCCTATTGTTATTGATTGGCGTGGTGGTGGATGATGCGATTGTGGTGTTAGAAAATATCTACCGCCACCGCCAGAACATTGACCCCAACCCCATGAGTGCGGCGCTTAATGGCTCACAAGAAGTAACGTTTGCCGTAATCGCAGCATCACTATCGTTAGTATGTATTTTTGCGCCCGTTATTTTTATGGATGGCATCATCGGTAAGTTTTTTAAATCGTTCGGCGTGGTCGTTACCTTTGGTGTGCTGGCTTCGTTATTTGTATCACTCACCCTTACGCCCATGCTATGTTCACGCTATTTAACCGTAGATAAAACTGAAAATAAATTTTACACAGGCATCGCTAAGGTGCTGGATGCGTTAGATAATATCTACAAAAAACTGCTGAACTCAGCACTCAATCATCGCGGCCTAGTGTTGTTAATCACCCTTGTTTTCGTGGTGTTGATGGGTGGATATGCCTTTAAGCATGTAGAAAAAGATTTTATTCCAGAGTCTGATGAAGGTAGCTTTAGCATTAACGTCAAAACACCATTGGGCTCAAGTTTGGAATACACCGATTCACGCCTGAGATTAGTTGAAGCCACCATTGCAAACCACAAAGATGAAGTGGCTAGCTATTTCGCTACCATCGGCTCCGGTTCACGCGGACAGGTCAATCAAGGCAGCGTCAATGTACGCTTAATCTCTAAAGACGAACGTGCTAAAAGTCAGCAAGTTTTGATTAAAGAACTAAAAAATGAATTCGATAAAATCCCTGGTGTGCGCGCTATTCCATCACCGGCATCCATTGCGCGTGGTCAACGTTCAGAAAAATTACAATTCAACCTCACTGGGGCAAACTTACAAGAAATTGGCCGTATTTCTCAACTCATGCAACGAACGCTGAGTAGTAATCCAGACATGGGGAAAGTCGATTTAGACGTACAGTTAGACTTACCACAACTCAACATGAAGATAGACCGCGCTAGAGCCGCCACATTAGGTTTAAGCGCCACAGATATCGCCACGGCAGTATCGCTTTATGCGGGCGGCGTTAACGTGGCTAAATATAATGATGCAACTGGCGACGGCCAACGTTACGATATTCGCCTGAAAGCACTTGAAGGTGAACTGGGAAATGTTGCCGATTTAAGCAAAATTTATCTGAGAAGTAGCTCAGGCGAACTCGTTAGACTAGATGCCGTAGCCACTTTCAAAAAAGAATTAGGCGCCGCAGTGATAGGCCGATACGACCTGCAATACGCGGCTAACTTTTATGCCAACCCCAACATGCCGCTGGGTGAGGCGGTAGATTTAGTCAAAGCCACTGCCACCAAACTGGTACCACCAGACTACACCCTAAAATTAACAGGCCAGGCAGAAGAGTTTGGTAAAACCCTAAGCAATATCAAATTTGTATTTTTACTAGCTTTCGTATTGCTTTACATGGTGCTTGCCAGCCAGTTCAACTCATTCATCCAACCATTCATCATCATGCTCGCCCAGCCACTCGCGATTATTGGTGGGTTGGTCGCGCTGTTAATCTCTGGCGACACGCTGAATATTTACTCAATGATAGGCTTGGTGCTACTTATAGGCTTAGTCGCTAAAAACTCAATTTTACTAGTCGATTTAACCAACCAATTGGTAGAAAAAGGCGCTAGCATCAACGATGCGCTAAAAGAGGCCTGCCCAATCAGGCTGCGCCCTGTGGTTATGACCTCGCTCACTATTATTTTAGCGCTACTACCTGCAGCGTTAGGATTAGGCGCAGGCAGTGAAACCAATAAACCGCTATCAGTCGCCATTATCGGCGGCATGATCTCATCTACATTATTGACTTTGCTAGTTGTACCTGCGGCGTATTCATTGGTGATGAGTGGGTTGCAACGATTTAAACGTTAAATCCTATTACTCTTACCGATGCTAATCGCCATCACTCCAATCAATACCAAACCCTTATGGGGTAAGGCGCCTATTGAAAGTTTCTTCGGAACGTTGAAGACTAAATGCTGACATCATTACAAATTTAAAGCTAGAGATGAAACCAGGCGGCTGACGTTTGGACATATTAAGATGTTTTACAATCGCATTCGCAGATACGTGAGAATAAACAATTAATTACCAGTGCCATTCACTTAGGCTTAGCTGACACAGCAACATCAAAATGCAGCATAATTATCAAACTTGAACTGCTACGAATTCGAGTCCAATTCACTTAGCATTGTAACCTTAGCTTTTGTCTTGAACGAGCTTCTGTACCACCAAGCTACCCACCATATCACCTTCTACATTTACTGCAGTGCGCAAGGTATCAAGCAACCTGTCTATCGGTAACAAAATAGCAATGGCCTCAGCGGGCAAACCTACTGACTGCAACACCATCACCATCGTCACCATACCTGCGCTTGGAATACCTGGCGCACCTATCGCCGCGATCATTGCCGTAAAGAATACAATCAGTTGTTGACCCATGTTCAGCTCGATACCCGCTAAATTGGCAATAAATAAAGCGGCGGCGGCTTCATATAGCGCTGTGCCATCCATATTGATGGTGGCACCAAGTGGAACCACAAAGCCCGCGATCTCAGGCTTAACATGTAAATGCTGCGTAGTGCAACGCAAAGTAACAGGCAAGGTAGCAGAGCTAGAACTGGTGGCGAATGCGGTGACCAAAGCCTCACGCGCGCCACGCCAAAACCATAATGGCGATTTGCCTGTAAATAGATATAAAATTAAGGGCAATATCACCACACCATGCAATAAGGTCGTGCCAACAACTACTGCCACAAACTTAGCCAGCGTGCTTAACATGGCAACATCTTGCACAGCAACCAACTTGATAAGCAACGCCATGATGCCTAGCGGTGCTAAGCGCATCACCCAACCAACAATCAGCATGGTGATTTCTAATATTTCTTGTAATAAAGTACGGATGTTATTGAAGCGTTCACCGCCCACCACTAGCGAGATGCCTAAAATTAGCGCAAAGCTGACCACTGCAAGTACATTGCCTTGAGAAAGCGCAGTAAATGGGTTTACAAATAAACCATGTAAAAATTGTGTAAAAAATTCAGGCATCGGTAATTGCTTGGCCTCGAAACTTTGCATAGCATGCTCAAACATGGCTAAATGCAGACCTGTGCCAGGCTTAAAATAATTACCCGCAATCAGAGCAAGACCAATCGCAATCGCCATGCTGCTGATAAAAAATAGTAGTGTAATCACCCAAACACGATGTATTTGTTGGTGTTGCCGCAGATTAGCGATGCCCACAGAGATTGAGCAGAACACTAGCGGAATTAAAATCATCTTAAGTAAATCAACAAATAGTGTGCCGACTAGGCTGGCACCATACAAACCGCCTTGCACAACCAGAGGCTCGGTACCCGTATTTCCAGCACTCAGGGCATGAAAATACAACCCAATCGCAACACCAAAAATTGCACCTAATAAGATTTGGATATTGAGGCTAGGTAGTTTCATCTGCACCTTACTCTTTGGCTATTTAGCTTTTACGACTTTTGGTTTAGCCACTTTTTCCTTCACTGGCTTTTCCTTAACATCTGCTTCTTTAACTACTTTTTCTTTAACAACTTTGGCAACTTTAGGTTTTGCCAAAGCCTTTGCTGGCTTTTCTGCTACAGGCTCAACTTCAAATGCAGCAGTATCCTCAGTAGCTACTTGAGCTTTCTTGGGAGCAACAACCTTTTTTGGTGCTGCGGTTTTTTTAGTTTCAGGCGACTCTGTGGGAAGTGCTACCTCTTCAACTGCTGCAAGCTGTTCTGCAGCAACTACTGGCAAAGTTTTTTTAGCTGGCGCAGCAGAAGCATCTATTTTTTCAAACACTGCGGCGAAGAAGCCATCGGTATGATGTAAATGCGGTAGTAGCTTTAAGTATTTACCCGTATCTAAATTGATTTGCTGCTGGCTTAAAATTTCAGCCGCATTCAGCAATTGATAATCTGGATGTGTCGCTAAAAAGTTTTCTGCAATTTGCTCGTTTTCATCACTTAACAAACTACAGGTTGAGTAAATCAAACGACCACCAGCTTTAGTGAGCTTAGCCGCACGGGCTAAAATTCTAGCTTGTTTTTCTGTGAGTTCAGCCAAGTCTTGCGGCGTTTGGCGCCATTTAAGATCAGGATTACGGCGTAAAGTACCCAAACCTGTACACGGCGCATCCACCAACACGCGATCAAACTTACCGTTTAAACGTTTTAGTTTTGGATCATTCTCACTGCTGATACTTTGTGCATTAAGGTTACTTAAACCAGAACGTTTTAAGCGTTGGCCTAAACTATGCAAGCGTTTTTCTGACACATCAAATGCATACAAACGGCCTGTATTGCGCATTAATGCGCCCATTGCCAGTGTTTTTCCGCCTGCGCCTGCACAAAAATCTGCAATCATCATGCCACGTTTAGGGGCCACTAGATGCGCCAATATTTGACTGCCTTCATCTTGCACTTCAATTTGACCCTCAGTAAACAATACATGGCGACTAATGTTCAAGCGCAATGGCATCCGCAGGCCGATCGGTGAATAGGGTGTTTTGGCAACATTGGCTTCGCCCGAAGTATTTTCAGCAATAAACTTTGCGATTACTTCATCGCGCGTACCCTTAATGGTGTTCACACGTAAATCTAACGTAGCCGATTCATGCATGCTACGGGCAATGGTCAATGCTTCTTTTTCACCATATTGCTCAACTAGCTTATCCCACAACCAATCACGCACATCAGCCTGCACGGCTAGCGGCAAATTTTCTGTCGATTTAGCTTTAATGGTATGCGCCCACTCTATTTGTTGCTCGTTCAGCATAGGTTCAATTTTTTGTATGCTCATGCCTTGTATGCGTAGCATCCAAGCTAACACCAATTTACGCGCATCATCTGGGTCGTTATCATCATTTGCGGTCACTGCGCTTAAAAAGCGTAAACGACGCAATACGCCATAAACGCTTTCTGCCACAAACGCTCGTTCTTTAGTGCCCAAATCGCGATTGTTACGAAAAAATTCGCTCAGTTTCACATCAGCAGGGCTGTTAAATTCAAGTAGATTGGATAACATTACTGCAGCTTGCCGGATTAGATTAGGCGTCATTTAATTCTCTTTATAATAATTTGCGAGCCCATTCTGAAATGGGCATGTTACTGATTTATGGTGTCGATGGTTTTGGTGCTGGCAATTCTGTTTTCAAGCTGGTCGCTAGTAGCTCGTAAACTTTACCTTGTTTTTCCGTTTCTCGTATTTTAACAGGTACGTACTGATAATCTAAGGCTAACCACAATTCTGTTTTCTTTTCGCCTTCTGCCGCCATCCGTACGAGGTGAATCGTGTTGATATTGCCCATTCTAGTCGCAAGCAGCTCTTCGCCGGCAAAACTATAATCGTAAATACCTATTTTTTTACCGTTGGTAATGCTTAGTTGCATATTTTGCAAAGGCGCTACAAACATAAACTGATACATAAAACTTAATAAATCTTGAGTACCTACAGCTAGCGCAAGGGTTTGATATCCGTTCGCGCTATGTAAATTCAACTGTTTTTGTTCCCAATTAAAATCAGCACTAAATGTTTTGTTTTTCTTATCACCAAATTGATACAAATAATGGATTGGTTGCAAGCCTGCGGAGCTTAATAAACCATCGCTAGTTTGCAATAAATCAGGAATCAACAATGCTGCTAAGCCTCTAGCTTGTATTAAGCTTTTTAACTGGTAATGCGTGCCTTCTGGCAATAATTGATAGACAATTTTAGCCTTACCCGCCGCGCCGCCATCTACTTTAGCATCAAGACTTGTACGCACATCAAATTCAGTCTCAACATAGCGATACGCGTTTGGGTTAATCATTTCGCTAGCGTCTTCAACTGCGTCTGAAAATGTGACATCATCAGGCGGCCTCGCTAGCGGCACTGCTTCACCAGCAATCATTGGCACAACTTGGTCAATTACAGACCTTGCATCACTCAGCAAAGGTGGATCAGCTGGTTTAAATTCTTCAACAGCAGTGACTTCTGATGTGGGTAATATTAGTTTTTCTTTACCCACAGGTTTTAACATAGGCTTGGCTGGCACCGCCTTTAGCAAGACCGGTAACGGCAATAATCTCGCCTCAATCACGCTACGATCATCTTGCACATAGGCTAAAGTAGTATAAAACTGACTTATTAAAAACAAGTGCAGTAAAGCAGATAGCAAAAGTGCAATGGCAAAACGCCGATAACTGACGTTTTGCCATAGCGATTGCCAATCTATCAAACTAAGATTATTCCACATGCAACTCAATTAAGGTTTGTTCAAGTTTTTGCCCGTTCTCATCAATCATCATGATACGTACAGGCACATAGTGATACTCTGCAGCCAGCCAAAGTTCTTTGGTCTCAGCTGACGGCTTGTTTGCATCTAACTGGGCTGGCGGGAGCAAATGTAGCGTTTTATATTGCGTGCCAGCAATATCCAGCACTTCTTGCTCGGCGTTAATCATATACAGGTAATGATTCAGCTTTTTACCAGTAGTGAGTGTCACCATGATTTCGTTCTTAAGCGGTACAGGCAAAAACATAAACTGATACGCATAACTCGCTAAATCTTGCGTGCCTTGCGCTAGCTCTGCATCTTTCGTCGTGCCTTTTACCAGCATGTGCAAAGTACTTTTTGCCCAATCAAAATCGGTTATTAGCGCTTTTTTCGGGTTATCACCTTGCTGTAATTCAAAATGCATTGGCTTTAAACCTTGATTGGTCAGCTCACCAACGCTGGTTAGCTTACGCTCCCCAAACAGCGCGTAAATACCAATCCCTTTAGTAATGCTTTCAACCTTATAGGTATTACCAGTCACTACAAACTGCTCATGCACCTTGGCAAAAGGCATGCCGTCTTTAGTGACTTCATAGGTAGCTTGAATGCGTTTAGGTGGAAGCGGCGGCGCTGCACCTACTGATGCAGAAATGAAAAAAAATACAATACTTAAAACACTGATGTGACGTGGCACAAAAACTCCTCAATAAAAACACACCAGCACTCAACGCATGAGCTTAGACTTTAGTTACAGATAAATGATTTTATCTGTAACTAAAATAAAAAACTGAAATACACAGCTCCCTAAACAACAATAGTCGGTGCTTCACCAGCTTGTTGGGCGCGAATTGTACCAATTTCAAATACGCTTTCACCGGCATCTTGTAATAATTTTTGCGCAGCAACTGCCTGTTCTTTTGCAACAATAACCACCATACCAATGCCGCAGTTAAATGTTTTATACATTTCAACATCTGTCACATTGCCTTGCGCTTGCAACCAAGTAAACAAAGGCGGCATCACCCAGCTGCCTTTTTTAATTTCTGCGGTTAAACCTGCTGGCAATACCCGTGGAACGTTCTCGGTAATGCCGCCACCGGTAATGTGCGCCATCCCTTTAACCGGCAATGTAGCAATTAATTGTAGTAAAGGTTTTACATAAATACGGGTAGGCGCCATCACCACATCTTTGAATGATTTGCCATGAAAGTCTGACTCAAAGTCGATGCCTGAATTTGCAATCAGCTTACGAATGAGTGAATAACCATTTGAATGCGCACCGCTTGAAGCCAAGCCCAACACGACATCACCTTCAGCAATAGTAGTGCCGTTTATGATGCTTTCTTTATCTACGCAACCTACGGCAAAACCAGCCAAATCATACTCACCCGCTGGATACATACCTGGCATTTCTGCCGTTTCTCCACCCACTAGCGCGCAACCAGATTGCTCGCAACCTTCGGCAATACCTTTAATCACTAGTGCTGCCGTGCCCACTTCTAACTTGCCGCAAGCAAAGTAATCCAAGAAAAATAGCGGCTCAGCGCCTTGCACTAGAATATCATTCACGCTCATGGCCACTAAGTCGATACCCACGGTATCGTGTTTATTTAACTCAAAAGCTAATTTAAGCTTAGTACCCACTCCATCCGTGCCAGAAACCAACACTGGATTTTTGAATTTTTTCGGCATTTCAAACAATGAGCCAAAACCGCCAATGCCAGCCAAAACCTCTGGGCGCATGGTGCGTTTTGCATAAGGCTTAATTTGCTCGACTAGCGCATCGCCAGCTTCCATATCTACGCCAGCGTCACGATAGCTAATTGATGTTGTATTGGTAGAAAATGTGATCAAAATGGCTCTCGCTTAGTAATGAATTATTGGTAATAAATTAAAGGTTTTAGTATCCTTTTAGGAGGTTACTTACTATTTAAGTATAATTTTAACCTATATGACGACTGAACCCAAAAAAACAGCAGCAAAAAACCTATTTATTGATAACCGCTGGTTGATTCTTACTGCGGTTTTTGTATTTTTAATTTATTTACTACTGCCTGTACTTACGCCATTTTTAATCGCTGCAATCTTGGCTTACATCTGCGACCCTTTAGTCGATAAGCTTTGTTTGGTTGGCATCGGAAAATTTATATTAGGTCGCACATTGGCCACAGTGCTAGTTATGCTAGGTATTTTTGGCACAATCACTCTATTGCTGTTGATTTTAATACCGTTATTACAAAAAGAATCATCGCTCGTTATCGCGCGCTTACCAAGCATTCTCAGCAACATTCGTACCGTCATTGAACCGTGGCTACAAACTAAATTCGGCATTAGCTTTTCCATAGACAGCGCGCAGATTCAAGAAATTATCAGCAAAAATTGGAAAACAGCGGGCGGCTTATTGGGCGATGTACTAAAAATGGCCGGCAATAACGGTGTAGCGCTAATTAGCATAGTCGCTAATATTCTTCTTTTGCCAGTCGTGCTGTTTTATTTGCTACGCGATTGGGATTGTTTTGTGGCAAATGTCGCACAATTGATTCCTCGTAACTGGCAAGAAAAAACTGTTGCAGTCGCCTCTGAAATAGATCAAGTATTATCAGAATTTTTGCGCGGACAGCTTTCTGTCATGCTTGCGATGAGCGCTTTCTATGTGCTAGGTTTATGGATGGTCGGCCTGAGCATGGCCTTACCAATTGGTTTAATCGCAGGATTATTGGGCTTTGTGCCTTACTTAGGCATTGCAATCGGCATTACACTGGCAATAGTGGTTGCCGCTTTGCAATTTAGCAGCTTGGGCCAAGTGATTCCTGTATTGCTAGTTTTTGGTGTCGGCCAATTATTAGAAAGCATGATACTTACACCAAAACTAGTCGGCAATCGCATCGGCTTACATCCTGTCATTGTGATTTTCGCCTTGCTTGCAGGCGGGCAGCTATTTGGCTTTGCTGGCGTGTTACTTGCACTGCCAGTCAGCGCCGCAATTGCCGTGGGTTTACGCCACACCAAAAACAATTACCTCAACAGCAGCGCTTATCTTAATAAGTAATCGCGGCTTATGATCAATCCATGCAATCAAACCATGAAACAACTTTTACTCGACATTAAACCTGCCGCACCACCAACCTTGCTTAACTTTATTGCAGGGCAAAATGCAGAAGCGCTTGCCAGCTTAAATGCTCTACTACATAACAATGCGCAATCTAACTTTATTTACCTGTGGGGTGAAGCTGGCAGCGGTAAAAGTCATTTATTACACGCTTGCAAGGCGCTCAACTTAGCAGACCAAAACTTCACCATTGTGGATGACGTGCATTTACTTGATAGTGACGCACAAATTGCGTTATTTAATACGTATAACCAACTTAAAGAAACAGCTGGCACGCTTATTACAGCGGGATTATATGCGCCTGCACAGATGCACTTGCGTGATGACTTGGCGACGCGTTTGGCATGGGGTTTGGTCTATCAATTGGAGCCATTAAACGATGCCGAAAAAGCTTTAGCGCTACAAAATCATGCCGAAGAACGTGGCATACGCTTACCGAGTGAGGTGGTTGAATATTGCTTGCGTTATTTAAGACGTGATTTGTCAACGCTAATGGCAACACTGGACGCACTTGATGAATGGTCACTCACGACTAAAAAGCCAGTCACAGTGCCTATGTTGCGACAATTATTACAATTCAATCTAGAGATTTAGCTGCCGCTTAGCTTAAGCTGAATATCAATATTGAATTCCAAAAAATTGGATCCGAACCTTTCAGGCTAACTTATGAGCAATAACTTTTTATTAGTTTTTGTCGCTTTTTTATTAGTACTTCTTAATGGTTTTTTTGTGGCTGCCGAATTCGGCTTGGTCAAGTTGCGCAGCACCCGTGTTCGTACCATTGCAAAAACGCTGGGCTGGCGTGGCCGCATGTTGGCTAAAGTACATATCAATCTAGATGCGTATTTATCAGCCTGCCAATTAGGTATTACCTTAGCCTCTCTAGGCCTTGGCTGGATAGGTGAACCGGCTTTTTCTGCGCTTATTGAGCCGCTACTTGTGCAAGTTGGTGTGACTAGCTTAAAGCTGATCCATAGCATTGCCTTCGTTTCCGCTTTTTTTACCATTTCATATTTGCATATCGTAATTGGTGAGTTGGTACCAAAATCCTTGGCAATCCGCATGTCTGAAAGAGTGGGTTTATGGACAGCCCCAGCCTTATATATTTTCTATTGGGTAATGTTTCCTGCAATCTGGTTACTTAATCAGAGTTCTAACTTTGTCATTAGCGCATTAAAATTGAAGACCAAAGCGGGCCATGATGCTCATTATTCTTCTGAAGAACTAAAATTTATTTTGCGTAGCTCACGCTCTAGTGATGCTTTTAGCAATGACGAATGGAAAGTGCTGGCACAAGCAATCGACTTCAGAGAGTTAGAAGTATCTGATTTAATGCATCCATTTAATGAAGTGGTTGCCTTGTTTGAAGCAGACTCTTTCAATAAAAATATGAGCATCGTGCTACAGCATCAATATAGCCGTTACCCGATGGTCAATAACAAGGGAATGGTGACTGGCATCGTTCACATTAAAGATATTTTTGTTGCACTACGCAAAAATCCTGATTTTACAGACATTAAAAGCCTCACTCGACCTGTAGAGCAAGTTTCTCCAGACATACACGCCACTGAAGTATTCAGAAAGCTACAAAAAGGCGCACCACATTTCACTGTAGTTGGTTACGAAAATTCACCGCCGATCGGATTTATTACTTTAGATAACCTATTAGCCGCAATGGTAGGTGATATTCACGATGAATTCAGGCAATCACAAAGCACATGGACGAAGCTGGATGACGGTTCATTGCTTGGCAAAGCCTCGCTACCATTGAACACGCTAGAACGCACCATAGGTATCGATATTGAATCTGAAGACGCAGACACCATTGGTGGTTTAATTTTATGGGCTTTGGGCGACTTACCTAAAGAAGGTCAACGCGTAGCATTTAAATCTTTCGATATCGTGGTTAAGAAAATGATCGGGCCACGTATATTATTAGTGCGTGTTTACCCGAAGAACATTGCTCAAGAGCCAGCCTCCTAGTACTAGAAACAGCATCATTTAAGGCATGTCCACATTGCGAACATGCCTAAAAAATATTAAGTAATAATATGTACGTCTGATTTCCCAAACACTCTAAACCACATAAAACCAACAAAGCCAGCGGTTAATGAAGCTAACAGAATCGACATCTTTGCGGCATTGATAATCTCTAAGCTTCCTGCAAAGGCAAGGTTAGTAATAAAAATTGACATCGTAAAACCAATACCTCCAAGTATGCCCGCGCCAATAATGTGCAACCACTTCAAGTCGGCTGGCAAACGGCATATTCCAGCGGCAACGGCAATAAAACAGAATAGCGTAACGCCCAAAGGTTTCCCTATCACTAACCCTATAATAATACCCAGACTATCGGCACTGGTTAAGCCTGTCAACCAATTAGCACCAACCGTAATGCCAGTATTGGCTAACGCAAAAATCGGCAAAATGACGAATGCTACGGGCTTGTGTAAAAAATGTTCCAGCTTGTATGAAGGTGATTTTTGGTCATCATCTTTTGCTGAAAATGGAATAGCGAAAGCGAGCATAATGCCTGCAACCGTGGCATGAATGCCTGATTTAAGCATCAAAAACCACATCAAAATGCCGCCAATAAGATAAGGCAAAAGCGCCATTATTCTAAAGATCCGATTTAACACAATGAGTAACACCCAAACAGCCAACGCACTTACAAGATACCAAACCGAAAGTTTAGCCGTGTAAAAAGCAGCAATAATCACGATTGCGCCTAAATCGTCTATCACGGCAAATGCGACTACAAATACTTTTAATGAGGCTGGAATTCGGTTGCCAAGAATCGCTAAAACACCCAGTGCAAAGGCAATGTCAGTTGCCATAGGAATGCCGATACCATTTTGCGTAGGCGTTGATTGATTGAGCGAATAGTGAATAAGCGCAGGAACAAGCATGCCGCCAATTGCAGCGCAGATGGGCAGTAACGCGTTTTTGATTTCAGATAATTCGCCAACATAAATCTCACGTTCGAGTTCAAGGCCTATCAACAGAAAAAAGATGGCCATTAAACCGTCACTTATCCAATGCTCAAGCTTTAAACCAGCCACATCTATTTCCCACAGGCTCAAATAACCATGTCCAAGAGGTGAGTTAGTCATCAAGATTGCAAATATCGTGCAAATAATCAGCAGAATTCCGCTAGATTTTTCAGAATCAAAAAACCTGTTGAAAGTTTTGGATAGAATTTTTATTGCTACTTTTTTCATGCATCACTCTTTTTAAACTTATGATTAATCAATTCATAATTCTCGTTAAATCAACGTTATAACCCAAAATTTTGATGCTGAGAACAATCTTGGAAACAATTTTTTGATAACATCAGTTATCATTCGCTTAATCTTGCTTCACCTTACATTAATACACTATAAACCAACACAATCAGGCCATATCAATTAAACCATGATTAGAATCACTGAAATTAAATTACCGCTTGAGCATACACCTAACGACATTAATGCCACACTTATCAAGAAATTAGGCATTAATGCAGCTGAC
>JAYWDO010000018.1:0-7518 GCA_043779795.1 Pseudomonadota bacterium
AATGAAATTTATGCTGAAAAATCTACAATTTAAACTAACAAATACAGCATTACCTAATTTAGGTAGCTTATGGATGCTGGTTGCGGCACTAGGATTTGCAATCATGGGCGCATTAGTTAAAGTGGGTGCACAAAAATTCAGCAGCGGCGAACTGGTTTTTTATCGCTCGATATTTGGCTTGATCGCCATTTGGTTGTATATATTCACCAAAAATCTACCACTAACAACGCCTGTGCTATACAAGCAAATGTCACGCGCGTTGGTCGGATTTGCCTCGTTGGTACTTTTTTTCTATGCAATCGCGCATCTACCTTTAGCAACGGCTATTACGCTCAATTACACATCACCCTTATTTTTAGCCGTGATAACGACGTTTATGCTATACGAAAAGCTTAAAAGATCGTTGTTTTTTGGTTTGATTCTTGGTTTTATTGGCGTAAGTTTACTACTTAAACCAAGCATAAACAGCTCAGACTGGCTCGCAGGTAGTATGGGCTTACTTTCTGGCATAGGCGCTGCTTTTGCCTACATGCATGTAAAACTACTCGGTAAAGCGAATGAACCAGACTGGCGCACAGTTTTCTATTTCACGCTAATTTCAACCATAGGTGCAGGCCTGTGGATGCTTTTTGATCGATTTCATGCGATTGAATGGCAAGATTTACCCGTGTTACTCGGTTTAGGCGTATCTGCCACCATCGCACAATTAGCGATGACACGCGCTTACCGTACTGGCGACACATTGGTGGTTGCAAGTCTGGCTTATGTAACGGTGGTCATAGCAAGCTTATTTGGGGTGATATGGTGGCATGAACATTTAAGCCTAGATGCTTATTTTGCTATCGCACTCATCATTTTAAGCGGTGTAATAAGTGTGCGTACAACCCAATAGTGGTTCTATTTACATTAACAAAGCGTTTTTATTACAAGTAGTTAAACAACAATTTACTAGAAATTCCAGCATGTATATACCAATCAAGAAATGTATAAACTTGGCAAAAGCACTTTTACTGATTAAAATTTCATCTTACCCAAACCTTCAGAGGCTAGTGGCGTGATCGCCAAATCAGAACTAAAGCTTATGAACCACGCCTACTACCAACTAGCCAACGGACGCGTTGCCGCAATTGATGGCGATTGTGATTTTCCGCCGCTAAAGCATGCCCTAACAGATCCTAATGGCTTAATCGCGATTGGCGGCGATTTATCATTTAATCGTTTGTTAAGAGCCTATCAACAAGGCATATTTCCTTGGTTTAGCGATGGCGAACCAATCATGTGGTGGAGCCCTAACCCACGCATAGTGCTTTTTCCTAATGAACTAAAAATATCTAACTCACTAAAAAAAACACTCAAAAACTGTCCATTTGAAATACGATTTAATAACGATTTTCACCAAGTGATTAGCGCTTGCAGCCATATTTCGCGAGCAGGTCAGTCTGGCACTTGGATTACTGCAGAGATTATTGATGCATACTGCAAACTACATAATGCAGGTTATGCAATAAGCGCCGAATGCTGGCTTGATAACAAGTTAGTAGGTGGCTGCTACGGCGTTAAAATTGGCAATATGTTTTACGGTGAAAGTATGTTTCACCACGCCACCGATGCATCAAAAGTCGCGTTTGTAAAGTTAGTACAAAAACTAAAAGTCGAAGGTGTAGGCCTGATAGATTGTCAAATGGAAACAGCGCATCTAGCGAGCTTTGGAGCGAGGGAAATTGAGCGTGATGATTTTGTAAATCATCTGTCTAGCCTAATAACAATTGTTTGAATACATTTGCAGGAGTGATCTTTAGGTTGCGAATGGGCTGATAATTGCTTTCACATTGCTTTCGCGATCTAAACATCGCTCCTACAAGTTTAGGCTTATAATTTGACGATGACTTTACCCAGCGAACCAGCATTACAAAAACTACAGTTTTACGTGACTACTGGTTATAGTTGTGGCTATTTGCCCAACAAACTCGCACAAAGTTTAATCGCCTCACCACAACATTTAATTAACGCCGATGTATATAGCGGCCTTATCCAGCAAGGCTTTAGACGCAGCGGAAAATTTGCTTACAGGCCACTCTGCGAAAACTGCCAGGAATGCGTACCGGTGCGCATCATCTTGCAAGATTTCACACCCAGTCGTAGCCAAAAGCGTGCTTACAAACAACATCAAAACCTCATTGCAACTATATTACCCGTAGCATTTTATGCAGAACATTATGCACTCTACGCCGTCTACCAAAGAGCGAGGCATACCACTGACGAATTAAATCAAGACGCCGCCGAACAATACCGCAATTTTTTATGCCAAACCAATGTAGAAAGCGTGCTAGTTGAGTTTAGAGAAAACAAGCAACTCAAAATGGTCAGTGTAATTGATATTGTGCATGATGGCATTTCTGCCGTGTATACCTTTTACGAAACTAGTGATGCAAAAGCGAGTTTTGGTACCTATAACGTAATGTGGCAAATTGAATGGGCTAAAACGCTAAACGTCTCTTACTTATATCTTGGCTATTGGATTAAAGACAGCCAGAAAATGGCGTATAAACAAAATTTCAAGCCGCTGGAAAAGCTGATTGATGATGAATGGTTGAAATAAACAATAAGCGCGACAACTGAGCAAAAAGGACATAAGGTTTAAGTTTGGCAATTACAACGATGTTACAATTCACTTTATTGAAATTTAAAGTCAATTCGAATTGAAAAAACTCGTTATTTTTGGTGTGGGCTTAATTGGTGGCTCGGTTGCATTAGCGCTAAAAAAAGCAAGCGCTATTAATATCGAGCTCCAAATCGTTGGCGTTGGCCGCAGTAGCGCAAGCCTGCAAGCCGCGCTAGATTTAGGTGTGATTGATATTGCAACAAGTGATATTGCACTTGCCCTTAAAGATGCTGATGTAGTGTTGATTGCCGCGCCAGTAGCACAAACGCCAGCCATACTTCAATCGATTAAGCCGCATTTAAGCACAAATACGGTGATTACCGATGCGGGCAGTACAAAGGCTGATGTATTGCGCTGTGCAGAAGAAATTCTAGGCGAACAATTTAACCAGTTTATTGGCGGCCACCCAATTGCGGGGGCTGAAAAAAGCGGCGTGACTGCTGCTAAAGCTGATTTATACCTCAATAAAAATGTGGTGCTAACGCCTACGCCAACCACAAACAAACACGCAGTTTTAGCGGCAACCCAACTTTGGCAAGCCTGTGGCGCCAATTTAAGTGAGATGCCAGCCGAAACGCACGATAGCATTTTTGCCGCAGTAAGCCATTTACCGCACCTACTGGCATTTGCATTGGTCGATGATATTGCCTCGCGCCCGAATGCAGCACAATTATTTGGCTTTGCTGCCAGCGGTTTTAGAGATTTTACCCGCATTGCAGGTAGCCACCCTGAAATGTGGCGTGACATCAGCTTAGCCAATAAAAATGCATTGTTAAGTGAATTAACAGCTTATCAAGCTGAACTATCTACCATAAAAGAATTGCTAGAAAACGAAGACAGCGCAGGCTTGCATGCTTTGTTTGAGCGCGCCAGCGTTGCACGTAACGGCTGGTCTGAATCTAAAAAAATATAAAATCATTATAGTTAAATTTAAGATCGCAAAAAACCCAATGGAACAACTCACCCTACCCGCCTCCAGCCACGCTGAAGGGGAAATTACACTTCCTGGTTCTAAAAGCATTTCAAACCGTACTTTATTGCTCGCGGCGTTAGCCTCTGGCACCATAGAGATTCGTGATTTATTAACGTCCGACGACACTGCTCGCATGTTAGAAGCCTTAGAAAAACTAGGTATTCAATTAGATAATTTTACAGAAAATGCATGGTGCGTAACTGGTTGCAATGGCAACCTGCCTAACAAACAGGCTGATTTATTTTTAGGTAATGCTGGCACGGCGTTTAGGCCACTCACCGCTGCACTGGCTTTTTCTAACGGCAACTATGTGCTCAGTGGTGTACCACGGATGCACGAGCGGCCGATTGCCGATTTAGTAAATGCATTACTTCAAGCTGGCGCGCAAATAGAATGTCTAGAAAACGCAGGCTTTCCGCCACTTAAAATATCTCCTGCAACGCTTAATTTAAGCCAGCCTTTACAAATACGCGGTGATGTTTCCAGTCAATTTTTAACAGCTCTTTTAATGGCTCTGCCACTCACAAAACAGCAAGCCACTATTGAAGTAGTTGGCGAACTAATTTCTAAACCTTACATCGAAATTACGCTTAATTTAATGGCTAAATTTGGCGTTAATGTGGTGCGTGAAGGCTGGCAACGCTTCACTATTGCGGCTAACAGCCAATATACAAGTCCTAAAGAAATATTTGTAGAAGGCGATGCATCCAGTGCATCGTACTTTTTAGCAGCTGGTGCCATTGCTGGCAATGTTAGCGTAGATGGCATCGGCAAACACAGCATACAAGGTGATGTGCGCTTTGCAGAAGCATTAACATTAATGGGCTGCGATATTAGCTATGGTGAGAATAATATTACTGCCAGCAAACCTGCAAAACTAAAAGCCATTGATCTAGATTGCAACCACATTCCAGATGCAGCCATGACATTAGCAATAATCGCCTTGTTCGCAGAAGGCACAACAGTATTGAGAAACATCGCCAGCTGGCGTGTAAAAGAAACAGACCGCATTGCCGCAATGGCGACCGAGCTTCGCAAAGTAGGCGCGATAGTTGAAGAAGGTGCTGACTACATCAAAATCACACCACCGGCAAAATTAACGCCTAATGCAGTAATTGACACTTACGATGATCACCGTATGGCGATGTGTTTTTCACTGGTTTCTTTAGGCAACGTACCAATTACCATCAACGACCCTAGATGCGTAAACAAAACTTTCCCGGATTATTTCAAAATTTTTGCGGAAATAGTCAAATATGCATAATTCAATTCCTGTGATCACCATTGATGGTCCATCTGCGTCTGGCAAGGGCACTGTGGCTGAATTGGTTGCCACGCAACTAGGTTTCCATTATCTAGATTCTGGGGCTCTGTATCGCATTGTGGCATTGGCCGCAAAACAACAAAACATACATTGGGATGATGCCATAGCTCTTGCCGAGTGCGCAAAAGCACTAGCTATTCAATTCAAAGATGGTCAGGTTTTTTTAAACGGCGATGATATTTCAGATGCAATTCGTACAGAAGAAATGGGCAAAGGTGCATCACGCGTAGCTGTTCACGCGCCACTACGTAACACCCTGCTCAATTTACAACACAGTTTTTGTAAAGCACCAGGTTTAGTGGCAGATGGTAGAGATATGGGCACGGTGATTTTCCCCAACGCAAGATTAAAAGTGTTTCTCACTGCGTCTACCAAAGTGCGCGCACAGCGCCGCTACCAACAATTAGTGAATAAAAATCAATCTGGCAATGCTACACAAATTTCTTATGAAGATGTTTTACTAGACTTGCAAGAACGCGACGCTCGTGACAAAGGTCGAGCAAGCGCTCCACTTATCATGGCAAAAGATGCTATTTTGCTAGAGACCGATCATTTAAGTATTACTAAAGCAGTTGACCATGTTTTACAAAACTATCAACATTTTACAAACTTATCAGCTTAAAAAGTACAAATAGTCTTTTATTTTTCAATGTTTTAAGTATAATTCTATACTTTGAAATTTAGACACTTCTTTACGCCTACGCATCTCATTGATACGTAGTTTTTTAACTACCCCACTGCTAGGTGGGATTATTTTTAGGTAATTTTATTTAATGGCTTCTATTTCTAACTCTACTGCTTCACCGATGGAATCTTTTGCTGCGCTTTTTGAAGAAAGCTTAGCTCGCCAAGAAATGCGTTCTGGCGAAGTGATCACGGCTGAAGTCATCTCAGTTGATCAAGATCACGTAATTGTTAATGCAGGTCTTAAATCAGAGAGCGTTATCGCCGCTACTGAATTCCACAACGCTCAAGGCGAACTTGAAGTTAAAGTGGGTGACTTTGTTAAAGTTGCAATCGAAAAGCTTGAAGATGGCTTTGGTTCAACGGTGCTTTCACGTGAAAAAGCAAAACGCATGGAAACATGGTTAGACTTAGAAGATGCGATGAACGAAGGTCGTATCATTAAGGGTTTTGTGAGCGGTAAAGTTAAAGGTGGTTTACGCGTTTCTGTAAACGGTATCATGGCTTTCCTACCAGGTTCATTGGTAGATGTACGTCCAGTAAAAGACACTACACCTTTTGAAAACAAAGAGTGTGACCTAAAAGTAATCAAACTAGATCGTAAACGTAACAACATCGTTGTTTCACGTCGTGCTGTAATGGAAGTTAGCATGGGTGCAGACCGTGAAGCCTTAATGGGTACATTGGCTGAGGGTGCTGTTGTTAAAGGTATCGTTAAAAATATTACTGATTATGGCGCGTTCGTAGATTTAGGCGGCATTGATGGTTTACTACACATTACTGATTTGGCTTGGCGCCGTGTTAAGCACCCATCAGAAGTGCTTACAGTAGGTGAAGAAGTTGAAGCGAAAATCTTGAAATTCGATCAAGAGAAAAATCGCGTTTCATTAGGTATCAAACAATTAGGCGATGACCCATGGGTTGCATTAACTCGCCGTTACCCAGTAAGCACACGCTTATTCGGTAAAGTGTCTAACTTAACTGACTATGGCGCGTTTGTTGAAATCGAGCCAGGTATCGAAGGTTTAGTACACGTTTCAGAAATGGATTGGACCAACAAAAACATTCACCCGGGCAAAATTGCACAATTAGGTGACGAAGTTGAAGTCATGATTCTTGAAATAGACGAAGCGCGTCGTCGTTTATCATTAGGTATGAAACAATGCCAAGCTAACCCTTGGGATGATTTCTCTGCAACGCACCATAAAGGTGACATCGTTTCGGGTCAAATCAAATCAATTACAGACTTTGGCGTATTTATTGGTTTGCCAGGTGGTATTGATGGTCTTGTACATCTTTCAGATCTATCATGGTCACAAACTGGCGAAGAAGCTATCCGTAACTTCAAAAAAGGTGATGAACTTCAAGCTGTTATCTTGGCAATTGATGTAGAAAAAGAACGTATTTCACTAGGCGTGAAACAACTTTCTGCTGATCCATCAGGTGCCACAGGTTCAACTGAAGAAAAAACTGATGCTAAGCCTAAAGCTAAACCTGCTAAAGCTAAAGATGCTGCACCACAAGTGCCTAATGATGGCGCTGCGGCTGGTACAACCAATCTTGGTGCACTATTAAAAGCAAAATTAGACAGCAAGAAATAAGCTAATTAGTTATAACAAAGGCACACGAGCATGACTAAATCTGAGCTAATCACCTTACTTGCTGAGCGTTTTCCGCAGCTAGTGGTGAAAGATGCCGAACTATCAGTAAAAGCGATTTTAGATGCGATGTCTGATAACCTTGCCACTGGCGAGCGCATTGAGATTCGTGGCTTTGGAAGCTTTAGCTTGAATTATCGTCCACCACGCTTGGGTCGTAATCCTAAAACTGGCAGCAAAGTACAGGTACCTGAAAAACATGTACCTCACTTTAAAG
>JAYWDO010000019.1:0-7436 GCA_043779795.1 Pseudomonadota bacterium
AAGCTTTAGCTTGAATTATCGTCCACCACGCTTGGGTCGTAATCCTAAAACTGGCAGCAAAGTACAGGTACCTGAAAAACATGTACCTCACTTTAAAGCAGGCAAAGAATTACGTGAGCGCGTGGATTTAGGCTAAATGCTTTTGCTTTAATGTATTAAGTTCTTACAAAACGGCAGCTTATAGCTGCCGTTTTTTTATGGTTTGAATAGGTTTAGAATATCAATAATTGTTAAATCCTTACACACTCATGTAATTAAGCTAAAATTACATCCTATACTACTAACAATAATTACCTAAGCAATCACATAATATGCATTTCACACTTAACCTCAATCATCAAAAAGTGACATCTAATGGAATTTGAATTTTGGTGGTTACTCGCACTACCGCTATTTTTTAGCCTTGGCTGGTTAGCGGCACGTGTAGACCTTAAACAGTTACTCGCTGAATCAACCGCTTTACCAGCTGCTTATTTTAAGGGCTTAAACTTTCTTATTACAAATCAGCATGATAAAGCGATTGAAGCTTTTTCTGAGGCTGTACAAGCCAACACCGACTCACTTGAACTGCATTTTGCATTAGGAAGCCTATTTAGACGGCGCGGTGAAGTCGATCGCGCGATTCACCTGCACCTCAATTTACTAGAAAAAAAAGAGCTCGAACCGCAACAAAAGCTTGCCGTGACTGCTGAGCTTGCGCAGGATTACCTTAAGGCAGGCTTGTTGGATCGTGCTGAAGAGCTATTCGAATCACTCAATGACGACCGTTACCGTCAACCAGCCTTACGGGCTTTGCTAGAAATCTATGTACGTGAACGTGAATGGGAGCGTGCTATCAAAGCAGCTACCGAGCTAGAAAGACTTTCTGGCGTACCTTTCCGCGTTGAAGTCTCGCATTATTACTGTGAAATGGCGGTTAAATCTAAGTTGGCAAATGACACCCATACGGCTAGATTAGAACTGGAAAAGGCGTTAAATGCCAACAAAAACTGTGTTCGGGCCAATGTATTATTAGGTGATTTAGAAGCAGAAGCCGATGAACACAAGTCTGCTATTTCCACTTGGAAGCGCATCGAGTTCCAAAAACCTGAATACTTGGGATTAATTGCCTCTAAACTACTCAACAGTTACCGCGCTCTTAATCAAACGGCTGATGGTCTAAGCTTATTACTAAGCTACCTACAAACTTATAAGCTACCCTCATTACTCAACGTACTTTACGAGGCAACACTCGCAGAGGAAGGTGCTGAAAGTGCGGCCAAATTAGCACGTAATGAATTGATTAAAAAACCCAGCTTGAATACACTAG
Organism: Pseudomonadota bacterium; assembly: GCA_043779795.1. Classification (GTDB taxonomy): domain Bacteria; phylum Pseudomonadota; class Gammaproteobacteria; order Burkholderiales; family Methylophilaceae; genus Methylotenera. Next base: position 1,310 of record JAYWDO010000019.1, read on the forward strand.
ACCAACTACTGCAGGCACGTACGATTGTAGAAACAAACAATCAAACTACAGGTCAGCAAGATACACAACTAATGCAACAAGCAGTAAGGCACGCAATTGGCAACCGAACCGCCTACCATTGCGAGCATTGCGGCTTTAAAGCTAAATATCATCATTGGCAATGTCCTGCATGTAACGCATGGGAAGCTTTGCCAGCAGAACCAACTACCGTTTAATTATGTAAATGAATATGACCAATAACAATGACCCAAAAATAATCGTCGCGCTGGATTATGCAGATGCTACAAGCGCACTAAAGTTAGTCAATCAGCTTGACCCTGCGCTTTGCAAACTAAAAATTGGCAAAGAGCTTTTTACTGCGGTGGGCCCGCAGCTTATTGAAATGCTCACTCAAGCAGGTTTTGGCGTGTTTTTAGATTTGAAATTTCACGATATTCCAAATACCGTAGCAAAAGCTTGCAGCGCTGCAAGTAACTTAGGCGTTTGGATGCTGAACGTACACGCAAGTGGTGGGCTAGAAATGATGCAGGCAGCGCGCCAAGCCATTGGCAATAGTGAGACGAAGCCACTTTTAATTGCTGTTACCGTACTCACTAGCATGAATCAAGCCAGCTTGAGTCAAATAGGCATACAAACAGACCTTGCAACCCATGTACTTAATCTTGCCAAACTCACTCAACAAGCTGATTTAGATGGTGTTGTGTGTTCCGCATTAGAGGCAACTGTGTTGCGTAAGCAATTAGGCCCTGACTTCTGTTTAGTCACTCCAGGTATTCGCCCGGCCAATATAAGCCAAAATGACCAATCACGTGTTGTTACTCCAGAAGATGCATTAAAAAATGGCGCTAGCTATTTAGTCATCGGCAGACCTATCACGCAGGCAGCTGACCCACTTAAAGCATTAGAGGCTATTCACGCTGAATGTTATAAGTTAAAGTTGTAAGGTTGGTGTAAGCTTAGCGTGGCAAGATGTAAACTCACGTTGTGCGCTTTATAACGTTTTGATTATTTTACTCATAACTACAATGAGCATGCTTCTTGATTAAAGTTGTACTTTATAAACTACCAGTTTTAACACCTAGGAGAATCAAAAATTAAAAAATGTTGTTAGCTTTAGTTACTTTTATAAGTTTTAGTATTAGCGCAATGGCTGGCGTTAACCTGAATACAGCAACTCAGACTGAACTTGAAAACCTTAAAAATATCGGCCCTGTAAAAGCACAAGCAATTATCGACTATCGTAAGAAAAGTGGTGGCTTTAAAACTGTTGAAGAACTCAATAATGTACCTGGTATTGGCAATAAAACAATGGAAAGTATTAAGGGCGAAATTTCTGTGAGCGGCGTAACTAAAGTTGCTGCGCCTGTAGCTAAAGATGCTAAACCAGTTAATGAAACGAAAGCGGCTAAGAAAACTGATGTTGCAACTCCAGCGGCAAAACCAGCGTCTGATAAAAAAGCAATTAAAGCAGATCCTGCACCAGCGGCTACTGCAACAAAAACTAAGTAATATATAAATAACGCTGTAGATTAATGTTGCACTGTTTTTCAAAAAATTTCAGCTATTCTTAATTACTGAATTTTTTAACAAAATAGCAAATAAAAAGCCTCGCATGCGGGGGGGTTATTTGCTTCGAGAAAATTAACGACTAAAGCTGATTAATCGTCATAAGCATCAAACTGGACTTTCCCCCAATATCGTAGACACTGCTTCAACGTGTGCATTATTAGCTTAATGCACTGAAAAAATTAAACCGCAAACTTGCACTTAAAGTTACGTTGTTTGCAACTATTTGATTTAAAATAGCAAAAAACTCAAGCTTCTCACCATCGTATGACAATACAAGATTTTCTCACCATCACTGATCATAACCGCGATGTAAGCGGCATGAAGTATGTCTACCCAGTAGTGTCTCGTCGTGCAGGTGGGGTTTCAATTGGCATCAATCTAAACGTTAATAATGCTTGTAACTGGCGCTGTGTGTATTGCCAAGTGCCTAATCTTGCCCGTAGCACACCACCACCTATTGAGCTTGAAGTTCTTGCGCGTGAATTAAGGTCTTTTTTAACTTATGCGCTGCACGGCGACTTTATGGCATGCTATGTTGCTGAAGGTGACCGACATCTAAAAGATGTTGCATTCTCTGGCAACGGCGAACCGACCAGTGCTAAAGAGTTTCCTGATGTGCTGGCGTTGGTTGAGAAAGTGTTGCGTGAATTTCACTTACTGGGTGATGTAAATGGCGTAAATCATTCTAATCCAATCAAATTACGTTTGATTACTAATGGTAGTCTGATGGATAAGAAAACAGTGCTGGATAGCATTAGCCATCTAGCTAAGTGCAATGGAGAAGTTTGGTTTAAGCTGGATGCTGGTACTAAAGAGGGTATTGCACGTATCAATGATGTAAATATTAACCCGCAAAGTCATATTGAGCGACTTAAACATTGTGCGGAAATATGCCCGACTTTTATACAAACTTGCATGTTTGCGATGGATGGTGAACCACCAAAAGAAGCTGATATTCTGACTTATTTAACATTGATTAGTCAGGTTAAGCAGGTAGTTCAGGGTGTGCATTTATATGGATTAGCACGTCCGTCTTATCAGGCTGAAGCGCCAAGATTGAGTCGTTTATCAGCTGAGTGGCTTGAAGCTGTAGCGCAACGGATACGTCAAATGGGTTTTACAGTTTACGTCAGTCCATAACACGCGGCTAAAAAACCAGCAACTGCGCATTCAAACGGGACAATACGCAACCTATTCTTAAAGAGCTAGTGCGTAAAAATCTAGCAGGCGGACTATTTTGTACCTAGTCAATAAAATGGACGGGCATGGGCATTGCCTCGGTAGCCAAGCAACTTGGCATCAGTTACTCCACTTGGGATAACTGGCTACGATAAGATAGGCAAAGCATCGGCGGTGAAGTTGCCACTGAGATCAATATCGATAAACAACGCTTACGTGTGCTTGAGAAACAAGTAGTCCATTTAACCGTGGTCAACGATATTCTAAAAAAAAGCGGTGTTGAGTTTGCTAATTTAGCCTAATTAAAACTGCGCTGGATTAAAGCTGAGTTAAATTAATTTATAGTGTAATTAAAGTAAATAGCTAAAGCGTCATTGAAGAGTAAAAATGAATTTTAGCTAATAATCCCAATCTTTGCACCCAATTTACTCAGCTGGTAATCTAAGCGTAATAACTGTACCCTTTTGCCCATGCTTAGTGGCTTTGGATATATTAAAACTGCCATGTAACGTTGCCACGCGCTCTTGCATGCCACGCAAACCAAATGAATTGACCTTAAGCATGTCGCTAGATTTAATGCCTATACCATTATCACTTATCGTCATCACTACTTCATCTGCACTAACATTCAAATCTACACTAACGCTGGTGGCTTTTGCATGTTTAGATATATTTGACATAGATTCCTGGCAAATACGAAACAGAGTAATCGCTTGAGCAGAAGAAACATGCACCTCAGACTGATTGCAAGTAAATTCACAATCAATATCCAATTGTTTTTCAAACTCTTTAGATTGCCATTCTAATGCTGCCACGATGCCTAAATCAAGAATATTAGGCCTTAAATCACTTGAGATTTTATGTACAGCCTCAAAAGTGCTATCAACAATCACTTGTAAACCTTGCGCCCGTTCAAGAGAGATTGGTTTACCTTCTTTAAGTCTATTAATGATAGAGGATAAGCCCATTTTTATGGCAGTTAAATTACCCCCCAAATCATCATGAATCTCACGCGCAATTCTGCTACGTTCATGTTCTTTAATATGTTCCATGTGTGCAGTTAGCTCAGCTAGATCACGACGAGATTGCTCAATACAATGCTTTTCAGCTTTGCTTTGCGTGATATTAATCATAATGCCCTCCCATTGAATCAAGCCAGTATTGAGTACTCTAGGGAAAGATCTTATATTGATCCATTTAGTATCTTGCCAACCATCAATCCAGACACGACCTTCCCAATCCAGCATGCTTAGCTCAATAGTAGATAACTCAAGGCGTTTACGTAGCAAACTTCTATCTCTTGCATTCATCAATGCATAAAATAATTTAGGGTGCACCTTCAGCTCTTCCGCAGAAATTCCTAGTAATGCTTTACAGCCATCGCTTAGAAAGATGAAATCAATTTCACCATCATTATCAAGCTGAAACTGAAAAACCAAACCAGGGGTATTAGAAACCATGACCTGAAAGCGCTCTTCGCTCTCATTTAATTTTTGCTCAAACTGAGTTTTACAGCTAATGCACGCTTCAGTTGAATTTAACGTTGGCGTTAAAATTAATTTACTTTTGATAATCAACAGAAATTCTTGCTGGCATGACAGCATAGTCATCACACGTAACTGATTATGCTCAACATTACCGATTCGCGGTGGGTTGTCCTGCAACAAGCGAATAAAAAACGTATGATGAGGATTTTCATCTATATGCTTTTGCAACGACTGCATACTGATACCCAGTAGGTTCTCTAAATTTTGCTGTTTCAGCACCTCGAGCTCACAGCCGGTGTTTTTTAACGCACTCTTACCGGCATACACCAACGCCAAAGTGTTAGCATCAATAAGATACACTTCATCGGTAACGCCAAGCATCATGGCATCCAATAATAACCAACTATCAGGTAATGCGAGCAATTTGTGTAGCCTTAATTGATATATAAGAAATAAGCAGAAAATAGCCTAATACGATGTATTAATAGTTAAATTTAAAAAATTAGTATAAATTAGATTATCTAATATAGGTTAATCATTACCCACTTTAATATAATGGGATTTAATAACAAGTATTTGATTCGTTCTTTTATAGTCACTAAATCAGCTTCTGTCATCACGCGATTCTTTTCGAATTTTTCAGCTAGGTACATGGCTTGTTCAGCCCTATTCAGCACAACCCTGCTCTTCATCATTTTTTAAACATTGAAACACCTGCGCTAAACATCATCAACAATCGCTTGTTATTACCCAGAAAAAATTGCTTGGTCAGCATACGTTTTAATCGCGAAATAGTCTTAATTGCTTGATCAAGACTGCTATCAGGTAATAGTACGACGAACTACTCTCCACCAAAACGCATCACAATATCGGTCGGTCTAAATGTTTTTTTCAATTACTTTATGTATGCTAGCAAAGATTACCATCAATTCATTGCCAAACGCCATTTTAGTACAGAGAGTTGAGTCGCCGTGACAATTATTGGGATAATGCGGTAGCAAAAATCTTGTTTGCTACCATGAAGAAGCAAGCAGTGCATGGCGAGCGTTTTCCATCCAGACAAACCGCTCAGCAGCCCATTTTGAGTATACTGAATGTCACTATACCCACGTAAGCAGACATTCAACAAACGACTGAGTCAGTCCAGCCAACTTTGAAGTAGCGTGTCATAAAAGTATTGATGGATGGTTGTCTAATTTTATGAGTAAACTTACAGCTAAATAGCAAGGTGGTTGGCTGGATGGAGAAAGTCAATGATGAACAATATCCAGTTGGATCAAAGTAATGGTAATCGCTTGTGTTTTCATATTTAAAAACTCGGCTTTTATGTGACAAGCTCATCTAAATTACTTACCCAGATAAATTATGGGGAATTAATTCGGACTAAAGTAATCATATATTTACAGTGGTGTCCGGCAATTTAGTTGAATAAATTCAATTGGTTATAATTTTCAGTCTCGTGCATTTGTAGCTCCATATTGTTAAGTAGCTGATCGAGTGGTGTTTTTTCGAAAAGTGTCAGGCTCAATATCTGTAATATTGTGTAGAGCGAAGACTTGATTTTGAGGCGTTTCTTCACAATGGCGTGTTGGCGACCAAAACGTAAATCGAAATGGCGATCCATATTTGTGTTTTGACCGCGTTCTCTGTGGTGCCGTAGAACTGCTTGATCCGAAGATGCTGCTTGATCCACTTGAAAAATAGTTCGACCTGCCAGCGGCAACGGTAAAGCTGTGCGATGGTCAGCGCAGGCAGTTCGAAGTTGTTGGTCAGGAAGAGCAAGTCTCTGTTGTGCTCGGCATCGTGGAACTTGATACAGCGTAGGTGTTGCGGGTATCCCTTGTTGGCTTTGATGCTGGTCAAGGCAATGGTCTGGTCGTAGATCAGCCCGG
>JAYWDO010000020.1:0-18887 GCA_043779795.1 Pseudomonadota bacterium
TCTTCCACCCAGAACTTCAACTCATTTTTGATATGACTTTCGTTAGTGCTTTGACTACTGTTAATCCAGCTTAATAGTTTATTCACCCATAATTGATCAACCGGTCGAGCTGAAGCAATTCTCAGTTTTTCATGGGGTGTTTGCATAGTATGCTCATCATCGGCCAGTAGCTCTTCATAGAGTTTTTCACCCGGTCGCAACCCTATATATTCAATTTTAATCTCATCTATTTGCAAGCCTGAGAGCCGGATCATATCCGCAGCCAACGCAGCTATTTTCACCGGCTCACCCATATCTAACACAAATATTTCTCCGCCATTGCCCATCAAACCTGCCTGCATCACCAGTTGGGCGGCTTCAGGAATCGACATAAAATAGCGGGTGATATCAGGGTGGGTAATGGTTACAGGACCACCTTGCGCGATTTGCTCACGGAACTTAGGAATGACGCTGCCGCTACTACCCAGTACATTGCCAAAACGAACGATCACAAATTTGGTACAGGTCTGGCTTTTGACAGGTAACGCTGGATGCTGCAAACCTTGGCAGACCATTTCAGCCAGTCGTTTACTCGCCCCCATGACATTGGTTGGGTTCACCGCTTTGTCGGTAGAAATCAATACAAACTTGGCCACACCGGCTTCAACACAAGCTTGTGCCAGAGTATGGGTACCCAGCACATTATTTGACAGCGCTTCCCAAACATTGCCATGTTCCATCAGCGGCACATGTTTATAAGCTGCCGCATGAAATACCACGGTTGGCTGATATTGCAACAGTAGATCTTTAACGCGCTGACTACTCTTCACATCACCAGTCATATACAATAGTTTGGTTGCCGCTTTCAATCCACTGAGCTCTTGCTCTAACTTGTATAGTGCATATTCCGAAATGTCTAAACACACCAAAGTGCTAGGTTTAAATTTAACAATTTGCCGGCAAAGCTCAGAGCCTATAGAACCGCCTGCACCACTCACCAATACCGCATGACCTTCGATTAATTCATGCAAACCGAGATTATCAAGCTTAACGGCATCTCGCCCGAGCAGATCTTCTACATCGACCCTGCGAATTTGCGAAACACTGACCTTGCCACTCATTAAATCATCAATGGCTGGTACCGTTAGTACTTCTAAGCCTAACTGATTTGCAAGCTCCATCGCTTGCCGACGTTTTTGATGGTGTGCCGAAGGCATGGCAATAATCACATGCTGAGCCTCGTAGTGTTGATATAGATCTGCTAAATCTTGCAATGCGCCGATCACTTTAACGCCGAGCACTTCACGTCCCAGCATCGACTTGTCGTCATCCAGCAAACCGACTACCTGCCATTGCGTACTGCGTGCCAAGTCTTTGACTAAAGCCACTGCAGCTTCGCCCGCGCCTAAAATAATGACGGGCGCACCTTGATTAAACGTGCTGCCATAGAGCTGATGCTCTCTCCAGGCACGATAAGTGAAGCGGCTGCCGCCCATCATCAACATGAGCAAGAGTGGGTCTAGTATTAAGACAGAACGCGGGATAATTACATTCGTACTCAGCATAAACAACAGCGCTGCGACCAAAATAGCGGCAGAGCCGACGGCAAAGATAATACGCTTTAAGTCCAGTACGCTAGCAAAGCGCCACATACCGCGATACAAGCCGTAGCTAATAAAAACAGCGCCCTGCAATGGTACGATCCAAATTAAAGATTGGCCCATATTGTGTAGGTGCTCAACAGGAATCGAAAAATTAAAGCGCAGTAGATAGGCGGCAACCCAGGCCAAGCTGGCGACGGTAACATCATGCAATAAAGCAAGAAAAGTAAGTGGATTAATCAGCGCTTTTTTCATTTAATTGATCATTAATTTAACTGTGTCGTCTTGTTGCTGCACATAGAGGCATATTGTATCAATATAACATCTGACGAAAGCATTAATTATCGATTAACTAATGCAGATATCTCGCAATCTCTTATGTCAATTTAATGCTGAACACCATCTCTACGCAACACCTTCAAAAACGTAAGGAAGATGATTTTGATATCTAAGTAAAAAGATTGCTCATGCAGGTAAGTCACGTCCAGCTTGACCTTCTCTGGAATCGGCAGTTCATCCCGCCCATTTATTTGCGCCCAACCCGTCAGGCCTGGGACTAACTGATCCACACCATATTCAGTGCGCAATGCTACCAGATCATCTTGATTGAATAACGCGGGCCGCGGCCCCACAAAACTCATGTCGCCTAGAATAATGCTCCAAAGTTGCGGCAATTCGTCTAAACTGGATTTACGTAGAAAAGAACCGACCGGTGTTAAAAATGCTGCTGGATTTGCCAGCAGATGAGTGGCTACCGCTGGCGTATCAAAGCGCATGGTACGAAACTTGGGCATTTTGAACAGTCGGTTAAAACGCCCCACCCGGTCTGACCAATACAAGATTGGTCCAACGGAAGTGAGCCGCACTAGCAGTGCCACCAAGACAATAGGCAGCAGCAGCAACAACAAGGCAACTAGTGCTAAATACACATCAAATAATCGTTTCATTACTTACGCTTCCCTTGCATCAAACCAAACGCCGTCGCTTTCAAGCCATCCGCCACCGATATAGGTGGCTTCCAACCTAGTAAAGTGCGTGCCTTGGTAATATCTAGCTGTAAATTGCCGCACAGTCTTTGCGCGACAGCGCGCTTACCTAACAGCCTTGCAGTAAACTCAATCAAGCATTGCGGAACCGGCAACAGCCTAGACTTTACGCCCAGCGCCAGCGCGCAGGCGCGTAATAATTCGGTAGTAGAAAGATCGTGGCCATCCGACACTAAAAACACCTGATTAGTCGCCAATGGGTGGTCAAGGCAGCGCAAGATCAAACTCACGAGATTGCCTACGTAGACAAAACTGCGCTTATTGTGTATTGCGCCCAGTGGCATAGGAATGCCGCGCTTGATTGCCTGTAGCATACGGAAAAAATTAGCCTTAACACCAGCACCATATACTAATGGTGGGCGGATAATGACCAGCTTCATAGCCGTTTGCTGTGCAAGCAGTAACAGACCTTGTTCCGCCTCAAACTTAGACTGACCATAAGCATCTTGCGGATTAGCCGCATTCTCTTCGGTAAAAGGCTCGCCAATCTCGGTATGTTCACCGTTGACCTTGACTGAGCTAATAAAAATAAACCGCTTCACTCCGGCTTTAGTGGCCTGCAGTGCTAGGTTTAATGTACCAGCCACATTAACCTGACGAAACTCAGCAAGTGGGTCAGCGGCATGATCAGTCATCACATGCACGCGTGCTGCCAGGTGCACGACCACATCAACATCATGCAGTGCGGCCGACCAATCGCTATTAGCATCTATAGAAGCCATAGTAACAACCTGCGCTAAGCCATCAATACTGCCATCTAAAGCGCGTACCGCTACTACTACTGCATGTTGCTGCTGACAAAGTGCAAGACAGAGGTTGCGACCGACAAAACCGTTCGCCCCAGTGACCAGTATCCTCATCGCCGCCGACCTAGCTGTGCCATGGCACTCACTGGATTGCCAGTGTGTTTAGCTAGCCATAATCGTGTAATTGTCTTCAGAATCGCGTTACTCATTGGACCACCAAAGCTGTCGATAAAAATTAGATGTCCACAACAATATAATGCAGGTAGCGCTATTGTAAACGAATCATCGTCATCCATTACTGATGACTGACCCCTCTACTAAATTGGACCTAGCTTAGTTTTTTTATGTAAACAATACGAAAAGGGTAAGAATAGAGGTAGGAACTACAAGTGAATTAAAAATATCGTTAAAAATCAATGCATTATATGGAGGTATTGGCGGAAGAGATGGGATTCGAACCCATGTTAGGCTATTAGCCTAAACACGCTTTCCAGGCGTGCGACTTAAACCGCTCATCCACTCTTCCGAAAAGGGATATTTAAAAAACGAACGAATTATAATGCATAATGTTCTAAAACCATAGATGAAAAATTCATGTACTGCGTTATCAACGCCTATTTACAAGACCTTATCCCACCTGTTTTATTCACAGCAGCACATCAATTATCCAAAAGTGCTAATGATTACAATGTGCTGAAAAATGTATTCATAAAGCCATTTTAGCAACACATATTTTTGACCTACTGCTATTACTTTGGCTTAAGCGTAGTTTTATTTGATTTCAATATCCTTGCTATGCAAGTTAGTTATGAGCGCTGGCCCGCGCCAACAACGCGGTTACGCCCTGTTTGCTTTGCCACATATAATGCGGCATCTGCACGCGGCAAAACAACATCAACCGGTTCTCCCGGCATACGTTCGGCCACACCAGCACTAAAAGTGATGAGCAAACGCTCATTGTTATGCAAAAAAAAGTTCTTGGTGAGTTCGCGTTGCACCCCGGTTATAACGCTGACAGCATCAGCCTGCTTTGTGCCTGGTAGAATTACAACAAACTCTTCGCCACCATAGCGCGCCAAAATATCAGTGCCTCGTAAAACACCTTTAACAACTTTGGCCAAATGTGCAAGCGCCACATCACCCGTAGAGTGTCCTAAGGTATCGTTAATTTTTTTGAAATGGTCGACATCTATCATCGCCAGTGATATTGGTGTGCCATGTCGATCAGACCGCTCAAATTCTTTTTCAAGCGCCTTTTCCATGCCGCGTCTATTTAATGCACCGGTTAAAAAATCCTCATGCGCAACTTCGCTGATGTAATCGAGTTTAATCGTAAGTTCGTTTATTTGCTTGTCGGCTTCTACAACACGTTTTTGCGTTTCTTGAAAAGTAATGTGAGATTTTTTTGCATCTGCGCTCATCGTATTGATGTCGTTCACCAAATTTTGAAGAATAGTGTTTATTTGCGCCATATCTTCAGTAGTGCTGATTTGCTTTTGATATTCACTAATCTTAGTCTCATAAGTATTGGTAGTTGCTGTAATGTCGGCTAAATTACTTACGAAAGTGCTGATCATGCTTTTAAGTGTGTCTTTTGCCTCAATAAGCCCTGGCTTGATGCTTGCCTGCTTGAAGATCAAGTCTTTGAGGCTACTTTCTGCATTGTAAATAGAATCAATATTGAGCGGTTGTGAAATAATGGTCTGAACAATCTGAATCTGCCCATGCAGCCATTTGTCATCTATAGTCAATTCGCCCATGCTAGAAATCAGCAAGCGTAGCATTTGCAATAGCGCTTCTTGCATGTGATGCTGAGAATCATTTTGCATTTCAGCTCTAAGTAAGATTGATTTCAAACCCTCACTTAAATCATTCACATCTTCAATAGCTTGAGACTCTTGTGCTCGTTTAATCAGCGCATCTACCCTGAGAGCCGCACCAGGTATACCTGCCAGCTGTGGCAACACTACAAGACTAATGGTTCTAATCAACATGTCGCGCCAAATAACAGCAAGTTTTTGCTGACTATTATCGGCATTAGTCATAACATTGGCGGGTTGCGCTTGTACTGGTTCAGTACTTACTATTAGTTGCGTTTCAGCCGTTTGAATGGCCAAATGACCATCACCCCAAGAAGTTACTAGCGCCTGAATTTTTTGACCCAATTGGTTAGAATCATTTGCAAAGTTAATGATCACGCGATTCAAGCCATCTTTCTTTCGACTTAGCGTGATACCTTGGTGGTTAACATCTAGCTGTTTGATAAGTGTGCGTATTACATTGGCCCAATTTACCTCATCCACTGCACCAGCATCGACCGGAAAAAGCTTGCGAAGCTGGTCTGCCAAGTTTGTTGCATCTTGTTTATCAACCAAAGTAGAAATCTTTTGAGCCGCTGCCAAATATTTTGGCTTGGCTTTTCCTAAGTCATGCAATACTTTTTCAAGTGATTTACTTAGAATCGTCGCTTGGTCTACCGACTTAACCCCTGAAATTTCATCATACACACGACGAAAATTTTCTGGTGTTGGCGGTGTCTGGCATTTAGAAAGTTGCATTAAGGTTTGACGAGCAAGTTCTAGCGGTGTCATTATTTATTCCATGTACTTTATAACAGTGAATCAAAAAATCGTTTGTTTACATTAACGGAATGTCTGACATAAGGATAACGCGTTATCGGCCATTCCAATTGATTGATTAACGGGAGATTTGAACTTCACTGTGTATTACAGCTATCGTGACTAGTAGCGCATAAAATGATATTACGCGTTTAAATTGTATAGGGCTGGTCACGATAGGTCGATACTTTTCTTCTTTAATTGTTCTTTAGCGTTAGTTTGTTGCAGTGAGCCATCTGTTAGATTAAAACAGATGATGGCGTTGCATAATGCGCCTCTCCGAAGCGGACTATACGCCAAAAATTGAGGTGATAACTATTCTGACGCTCGGGTCAAGCATCGTGCTTCATTCTGGTTGTATTGTAGACCAATTCAAACCTGCGATAGACGCAAGCCCAACACACTTGGTGACGACGCCTTTGAAAAGATTCAAAGTTGCAGCGATTTATGACTGTGATAACGGCATACAGTCTCCAGACAAAAAATCCAGAAGCGTACCTGCTTAGGTGGCTAACATCCGTGGTGGCATTTTGATGCAATTTTGAATGCGCTTGATTGAAGCTTAAATAGCCTGGGGAATATAGTGCTGTCACGCTATTAAAATTTGATATACATCAAATTAAGAGATGATTTTTACTAAATAAAATCCAATTGATTTGCAGCACAATATAAATAATACTATTTAGCCGTTAACGTTTAAGTTAACACAACAACAGTATATGAATTAATTATGATGAATAGATTTAAAGATACATTACTTGGCTCAAAGCTAGCGTTAGCAATGAGCCATATCGTACTTAAACGTTAATAGGTACGTTTTCTTGGCGTGTAAGTAGCACCATTAGATTCAATATGTCTGAAAGTAATGCGGCCGTTATTAATATCATAAGGTGATAATTCTAACGTTACTTTGTCACCCGCTAAAATGCGGATGTGATTTTTTTTCATTTTACCGCCAGTATAGGCGATTAATTTATGCCCGTTATCCAACGTTACGCGATAACGTGAATCTGGTAATATCTCCATTACCACACCACTCATTTCAATCAGTTCTTCTTTTGCCAATGCTAAATCTCCAGTAATAATTTTGATGCAAGTAATTAAGCAACAATCTCATGGAGCTTGCAGCACAAGTAAATTTGAATTGACTTAAATTATTTAATGTAATTCAAAAATACTACACATCTTTCGCGCGCATTATAACCTTAACATTATGATTAATCAATAAATGTATTTAATCTAAGTTAAACATCGCTAGTGCACGCTTAGAATAACGTTTTTAAGATTTTTTGCTTATTTTATAAAGATTATCAAAATAATACTTGACACAGCAAATGTTTCCCCGTAAAAAGTAATTTAGGCGTTTGGATGTTTAATTTAGTAAGTTCTCAAAAACTAATTATTTAAAAAAATCCCATTCATTTAGGGTGCCTCCCTTTTTTAAAGTATGGAATAAGATATGGCTACAGGTTTAGTTAAATGGTTTAATGATTCTAAAGGTTTTGGTTTCATTACTCCTGATGCAGGCGGCGACGATTTATTCGCTCATTTCTCAGCAATCGTTGATAGCGGCTACAAAAGCTTGAAAGAAAATGATCGCGTAACTTTTGATGTAACAGACGGACCAAAAGGTAAACAAGCTTCTAACATCCAGAAAGCTTAGTAACTAAGAATCCAAAAAAATGGCCCTTAATTGGGCCATTTTTTTGGCCTAAGCTCTCAACTTTACTTACAAAGTATTTAAATCTACCGCCATCACAGTAGTGTCTTCACTAGACTTAGCCGCTCCCTCCATACAAAACCCATTTTCAATTTCATCATTTAAGATTCACTGGTTATAATTCAGTCACAAAAAATACCTAATCAGGACGCTTCAACATGGCAGGTGCGAGTCTTTTAACACTTATCGATGATATTGCAACTATTTTGGATGACGTTTCTGTCATGACAAAGGTTGCCGCAAAAAAAACTGCGGGTGTTTTGGGCGACGATTTAGCGCTTAATGCTCAACAAGTATCTGGTGTTAATGCAGATAGGGAGTTGCCCGTTGTTTTTGCCGTAGCCAAAGGCTCAACCATTAACAAAATTATTTTGGTGCCTACGGCGCTTGCTATTAGCGCTATAGCACCTTGGGCAGTAACACCACTACTAATGTTTGGCGGTTTGTTTTTATGTTACGAAGGTGTTGAGAAGCTTTTTCATGGTTTTTTTCAGCGCACTGAAATCAATCATCAAGAACAAAAGAGTTTAATTGGTCAAGACGAAAGCATTCCTCAAGAAATCTTAGAAAAAGAAAAAATTGCAGGTGCAATACGCACAGACTTCGTATTATCTGCTGAAATTATTGTCATTACCTTGGGTACGGTTGCCACCGCACCATTCATCCAGCAAGTTATTGTACTAACAGCTATTGCCAGCATTATGACCATCGGCGTTTATGGCTTAGTTGCTGGTATTGTTAAACTGGATGATGGCGGTCTTTATTTGGCGTCTTGTAAGGGCGAAAATGTGTGCTCTGCACTTAAACGTAAATTGGGCTTCGGCATTTTAGGATTTGCGCCCTATATGATGAAAACTTTATCCGCTGTGGGCACTGCTGCAATGTTTTTAGTCGGCGGCGCGATTCTCACGCACGGTATTGCTACCATCCATCACTGGATTGAGTATTATGCCACTACGCTAAATAACGGTTTTTTGCAGGCCATTGTGCCAGCACTTTTAAATGGCATATTTGGCATTGTTGCGGGTACAGCTGCGCTAATTATAGTTAGCATCATTAAACGTTTACTACCGAGTAAGAGCTTCACTAATTAATGCAAAGATAATACCTAAATAATATGCAAGAAAAATCTAAAATCAATGCTTTTGAACGAAACCTTACTTGGTGGGTGGCCGCTTGTATTGTGGTTGGAATATTGCTCGGTAAGCTTGTCCCTAGCGTATTTCAGGCAATAGGCAATATGAAGCTGGCACAAGTGAATTTACCTGTGGCATTATTAATTTGGCTAATGATCATTCCAATGCTGCTGAAAATTGATTTAAGCAAAATGATGGAAGTTGCGCAGCATGGTAAAGGCTTTGCCGTGACGTTAGGTATCAACTGGCTGGTTAAACCGTTTTCAATGGCTATTTTAGCTTGGTTGTTTATTCGCCACTGGTTTGCGCCCTACTTACCTGCTGATCAAATTGATAGCTATATCGCAGGACTCATATTGCTCGCTGCTGCACCCTGTACTGCGATGGTGTTTGTTTGGAGCAACTTATGTAATGGCGATGCCAAATTCACTTTATCGCAAGTTGCGGTGAATGATGTCATCATGTTATTTGCCTTTGCCCCGCTTGTGGCATTGTTGCTAGGTGTATCGAGCATTCATGTGCCTTGGGATACGTTAGCAATATCTGTTGTGCTATTTATCATTGTGCCTATTTTAATCAGCCAGATTGGGCGTGCCATTTTAAAAGGAAATGCATTAGCTTTAGATAATGTTTTAGCTAAATTGCAGCCATTCTCACTCGCTGCACTTTTGCTCACATTGGTATTATTGTTCGCTTTTCAAGGGCCGCAAATATTGGCACAACCAGGAGTGATTTTATTACTTGCGATACCAATTTTAATTCAAGTATATTTCAACGCTGGCTTGGCTTATTGGCTCAATAAAAAATTTAAAGTAGCGCATTGCGTTGCTGGTCCATCGGCTTTGATAGGCGCGTCTAATTTTTTTGAGCTAGCCGTGGCTACGGCCATTGCTATATTTGGTTTCAACTCTGGTGCTGCGCTTGCTACGGTTGTTGGCGTGTTAATAGAAGTGCCTGTCATGCTGTCTATAGTGGCTATCGTCAACAAAAGTACGCGCTGGTACGAGCATGGTTGATAAGAAGTCTATTAATATGGAAATACAGGTTAAACACACATGAACGCAACAGAATTGATTGGCTATTTTGCCGCATTTTTAACCACATTTGCTTTTGTACCACAGGCGCACCACTCTTGGAAAACGCATGATTTGTCAGGCGTTTCTTTACCCATGTATAGCTTGTTTAGCTTTGGTGTTGCTGGCTGGCTAATCTATGGCATATTAATCGTGAGCTGGCCTATTATTGTGGCAAACAGCATCACGCTTGTACTAGCTTGTGCGGTGCTTTACTTAAAGCTAAAGCACCGCTAGTTTCAACTATCTCTTACTTAGCGCATACACCATGATATTGTCGCCAGCCGTATAGCCAAATATAGAATTACCTCCCGCAGCTACCGCAACATATTGCACACCGTCGATTTCATAAGTAATAGGTGGTGCATTTACCCCAGCATCTACTTTTGTCTGCCATAACAAATCACCTGTATTGCTACTGTAAGCATTGAAGTTTCCACTACCCTCACCCATAAATAGCAAACCGCTACTCGTGGCTAATAGGCCGCCAATTAGCGGTTGATCGGTTTTAACTTGCCACTTAATTTTGCCAGTGGATAAGTTAATGGCTGACATTACCCCCCAACGTGGGTCTTTTGTAGGCTCAGATGCCGCATAACGAATGGCCGGTGCGCCATTTTTAGCCGTTTCTTCTACCAAAGTATATTTAATGGGTGAGTGTATACCCACCACAAAGCTAATTTGCTTAGACTCATCTAATGCGCTTGGGCTCCAATTTGAGCCGCCTAAAATACCTGGATAAAGTACGGTGCCTTCTTTGGTCGGTTTGGCGAACAGGTTTTTTTGCGGTACAAACGCATCTGATTTCATCAGCAACTTACCTGTAACGCGGTCATTGACATAATACCAACCAGTTTTACTGGCTTGACCTACAGCAGCGATAGTCTTACCGTTAGTTTTATAGTCAAATAACACCGGTGGGCTGGCTAGATCATAACCCCAAAGATCATGTGGCACTTGTTGATAATGCCACTTTATTTTGCCAGTTTCAGTGTCTAAAGCCACCAATGAAACTGTATAGAGATTGTCACCAGGGCGTGAAATATCATTCATTTGTGGCGATGGGTTGCCTGTACCGAAATACAAAGTGTTGGTTTTAGTATCAATCGCTGGTGTGGTCCAAGCCGAACCTCCACCATATCTCCAAGCCTCTTTATTATTTTTTAAATTTTCTTTTTCTGCAGCCACATTACGATTCAATGAAATGCCATCTGACGTGGTTTCTACAAATGCACCCTCCCAACCTTGCGCTGGGATCGTATCAAACTGCCAAATACGTTTACCGCTCTTAATATCATAAGCAGCTAAAAATCCTGGGCGACCGTAACGGCCATCTACACCAACCACTGCGCCTAGCGGCGCATCTAAGGTAGGCGTGTCTAAATGCAGACCGTAGCCAACGCCGGTAATTCCAACAATCACTTTACCGCGATACACCACTGGCGCCATTGCTACGCCTACACCAGTGCCGCCATACATGTCTTTGCCGCTTTTAGCATCGGCTTTACTTAAAAAGCTGATATTTTCCGTTAGCGCTGTATCGTCTGCGACATCAATATCCCAAATCTTTGCACCACTTTTAGCATCAAGCGCAATTAAACGTGCATCCACTGTGCCAATAAATACCTTGCCATCACTTACCGCTACGCCTCTATTGGCTGGGCCGCAACACATTTTCCAGTTAGCTTTACGTTCATGCTTATAGCGCCAAAGCTCCTTTCCAGTTTTTGCATCTAGTGCAACTACATGGTTGTATGGCAATGCCACATACATTACGCCGTTAGTCACAATTGGCGTTGCTTGAAAGCTAGCCGTCACGCCACTTTTGTACTGCCAAGCTAGCGCTAAATCTTTAACATTTTTCTGATTAATTTGCGAGAGTGGTGATAAACGCTGGTTAGTGAAATCACGGCCGAAACTAGGCCAATCCTTGCGTGCAGAACTAACTTGCTTATTTGCCAAACCTGCGCAGGATGAAATCGCTAAGCAACTTAGTAAAGCAAGACCTAAATGGGTACGTTTGACTTGAGATTTTTTTACTTGAATTTGCATAACAATCTTCTTTCTAGCGTAATGATGAATGTAATTTCTCAAGTATACAGATGTGTATAGTTTTTGCAATTTTTAACATCAACTAGCCATGTGCCCGGTAATCGTTGATTATAAATACTTAATGGTGTAATAAGACATATAATCAGCTGGTATTTATATGGGCACACAATTTTAGTAACATGCTTATTGGCAAACAACATTCAGCGCTATCATGCTTTGTATTCAATATAATTGACGCTTTTGGTGTACAAGTAGGTGAATTACGTTGGCCTGATGTTGCTGTAGCCACAAACGCAAGATTAAAAAATAGTATGCCAAGTTTCTTGAACGCTAACATTGAAATTGACTATCAATCGCATCGCTATTTAATTGAATTTGAATATTTAAACCGTGATTGGTTTAATGGCATTAGATTCACGCTTAAAAATGGTGATACGATTATTGCATCTGCCGATGTTGGACCATCAAAGAAGCTATTTAAACGCCCTACTATCATCGTTACACAGCCATTTACTGGTGAATTGGTTCGCAAAAGTAGTTTACTTGCTACGCGCTATGAAGTAATAAAAGATAGTATTTTGATAGGAGAAATTGCAGAAGAATCAAAACTGACATTTAAACGCAAGCTAACAATTAATTTGCCAAAAGACATTAGTGCGCCGATTCAGATTTTTTTGTTTTTTTTGGTCTGCAATCAGGCCTATAGATAAAATGGACACAAAGGCATACTCAATTAATCAAAAATTCAGCATGAAAATACGATTTCATGAAAAATGTGACTTTTAGAACAGCTCTATATCGCCTTCTTTTTTATTTTCCACCAAACTTCCATCCGCCACGAGTTGCTCGTAATTGCAAATACGATTACGGCCATTATTTTTTGCAAAATAAAGTGCCAAATCGGCACGGTCTATTACTTGGCTAGAACTATCATCAACAGAAATCTCAGTGTAACCGGCACTCACAGTAACATGGCCTACTTGCGGGAACTGGAAATGGCTGACCCGCTCTCTAAACCGCTCGAGAACATGCAGTATGTCCTCAACATTCGAGCATTCGAACATACCTAGAAACTCTTCTCCACCAAAGCGAAATATCAAATCAGTTTCGCGAAATGTCTGCGTCATCTGCTGTGATAATAAAAGCAAAACTTCATCGCCGATAAGGTGGCCGAATTCATCGTTTACATTTTTAAAATGATCAATATCAAAAATCGCCAAAAAATACTGTTGGCCGGTTTTATCGTCCTTACGCTTACTGGCTTTATGTATCTGTGACAACGTCTTGTTGATTTTAGTCTCAAATGTCTTGCGATTAAGTAGTCCGGTTAATGTGTCGTGCTCATTATCGACAATCAGACCAGTAAAATTTTGATATATTTGCAACAGCAGAGTGATTGTTTCATGAATATGCGGATCAAGAACCTCAGCCTCAATGCCAATAACAGCCATTATATTACCTGCTGAGTTACTGAGTGGATACAGCGTGACATTACTCATTTCTGATTGTGTATCGGCCGAAGTCTTTGCAGATGTGAAGCACTCTGTAAGCTTTTGCTTCATAGCTAATGATTGCGAAAATCCATCGGACTCTTTGCCAACAACGACTTCTGTAAAAATTTGTTTTCTAATATCTTTAGCGTGATAAATAGTGACCGATTTAGTCGTATCTAAATTGAGCGGCGCAATCAAATCAAACAGACCCTGCGCCAGTGAAAGCTCCAGCGCAGCTAAATCACGCTCATTTGTGAGGCTGATAAGCTGGCTTAATACACATTTGAGACTAGGCGAATTCAAAATTTTTATGATTAACTTTATTTAAAGATTATTTTATAAGAATGTGTAATTTTCAACATAATTATGGCATATTTAAATGTTTACATAAAAATTTATATTGGAACAGCTTTACAATTGTATATAGTGACATGCAAAAATAGGTAACCAAATACCTGAGGACCTCGCCAATCAGTATTACATTAGCAATCAAATCGCAGCATTATTCTGATGACTTGCCCGTTAACTAATTCGGACTCAGATCAGACCCTCTTGTATAATTAATTGATATTACTTTTAATTGATAAAGTCTCCATAAGCTACAAATAATATGACTGAAACGCATCACTCAACGTACCCAACTTTCATCCGCATTATTCTGACACGCCCCCGACTTTTCAGCTCGATTCTAGTCGGTATTTTTGCCGCGCTGTTACTGCCCTATAACTTGGCGTCGCATGGAATTACACGGGCAATTTTTGGTTGGAACGTTGGTACTTGGCTTTACTTGATATTAGCCGCTCACATGATGTTTTGGACATCGCATGAAAAAATTCGTACTCGTGCCCTCATGCAAGATGATGGCAAATATGTGGTACTAGGAATGGTGATTATTGCGGCGATTGTTTCCA
The DNA here is from genome assembly GCA_043779795.1 of Pseudomonadota bacterium. Taxonomy (GTDB): domain Bacteria; phylum Pseudomonadota; class Gammaproteobacteria; order Burkholderiales; family Methylophilaceae; genus Methylotenera. The sequence continues at coordinate 14,376 of JAYWDO010000020.1, forward strand.
TTGGTGCAATCGTTGCAGAGCTTTCTGTGGTAAAAGATATGCACGGCTTGTTGCGTTATGCTCATGTTACCCTTGCCATACTGACTATTTTATCTTCTTGGGCGTTTACGCAAGTGATGTTTGCACTACATTATGCGCATGATTTTTACGTTGCCAAAGAACATGGTGGGTCAGGTGGATTAGAGTTTCCAGGAACATCTACGCTTGATTATAGCGATTTTCTTTATTTTGCTTGTGTCATTGGCACATCAGGTCAAACGGCTGACGTAAGTTTTACCAGCAGATCAATGCGAAGAACAGGCTTAATACATTGTGTATTAGCCTTCTTTTTCAATACGACATTAGTCGCATTAACTATCAATATTGCATCAGGATTGATATGAGTTACCTACTAAAACAAGAGTCAATAGGCGTTCAGTGCTTGCTAGGGCTACCTGCCGGATAGCGACTATTTACAAAAAAACTTAATGTCGCACTGATTGACGCTAGCTAGGTTCAACACGTATCATCCAACCCTATGAAAACTCCACAAAGACTTGAACCCCTACTCGAAGACGGCTTGATTGATGATGTGGTTCGTCAGCTAATGAGCGGCAAAGAAGCGACCGTATATGTTGTACGTTGTGGCGACGATGTTCGTTGCGCTAAAGTCTACAAAGAAGCCAATAAACGTAGTTTTCGCCAAAGTGTGGATTACACAGAAGGCCGGAAAGTGAAAAACAGCCGCCAATCGCGTGCGATGGAAAAAGGCTCTAAATTCGGACGAAAAGCACAAGAAGAAGCTTGGCAAAGCGCTGAAGTTGATGCTCTATATCGCCTTGCAGATGCTGGTGTACGCGTGCCCAAGCCATACAACTTCTATGAAGGCGTATTGTTAATGGAGCTGGTCACAGACGCTAACGGTAATGCTGCACCTAGGTTAAATGATGTTATATTTACTGCAGAAGAAGCGCGAAAACACCATAGCACTTTGATTAAAGAAGTCGTTCGCATGTTATGTGTAGGCATTGTTCATGGTGACTTATCTGAATTTAACATTTTAATGAGTAGCGATGGCCCTGTGATTATCGACCTGCCTCAAGCGGTAGATGCTGCTGGTAACAATCACGCTAAAGACATGTTAGAGCGAGATGTTGGCAATTTAAGCGCCTATTTCGGACGTTTTGCACCCGAGTTGCTCACCACGCAATATGGCAAAGAAATCTGGGCGCTATATTCACATGGTAACCTAAAGTTAGAAACCGAATTAACCGGCCACTTTAGGCAAAGCAATAAACCTGTAGATTTGAAAAGTGTCATGCGGGTTATTGACGATGTTCGCGCTGAAGAAGCTGCCAAGCAACTACGTAAACTAGAAGTCCAAGCGTCGCCAGAATGAGTTGCTAGATTAGTGTAGTAGTCATCAGCTTAATTCGTATCGGAATCCGGCTTCCAACGTTTCAGTAATAATGCATTTGAAATAACGCTAAAACTACTTAATGCCATAGCCGCACCAGCAATCACTGGGCTTAGTAAGCCTAGTGCTGCCAGAGGCACACCTACAATGTTATATACAAATGCCCAAAATAGGTTTTGCCTGATTTTGGCATAAGTTCGTCTTGAAATATCAATCGCATCGGCCACCAATGCAGGATCTCCACGCATTAGAGTGATGCCTGCAGCTTGCATAGCAACATCTGTACCACTAGACATTGCAATACCTATATCAGCCGCAGCTAGCGCAGGCGCATCGTTAATACCATCCCCCACCATTGCAACTAGGCCTTCAGTGAGTTTCAACTGTGCCAAGATATTAGCTTTATCTTCAGGTAATACTTGCGCGTATATTTTAGTGATGCCTAGCTGACGGGCAACATTTGAGGCACTACCTTGATTATCCCCAGATATTAGCACTGTCAGTATGTCTTGATTTTGCAAACGCTTGATTGCTTTAAGCGCTGTTGGCTTTATCGAATCACCGAATGCCAGCAATCCAAGCAGTTCTGGCTTGTTGGCATTTATTGGTACTGAAATACAAAGCCAAGAAATACTGCACCCCTCTGCCTCCAGCGCTATTGAGCGTGCTTTAAGTGCTGAGAGCTCAACCCTAAGCTCCTCCATTAAACGTGTATTACCCAAGTATACCTTTTGACCGTCAACGAGGCCCGTGACTCCCCTGCCTGGCATGGCCTGCATTTCTTCTACCGATTTTAGTAGAATCTCCTTGGACTGTGCTGCATTGACGACAGCTTTAGCTAGAGGATGCTCACTACCAGCCTGCAAACTGGCGGCGAGCATTAATACATCGTCGGTGAGCCATGTAATTGATTCCAGCGCGATAAGCTTAGGATGCCCTTCTGTAAGGGTACCTGTTTTATCAAAAGCCACGGTTTTAATGGCATGCGCCAATTCTAGAGATTCAGCATCTTTAATCAAAATACCATATTGTGCGGCAACGCCTGTGCCGACCATGATGGCGGTAGGCGTAGCGAGGCCTAGCGCACAAGGACAGGCAATGACGAGTACTGCAACTGCATTTAGGATGGCTATTTGCCAATCTCCACCGACTAGCCCCCAAGCCAGCAATGTGATGAAAGCAATAACAATGACTACTGGGACAAAAACTGCACTTACTTTATCCACTAACCGTTGTATAGGCGCTTTTTTAGCCTGTGCTGACTCTACCAAACGAACGATACGCGCTAGCACAGACTCTGCGCCAATCGCTGTGGTGCTGACATGCAACAAGCCTTCGCCATTCACCGCACCGCCTGTAACCATATCACCCTTTTTTTTTGCTACTGGCATATTTTCTCCAGTAATCAGCGACTCATCCACTTGGCTCTCACCTTGCTGAACGCGACCATCAACAGCAATACGCTCACCAGGACGCACAATGACTATATCACCTAGCATAACCGCAGAAATTGCCAGTTGAATTTCCTTGCCCTTGCGTATCACATTTGCGCGTTCTGGTCGCAAAGCATTCAGTGCACGAATAGCTTCAGTAGTTTGCCTTTTAGCTCGACTTTCTAACCATTTACCCAACAAAATCAAGGTAATCACGATGGTAGAAGATTCAAAATAGAGATGATGCATACCTGCATGCTGCTGGTTGAATAAAAGATACACACTCAAACCATACGCGGCCGAAGTACCTAAGGCGACGAGTAAATCCATATTGCCAGCACCGGCCTTAATTGCGCTCCAGCCTGCTTTGTAAAAACGCCAGCCTAACCAAAACTGTACTGGAGTCGCTAAAGCCCATTGTAACCAACCCGACAACTGACCATGCCAGCCCAACCAATTAGCAACCATCGCTAATACTAAAGGCAACGATAATATTGCAGAAAGCGCCACAGGCCACCAACTATAAGCATTAAGCTGTTGTGACGGAATAGCTACAAGCGTATCAGTAGCACCATGTTTTACTTCTTCAGCCTGATAACCAGCCGCTAGCACAGCATCTATTAATTTAGCTGCTGTTACATCTTCATGCAGTCCTGAAACTTGTGCAGTTTCTAACGCGAGGTTGACCTCGGCTGACAATACACCTGGCACTTTAGCCAGCGCCTTCTCTACCCGATTTGAGCAAGATGCGCATGACATACCCTTAATAGTCAGTGTCCATTCACTGTGTGGAATGTTAGTCAATACAGTTTTCTCCTTGCAATTCAATTGGTAAATGCTGATGATTAGATTGATACTCTAGTTTAATTCACGCAGTCTAATTATCAAGCAAATTCCGTGTAAATATTAAACTTAACATATAGTATGTAGCCTTATTATCATTACACCTGCAGACTTCGCCAATCAGTATTACATTAGCAATCAAATTGCCGCATAACTCTGATGACTTGCCCGTCCACTAAATTGGACTCCGCTCATTCAAGGACGATCAGACACCCAGCCCACGAAGGTTATTGAGAAGCCGTACCATCGACCACCCCGATTCCTACGTCTTCAAGCCGTTTTGCCGAAATCCAGTCGCGAACCTGCACAGCCGCTTGCGGCACCTTAGCCGCGCTAGAGGCCTCCAACACCAATCGCGCATCCGCCGGTTCTTTTTGAATCGCCCAGTTTTCAAGTGCGAGCGCCAACGCGACTTGTGGTTGGTCCAATAAGTGCAGCGTGAAACGTGCTTCTTCGCGCAGGTGGACGCGATCGTTGCGTAGTTTCGCGGCCGCGAATCGCGCTGCAAGTAGGTCACGCGACTCGCGCCATTTTTCATCACCGGCGGCGCGTTGCGCGAGACTCAGTCGCAGTAACAAGCCGTCGGCGCGTTCCTGGCCTTTGAGCAATTTTATGGCCTCTTGCGGCCGCGTCTGGTCGAGCAGCAAATCGGCGTAGGCGGCGAGTAGGAATGCATCGCTCGGATCAGCCGTGAGGGCGGTGCGATAGTGGGTTTCGGCGGCTTGAGCATCACCTAAGCGCGCCGCCATCTCGGCTAAATAGGACAGTACCCAGGCGCGTAATGCTGGGGGCTGGCGCTCCAGTTGATCGGCCATACGTATTAACCGTTCGTAACTCGGT
>JAYWDO010000021.1:0-18866 GCA_043779795.1 Pseudomonadota bacterium
GCCAACTGAACTGATAATTTATATTGCACTGGTTTTTTAGCCAAGCGTTTTGGTAAATCTTCAAACAAATAATTGGGTGTGGTTTTTTTAGCAGCATCCGCGCTTAAAAATTGCTGGCCATTAACCGGCATAATGCGATAGCGACCATACTGCGTTTCACCTTTTGCATTAGTAAATTTAAATGCATTTACGCCATAAAAACCCTGTGTGGCAAAACTTACTGGTGGTAATTTAGGCATGTTAACGAAATTTTTTGCTGCTGGGTGAGAGCCTAAAAATGTTTCAATTGGCGAAGGCTTTGGTGCACTTGGGTCGCTTGCTGCTATTGCATTGAGTAAACCTAAAAAGTCTTCTGGTGTTGCAGCAGGGAAACCGTTGGTTGAAATACTGACAATATCTGTTGTTGTGCTATCTGGCAGGGTAAAGCGAATGGCGATGCCTTTAGGAAAAGCATTGCCATCTGCATCTGGTATGGTTGGTACACCAGTAGCGTCAGAAAAGCGCACAATTACTGGGCTGTTTGTTGTTTGTAAATGCGCCGCTTTGGTAATGCTAGCAGCCGATTTAGCTGGCGTAAAATCGCCCAACACTACAATGCCTTTAGCATGGTTTGCACGGTAACCGGCATGTGGGCCGCCGGCTAATTTTGTTAAAGTGTCAACTATTTGCTCGGTTACAGGCTTTGCAGTTGTTGTATTGCCGCTAGTGCTAGTTGCAGTATTATCAAGCGCATAAACATTTGAAATGCTGAATGCCATGAGTGACATTGCAAAAGCGTTTTTAAGCTTTATATTTTTCATGATTTCCCTATCGTTAATTAAAAGTTAAATTAAACACCATGCTTTTGAGCAAGTCACGAGTTAATAACTAACTGTAATCAGCAGCTGTTTTTATATTGGTATCCTGAAGTATACAGACAAATGGCGCGGCAACCCCAGCAGAGTCCAACAGTTACCAGTTTTTCATATTAGTTTTACCTGTTGTTTTAACACTAAGCAGTGGTTGCGTTTAAATCTAAAAAGTGGTAGCAATTGAAATTAAAAGTATAGCCACGACTTTATGAATGATGTGCATAATCGAGCATCATTCATGGCAGGGGCGATAGAAAATAAACCCACACAACTAACGTAATGCAAGCAATTTAACTAGGTGGCAAGGTGCTTTTTATTCAAACACTTTTTTATTGGTTTGCTAAGTTCCACAGAAAGTTTTGTAAGGTGTGTTTGATGGTGCCGGGGGCATACGGTAATAGGCGATGTTAGTGCACTCGCTAAATGGCTTCGATAATACTTCAAGTAAGCTTTCACACACTGTGAAATCGCTGGCTTCTGCTGCACTTAGGGCCGCCTCTACCTGATGATTACGTGGAATAACGGCCGGGTTGGTTGATAACATTAATTGAATCGCACGATCTAATGTGGCATCCTGAGCAAATAATCGTTGCTGCCAACGACTATGCCATGTGATGAAATCTGGTTGATCAAACATAGGTACTTGTATATTTGATACTGAAGCTAAATCACGAAAAGTATTGGTATAGTCCATGCTATATTTTTCCATGCATGTCAGTAAATCATCTATCAACGCAACATCCTCAGATTCATCTGTGAATAAGCCTAATTTAGCGAGCATGCCAGAGTGCCAATATTGCTTAAATTTCACTTGGAAAGTTCTGAGAGAATCTTCCGCAATCTCAATTGATTGTTTTATGTCTTGATGCAAAAGTGGAAGTAAAGTTTCAGCAAATCGCGCAAGATTCCATTGCGCAATATGAGGCTGGTTACCAAAAGCATATCGACCTTGCTGATCAATCGAGCTGAAAACGGCCGCAGCATCATACGTATCTATAAATGCGCAAGGTCCATAGTCAATGGTTTCACCGCAAATGGTCATATTATCGGTATTCATTACGCCATGAATAAAACCAATATGCATCCATTTTGCAAGTAAGTTTGCTTGGCGTTCAATCACCGCATCTAGCAAGGATTGATATTTGTGATTGGTGGAAGCAAGCTCAGGAAAGTGGCGATTTATTGTGTAATCCGCCAGCTTTTGAATGACCTCAGTTTCACGGAGTGATGACGCAAATTGAAAGGTTCCTACGCGAATATGACTTGAGGCCACTCGCGTTAAAATTGCGCCTTGAAGTGCTTTATCTCGATACACAGGTTCGCCTGTAATCACCACCGCAAGACTTCGTGTAGTGGGGATTCCAAGCGCATACATTGCCTCGCTGATAATATATTCTCTCAGCATTGGCCCTAGCGCCGCGCGACCATCGCCACGGCGAGAGTAAGCGGTTTCGCCAGAGCCTTTAAGCTGTATGTCGTAGCGATCCCCTTCTGGTGTTATATGCTCTCCCAGCAATAATGCACGGCCGTCTCCAAGCATATTGAAGTGACCAAATTGATGGCCGGCATAAGCCTGAGCAAGAGGGTCAGCGCCTAAGGGAGTTTTGTTACCAGAGAAAACTGCAGCATTATCATTGTCTAATAAAGCTTTTGTATTCAATCCCAGTGATTTCGCCAGTGCTTGGTTAAACAATACAATATGCGGTTCGCTCACTTTTGCAGGCTGCTGCCTAGTAAAAAATGATAGTGGCAACTGTGTGTAGCTATTATCAAAATGCCAGCCCAATGAATATGCTGTTTTTTCTCTTAAATCGTTCAATTGATATAATCCTTACTAACTTAGTAGGATACTAACTTTTCAGATTGAAAAAGAAAAGCCTTTATATGAAAGTTGGTTGTTTGTCTGAGGTTGCTTGATTAGGATTGCTTACTTAGGATGATTCGCAACAGTGCAGCATTAAAGGCAAAGGAAGCTTAGTTTCTACTTTAGCTGCAGTTAATAATGAGGGGATTACCGTCCGTAAAAAATGGCGACGATATTCTGTCATGGGTAAGCGAACTGCCATGAGTTATACTGCGATTCAAATCATTATTTAACAGATTATTTTAGGATAAGTGCAATGAAAAAACTTCAAGTGACGATCACGCTGGCAATGGAAGTGCCTGACAATTGGGAATTAGTAGAGCATCAAGATGGATTTACAGTTATCGACACTGGTGATGGTAAGTTTCTTGATATGACATTTACGCCAGTGATTACCAGCGAAAACGCTGAGAATGCTGAATGGACATACGATTATGATGATGCATTTGCCGATACTATTATCGACATGGTTGAGGAATATGACACAGAGATGGAAATGGTAGCTCCAGAGTAATCATCAGCAATACGCACTTTTTAGTATGCACTTTCAACGTACACTTTCAAAGTGCCTTGCACACAATGCTACAACAAGGCCGAGAGGTCTTGTTTCGAGTTGAATCATTTACCAAAATATGCCTCTGGCATGCCGCTATTTGGCAATTCCAAATTATAATACGCCCAATCTCATCCAATTTTGGCAATACCACTTGGGTTGACGAGCAAGCGCGTATGTAAGGGTGGCGGTGGTATTACTTCAAAAATACTCCTGTTTAAAAATGGAATATAAGGTACAAAAATGGCGGAAAAAGAATACGATGCAGACTCGGTAAGGGTTCTACGAGGATTAGAGCCTGTGCGCGCTAGGCCTGGTATGTATACCAGAACCGACTCTCCTACGCATATCGTGCAAGAAGTCATTGATAATGCGGCGGATGAAGCGCTTGGCGGTCATGCTACCCATATCTCCGTTACCGTTTTTAAAGATGGTGCTGTTGAGGTGTCCGACAACGGCCGAGGCATTCCAGTAGAAATCCCCACAGGTGAATCACAACCAGCGGTTGAGCTGGTCTTTGTGCAATTACATGCGGGCGGAAAATTTGATAAAGAAGATGAGAGTAGTTCGTATCGATTCTCTGGCGGATTGCACGGCGTTGGCGTTTCTGTCACCAATGCGCTATCTACCCGTTTGGAGGTTAAAGTTAAGCGAGGCGGTAAGATACACGGACTCACTTTTGCTAATGGCGATTGCATTGAGCCATTAACAGAAATTGGTAAATGTTTGAAGAAAGATACTGGCACCACGGTGAAATGCTGGCCAGATCCTAAATATTTTGATTCTCCAAGAGTGTCTCTCTCTCAGCTTGAGCATCTCATTAAATCTAAGGCAGTGCTATTACGCGGCGTTAGCGTTACCTTAACCACTGAAAATGCTGATGGTTTTGAAGAGCACTCATGGTCATACGAGGGCGGGTTGCCGCAATATCTCGATGAAATGATAGGCGAGCGCGATGAACCTGAAAATGAGCCGCAAATACCTATTATCTCAGGCGAGTTCTACCACAACGAAAATAATGAAGGTATTTCAAAAGGCGAAGGCTCTCTATGGGCCTTGTCATTTGGCGCAGGTGGTGCAGGTGGTGAGTCTTACGTAAACCTTATACCAACGCTCTCTGGAGGCACACATGAAGCCGGTCTTCGTAATGGCGTGTTTGAATCGGTCAAGTCATTCATGGAGCATCACAGCATGATGCAACGTGGCGTTAAGATTTCATCTGAAGATGTTTGGAATAACGTCTGTTACGTTTTAGCGGCAAAGGTACTAGACCCTCAATTTCAAGGTCAGACTAAAGAAAAACTCACTAATCGTGATGCGATGAAAATGGTCGCTTCATCAGTAAAGCCTATCATGGAAACTTGGCTTAGTCAGAATGTAGAGTATGCAAAGCGTATTTCAGATTTAGTAAACCGCTCTGCGGCCGCCCGTAATAAATCCACACAAAAAATCGAGAAGCGCAAATCCTCTGGCGTCAACATGATGCCATCCAAACTCACTGATTGTGAAGCGGCAGGCACGATGGCTGCTGAATTATTTTTGGTTGAAGGAGACTCTGCGGGCGGTAGCGCTAAGATGGGCAGAAATAACGAATTCCAGTCATTACTACCGTTACGCGGTAAGGTGCTTAATACTTGGGAAGTTGATGCTGGGCGTATCTTTGGCAATTCAGAAGTGCACGATATTTTTGTGGCTTTAGGTATTGAGCCACATAGCATTAATGACAATCCTGATTTTTCTGGTTTGCGCTACGGAAAATTGTGTATATTGTCTGATGCTGACGTGGATGGTTCTCATATTCAAGTATTGCTACTGACATTATTTTTACGTCATGCACCAAAGTTAATCGAGCGCGGCCATGTTTATATTTCACAACCGCCACTGTACCGAATTGATGTGCCAGCCCAAGGCAAAAATAAACCTGCCAGAAAAATTTATGTATCTGATGATGCTGAAAAAATATCGACTTTAGAAAAACTCAAGAGAGAAGGGGTTTCTGAGGATAAAGTGGGCATTCAGCGATTTAAAGGTCTTGGTGAGATGAATCCAGACCAGTTATGGGAAACCACCTTATGCCCAGACACACGCCGATTAGTGCAGGTGCGTATGCCTGAAGGTGAAGCAAAAGTCGCACACAAGATGTTTGATATGCTGATGGCGAAGAATGAATCTGCCGCCAGAAAAGAATGGATAGAACGCCGTGGTAATGATGTTGAAGCAGATGTTTAAATGGATAGCACCCACATGATTGAAGATAATGACGATAACGAAAATGGCGCAGTTGCTATTGGTGAATATGCTGAAGAAGCTTATCTGGCTTATGCGGTATCCGTTGTAAAAGGTCGCGCGTTACCGTCAGTACAAGACGGCCAGAAACCGGTTCAGCGCCGCATTCTTTTTGCAATGAAAGAAATGGGTTTGGTGGCTGGCGTTAAGCCTGTTAAATCAGCGCGGGTTGTGGGTAATGTGCTAGGTATGTACCACCCGCATGGCGACAGTTCTGCGTATGAAGCCGCTGTGCGCTTGGCGCAAGACTTTACGCTGCGTTACCCATTGATTGACGGTCAAGGCAATTTTGGCTCTCGTGATGGTGATGGTGCTGCCGCGATGCGCTATACCGAAATGCGCTTGTCGCCCATTGCGGACTTGCTACTTTCTGAAATCGATCGAGGTACTGTAGATTTTCAAAGTAACTACGACGGCGCTTTTCAAGAGCCGGTAATGTTGCCAGCCAGATTGCCGATGATACTGCTAAACGGTGCTTCTGGTATTGCCGTTGGTATGGCAACAGAGATGATCCCACATAATATGCGTGAGATTGCCAACGCGGTATTGCATGTGATGGATAACCCGGATTGCACAACGGAAGAATTGATGGTGCATGTGCCAGGGCCGGATTTTCCTGGTGGTGGACAGTTGATTTCACAAACCTCTGATGTTCATTCAACCTATGAAACCGGACGCGGCTCGTTAAGACTACGTGCTAGATGGGTGGTTGAGCCGATGGCACGGGGTCAGTGGCGCATTATCATTAACGAATTGCCGCATGGCGTTTCCGTTGAAACGGTTATGGCGGAAATAGAAGCGATCTCTAATCCTAAGCCTAAAAAAGACAAAAAGACGATAGACCAAGATCAATTATTGGTTAAGCAGTCTGTTTTAAGCATGCTAGATTCAGTTAAAAGCGAAGGCAAAAAGGATGTACGCCTAATTCTGGAGCCCAAGACCAGTAAGATTCCTAGCGACGAGTTGATGGCGTTTCTGTTGGTGCACACCAGTATGGAAGTGTCATGCTCAGTCAACATGGTAATGATTGGTACTGATGGTCGTCCTGCGCAAAAAGGTTTGGTTAAAATTCTAAAAGAATGGATTGAATTCAGGCTTAATGTTGTGCGTAGACGTTGCCAGTTTGATTTGGATAAGATCAGTCGCCGCATCCATATTTTAGATGGACGCTTGATTGCTTTCCTGCATATTGACGAAATCATCAAAGTGATTCGCAATTCAGATGATCCGAAAGCTGATTTGATTGAAGCCTTCGAATTAAGTGAAATTCAAGCTGAAGACATTCTTGAAATTCGACTTCGCCAGTTAGCTAGGCTAGAAGGATTTAAGATTGAAAGAGAACTAAAGGAACTTCGCGAAGAAACGGGCAGGTTAGAAGCGATTTTATCCAGTGATACAAAATTACGTAGACTAACCGCTAAAGAAATCAAACAGGATGCTGAAAAATATGGTGATGATAGACGTACATTGATTGAGCCGGTTGAACGTGCGCAGGGCGGCCAAAAAGCCTTTGTTGTGGATGAGCCTGTCACTATTATGCTCTCCAAGAATGGCTGGATTAGGTCTAGGCAAGGTCATGCTATTGATCGCGAGTCTATCGCTTGGAAAGCTGGGGATGGTAATTTTTCTGTTATTGAAACGCGCACTATATTGCCAATTGTACTCATAGACTCCAATGGTCGATGCTACTCATTTGATGCTTCTAGTGTACCTGGCGGCAAAGGTGATGGCATTCCTGTCAGCGCTATTATCGAGGTTCAAAACGGTGCTAAATTAGTGCATGCGCTCTCAGGTAAAGATGAAGATCGATTCCTATTTAGCACGTCAAACAGTTACGGGTTCATTGCGCCATTGAAAGGACTTGTTGCCAGACCTAAAGCAGGTAAGGCATTTATGAAGCCAGAAGATGGCGCAACGATTAATCCGCCCTTGAAATTGGATGCAAGCACCCATATTGCCGTCACATCATCAGAGAATAAGCTATTGGTATTCCAAGTCAGCGAAGTAAACGAATATCCAAATGGCGGCAGAGGCGTGAGGATGATGGATATTTCTGATGGCGCATCACTTACCCGCGTTGAATTGTGCGATGGTTCTTCTGTGAGCATCATTGTTAAAGGTAAAACAAAAACCATTAGCGGTGATGATTTTAGTAAATATATTCAGAAGCGCGCTAGAAAGGGTGGTTTGTTCATTACCAATACCAATACTCAACCCAGACAGAGGACGTTGATTTAGGCGTGCTGACAGATTTGATCAGCGCTTTTTCTGTCGCATGCCTAAAACAACTCAGATTGTGCGGCTGGTGGTGCGGTTAACAGCTCTTCAATATCAATCTCAAAAATCCCTAACTTACCGCGGCATGGCATGAGTGCCAAAGGAGTCGCTTGGTCAAACAGAAAGCCAAAATACTCCTGATGCACCCCGCCAAAGTGCGCGCGCTGCTGGCGGCTGATGCCTTCAGGCAATTCTCCCGGGCGGCAGCAGAGCACTAGATTGGCGATGCCGACCACGCCGCCAAACTCAAGCTTATCTTTGGCGGGTAAAGGGATATCCGTGTTGGATTTCAGATAATCGTAATATGCTTCGTACAAGCCTTTGCTTGCATGAATCAGGACTGTCCCGCGGTATTGGGTTCCCCAAGTACGGTCATCCACCAACAGATAGCCGTTAGCAATCAGCCACGCATAAGGTTGCTTGAGCGAGAGGGCTTTTGTCAGCCCAGATGGAAATGCTAAGCGTGGAGCGCGAATCACTACTTTTGCTTATGGTGCTATTACAACTCCAGCTTTTCTACCAGGTGCTTGTGGCGGAATAGTGCCAGCAATACGGCATAGCATTCCCTCAACAGGTTTGCCGTCTGAAAACCTAGTTACAATGCATCTAGAAATCTCACCGCGTTTTGATAAATCTGTCAGGCACTCACGCACGTTGCTTAGCGATATATCTGTACCAGCGGCTATTTCCCAGTCAATTTTCTGGCCGTGTTTCTTCAGGTATTGCAATATTGGGCTTATGTACATATTAAACTCAGTTATAGTAAATGAAAGTTGGGTGGATTATTAACCTTTATTGACGATTTCACCACCAAGTGCCTCAGTCAAATCTGCAAGCATTTTGGCAAGCTCGCCCGTCATCAATGTGAAGTCTAGCTCAAACATCTCATCAGCGTCATCAGCCTGCGTCGTTGATTCTTCTTTAATGATGTCTAAAAACTCAAGCTTTTTAATTTGCATTTGCTCGGTTAGCACAAAAGAAATTCTGTCATTCCAGGTAAGCCCCAAACGAGTCACACGTTTACCTGCGGCAATATGTTTAAGTATTTCTTCGCCTTCTAATTCGTGATTAGCATAACGAATAGTCGCTTTGCTTTCACCAGTAGCACGCAATTCAAGTTCACGGTCTATCGTAAAGCCTGCTGGCGCATTACTCCCCGCTAACCAATCTGTCATAGCTGCAACAGGCGATATATTGGTATGTAACGGTTTAAATGGCAAATCATCTAAGGTTTTATTCATTAACTCTAACAACTCTTCTGTTCTGGTTGAAGAGGCCGCATCAATAATCAAATAGCCATTAATCGGGTCTAACCATGCATAAGTGGTGCGTTGTAGTGCAAAAGCTCTTGGAAGCAACTCTTCTGTAATGGACTCTTTAAGATCTTTCAATTCTTTGCGACCGACTTTGTAGCCTTGCTGCGCTTCAATATCAGCAACACGTTCTTTAGCAAAACGGTTAACGATGGTAGTCGGCAACAACTTTTGCTCTACACCAAGCGCAAAAAGAATTTGCTTATTTGCGCTATGCACCAGTTTGTCTGCATGGCAGGGCACCCAGCCACGTCTTTGTTTATCTAATCCGCTACAAGGTAAAAGTGGTTTTAATGACAACTTTTCATTGAGTACATCAACAGTAATAGGGTTGTCAGACGCTAGGCGAAATAAGAATATATTTTTAAACCACATTGCATGGATGCTCAAAAAAAGAGCTGATTATACTGACCTTATAATTTTTAATCGCCATCTAAGCAAATTAAATTGGGTGAAGTCCAAACTAGGATGAAGCCAAGCGGATGACGTTTAAATATAATAAAGTGTTTTACAATCGCATTCGCAGATATGCGAAAATAAGCAATCAAATGTCTACGCAATTCGCTTAGGCTTGGCTGACACAACAACAGTAAAATGCAGCATAATAATTGAACTTGCCCTGCTACGAAATTCGGCCTAACTTACTTGGTTCTGTCATGTTCAAGCATTGATATTAAATACTGTTTTTAAAAATAACACATCTGTGATTAGTGCAAGTTATACTAATGGTCCAACAATTCAGTTTCAATCAATAATTTTGAGTAATGTAATGGTACCACGAAAAAAATGGCGTTTAGATAGTTCGATTAAGTTGCTGCGTATCGGCCAGGATGTTTCTACATCTCAGGCTGCAACAGTTGAATCTAGTGTTTTACCTACGATTAGCGCTAGCTATCGTTTGCGCAAACAAGCGTCAATTGAAGCTAAAAATCAGGTGCAAGCATCCTTTACCAGCAATCCTCTAGGCCATACACGTAATTTCCGTGACTTTAGCTTTATCAGTTATCGTCTGTGTCTATAAAAATGTTAATGGCGCAAAATCTTACTTGCTTGCGTGGAGATCGTTTGCTATTTAAAAGCGTTAGTTTTGAGTTAAGCGCTGGCGGTTTAATGTATGTGCTAGGCGAGAACGGCAGCGGAAAAAGTAGCTTGTTGCGATTATTGTGCGGTCTTTTAACGCCAGATGAAGGCTCTGTGTTTTGGCATGGACAAGCAATTAAACATGACGCTGAAGTTTACCAGGCTGATTTAACCTATATTGGTCATTTAAATGGCCTTAAAGACGATTTGACAGCCTTAGAAAATTTAAAGATCAACGCGCATTTTGCGGGTAATGTAGTTGATAATAACGCTGCGTTAAACTCACTTACTGCGATAGGTGTAGCACGTTGTGCAAACCTGCCTGTAGGCGTACTTTCACAAGGTCAAAAGCGCAGAGTGGCGTTTGCCAGATTATGGCTTACTCGTAGCCGTTTGTGGGTGCTGGACGAACCATTTGCTGCCTTAGATGCCGCTTCAGTTGATGTGTTAGCCTCACGAATAAGTGAACACATGGCTAATGGTGGCATGACAATTATAACCACACATCAGGATGTTGCCATTAACGCACAATCTACTCAAACATTAAGGTTAAGCGCTTGAACGATGCCTGGTTAATCATGCTAAAACGTGACCTGCTACTGGCTTTTAGGCGGTGTTCAGATGTCGCTACTACGTTATTTTTTTTCCTGATAGTGTCTAGTCTGTTTCCCTTAGGTATAGGGCCGGAAGCAGCCGTTTTAAGTAGTATAGCGCCAGGCGTGTTATGGGTAGCCGCGTTATTAGCCGGTATGATTTCGTTAACCCGTTTATTTGCAGCAGACTTTGCTGACGGAAGCTTGGAGCAAATGTTAATCGCGCCGCAACCTTTAGCTTTATTGGTGTTAGCTAAAATTTTTGCACATTGGATTGTGTGTGGATTACCCGTAGTATTGCTGGCACCGCTCATTGGTTTACAATATGCGTTACCTAACGATGCCTTGTTGGTGCTGATATTGTCTTTATTGCTAGGAACGCCAGCCTTAAGTTTGATTGGTGCAATTGGTGCAGCATTAACGCTTGGTGTGCGTGGTAGTGGGTTGTTAGTGGCATTGTTAGTGCTGCCGTTGTATATTCCGGTACTTATTTTTGGCGCAGGTGCAGTAGCGGCCAGCCAGCATGGAATGAGCGCCCAAGCGCATCTTTCATTATTGGCTGCATGTTCATTACTTTCATTGGCATTGGCACCTTTAGCTACTGCCGCTGCCTTACGTATCTCGGTCGAATAAATACTAGTTGAATAATGACTGGTCGAACAAAACAGGTTTAAGTTGATATGAAAATTAATTGGTTTAAATATTCCTCTCCACAAACTTTTTTCCCGATAGCGGGAAAAATGATTCCGTGGTTTGCATGGTTAGCCGCTATTTTTGCAGTGGCTGGCTTATACGTCAGTTTCGCAATCGCACCGACTGATTTTCAGCAGGGAGAGGCGTATCGTATTATTTTTGTGCATGTACCGGCTGCCTGGATGTCTATGGTAATTTATATCGTCATGGCTGCTTGGGCTGGGCTTGGACTTGCGCTTAATGCAAGGCTATCTGCCATGATGGCGCAAGCCTTAGCGCCTACTGGTGCAATATTTACTTTACTTGCACTGGTAACAGGGTCGTTATGGGGTAAGCCCATGTGGGGCGCGTGGTGGGTGTGGGATGCAAGATTAACTTCGGAACTTATCTTACTGTTCTTATATCTAGGCTTCATCGCCTTGCAATCGTCCATTGATGACCCACGTCGAGCAGATCGTGCTGGCGCTTTATTGGCATTAGTCGGCGTGGTTAATGTGCCGATCATTTATTTTTCTGTAAAGTGGTGGAATACCTTGCACCAAGGCTCTAGCATTAATATGGGCGCGGCACCTAAAATGGCTGCGACTATGCTGCTAGGTATGTTACTTATGGCTTTGGCTTTCTGGATGTATACCTTTGCTGTTGCACTGATGCGTGTACGTTGCATTATCTTAGAACGTGAACGTAGTGCTGATTGGGTGAAAGAATTGTCAGTACATACAATCTCAGTGCAATCAACAACAGGAGCTAAATCATAATGCAGTGGGTAAGTTGGTCAGCGTTTTTTAACATGGGCGGCTACGCATTTTATGTGTGGGTTTCTTTTGGACTCTCCTTCCTTTGCGTGGTTTGGGAAGTGTTAGCTTTACGTAAACGCAGCGTACAGGCATTGCGTTTATCTAGATTGTTGGCTCAGGAATAATTAAGGAAAGTCATGGCAATTAAAGCAAGACATAAACGTTTCGTACTCATATGCATCGGTTTGGTATTGGTTGGCTTAGCTGCAATGCTGATTTTGAATGCGTTTCAAAGCAATATGGTGTTTTTTTACACGCCTACGCAAGTTATAAAAGGTGAGGTGCCAAAAGGCACCGGGTTTCGTATTGGCGGTTTGGTTGTCGTTGACAGTTTAAAGCGCGGCGACGATGGTCTATCTGTCAGTTTTAACATCACGGATACAGCAAAAACAGTACCAGTGATTTACAAAGGCGTGCTTCCTGATCTATTTAAAGAAGGCAAAGGCGTAGTTGCACAAGGTAAAGTGGGCATGGATGGTGTATTTGTTGCCAGTGAAGTGCTTGCAAAACATGATGAGAACTATATGCCGCCAGAAGCTGCAGAAGCCTTGAAGCGTGCAAAACAGCAGGGTACTAATAGCCTAGTGATGCCTAAATAAAAGATTTATAGATAAAGACCGCTTTACCCATTAAATTCACCAGAATTAATGTATCTATATGGTTAATCTAGATGTTGAACCACCGAATAAATATTAAAAGGATGTAAACGTGATTCCTGAAATTGGCCATTTTTCCCTGATTCTAGCCTTGCTGGTTGCCCTGATGCTAGGTACCTTTCCTATTATAGGTGCTGCGCGAGGTAACGCTATCTGGATAGGCATGGCTAGGCCATTAGCACGTGCACAGTTTCTATTGATTGCAATTGCTTTTGTTTGTCTAGCGTATGCTTTTGCGAGCATGGATTATTCTGTGGCTTATGTGGCAACTAATTCCAATTCAAAACTACCCATTCAATTTCGTATTGCGGCGGTGTGGGGCGGACATGAAGGCTCATTATTATTGTGGGCCATGATATTAAGTGTTTGGACTATTGCCGTCAGTTCTTTTTCAAAGCACCTGCCAGATGATATGCGTGCACGAATACTTGGCGTAATGGGCTTGATCAGTGTTGGTTTTTTATTGTTTATGCTCATGGCATCAAATCCTTTTGAACGTTTGATTCCAGCCGCTTTAGATGGCCGTGACCTGAATCCTTTATTACAAGATCCTGGCATGATTTTTCACCCACCGATGCTTTACATGGGTTATGTTGGTTTTTCTGTGGCATTTTCGTTCGCCATTGCCGCGTTACTAGGTGGGCAATTAGATGCTGCTTGGGCGCGCTGGTCACGCCCTTGGACAACAATGGCTTGGGTGTTTCTGACGCTAGGAATTATGGGCGGCAGTAATTGGGCCTATTATGAATTAGGTTGGGGTGGCTGGTGGTTTTGGGATGCGGTAGAAAACGCATCGTTCATGCCGTGGCTGGTTGGTACCGCACTCATACACTCATTAGCCGTGACAGAAAAACGTGGCAGTTTCAAAGCTTGGACAGTATTATTAGCGATTTGCGCATTTTCATTAAGCTTGCTCGGCACCTTCCTAGTACGTTCTGGCGTACTTACTTCAGTACATGCTTTTGCAACTGACCCACGACGCGGTTTATTTATTTTGGTATTTCTTGTTGTGGTTATTGGAGGCTCGCTAGCGCTATTTGCTTGGCGTGCGCCCACAGTGGGGCGTGGCGGTAAATTTGATGTTGTTTCACGGGAGAGCTTTTTGTTGGCAAATAACGTGCTTTTAGCTGTGGCTGCTTTTTCAGTGTTACTTGGTACTTTGTACCCACTGTTTTTGGATGTGCTAGGTATGGGTAAAATCTCCGTTGGCCCTCCATATTTTGATACAGTATTTGTACCATTGATGACGCCTGCATTATTTTTGATGGGCATTGGCCCGATTGCGCGCTGGAAAAAATCATCCTTGCCAGAGTTAGCCTTACGTTTACGCTGGGCGTTTGCTGTCAGTGTCGCTACCGCAATGATCTTGCCATTGTTACTGGGACATTGGTCGCCAATGATAGGTTTGGGTCTATTTTTGGCATTTTGGATTTTTGCCTCAAGCGCACATTTGGTGTACCAACGCCTGAGCGGAACAGATCAGCCACTCATTATCCGGGTAAAAGCCATACCACGCTCATGGTGGGGCATGGTTGTTGCTCACTTAGGTATCGCCGTATTCACCTTAGGTGTAACGATAGTAAAGGGTTTTGAATCTGAAATCGCAGTGCGTATGCAGGCTGGAGATGTTGCACATTTAGCTGGCTATGATTTTACTTTTAAAGGCGTAGAGGAAATCCAAGGCCCTAATTACTCAGCTAGCAGAGGGCAATTACGTGTCACCAAAAACGGTGTTGAAAGAACGATACTTTCAACTGAGAAAAGACTTTATACCGTGCAAAACATGCCAATGACCGAAGCTGGCATTAGTCCTGCGATTATTCATGACTTGTATGCATCATTAGGTGAACCCTTGCAAGATGGCGCTTGGAGTGTACGTATCTACTATAAACCGATGGTGGAATGGATATGGGCTGGTTGCGTAATGATGGCTTTGGGTGGCTTGCTAGCGTTATCTGACAGACGCTATCGTATGCGTAAACGCCTGGCAAAAGAAGCTGATTTAAAATCGAATGAGGCGTTACTATGAAACGTTTTTTGTTACCGTTAGTGATTTTTTTGGTGATGGTCTATTTTCTTTTTGTTGGTTTAAATCTAGATCCACGTGAAGTGCCATCACCCTTAGTAGGCAAGCCGGCACCAATGTTTAGCTTACCACGCTTGGATGACCCTAAAGAATCATTTTCGCCCAAAGAGATGCTAGGTAAGGTGTGGCTTTTAAACGTGTGGGCCTCTTGGTGTGGCGCATGTCGAGATGAACATCCTATATTGATCGAGCTCTCCAAGAGCGGCCTTGTGCCTGTTTATGGTATGGATTATAAAGATACGCGTGAAGACGCGCAGCAATGGCTGCAGCAAGGTGGCAATCCTTATGTTGCCACAGTCATGGATGTTGATGGTCGTGTCGGTATCAATTATGGTGTTTATGGCGTACCAGAGACTTATGTCATCGATAAGGCTGGCATCATTGCCTATAAGCAGATCGGACCAGTCACAGATGAGTCATTACGCAATAAAATTTTACCTTTAGTAAAAAGGTTACAAGCACAATGAAATCACGTTTACCCTTTTGTTTAATTGCACTGTTTTTATTAATGCAATCTTTTAGTACTTGGGCGCAAGATGCGCGACCTCTGGAGAGTAATGCGGCCGTTGAAGTGCAGGTGCAACGACTTTCTGAACAGTTGCGCTGTTTGGTTTGCCAAAACCAAACACTAGCGGATTCACATGCAGAACTCGCACAAGATCTAAAGCAAGAAGTGCGTGAAATGGCAGGCAAAGGAATGAGCGACCAAGCCATTATTGATTATTTGGTGGTGCGTTATGGTGACTTCGTTCGCTATCGTCCACCATTAAAATCAACCACAGTATTGCTCTGGCTAGGGCCATTTGCTTTACTACTGGCAGGTGGCTTTGGTTTATTGAGCGCGCTTAGACGGCGCGAGAAATTAGCAACAGATGCACCGCTTAATGAAGAAGAAGCGCGAAAAGTCAGTGAGTTATTAAAGATAGATAAGGAATCATAATGGCCATGTTTTGGACAATTGCAATCGTATTGCTAATCGGTGTTCTCGCCTTAATTCTGCCAACACTATTAAGACCAAATGGCACCGTTAAGACTGATGCTAACGCTGAAAAGCGTGAGATTTTTCGTCAACAATTTGACGAAATTGAGCAAGATAAAATAAATGGTGTGTTGGATGCATCTCAATATGAAATTGCTAAAAGTGAAATGCAGCGCCGTATGCTGGACGAAATAGGGTCAATCAATATAGCGGATGTTCAAGTGAATAAACCAGATCGTCTCTTAGCGGTGATTTTGCTAGCGTTATTGCCCTTGGCTGCTACATTGATTTATCTGAAGATTGGTAACCCAGCTTCAATTGCGATTCCTGCAACAGCACCTAGCGCTGATATGGCACAAGCAAAAATTGAGCGTAATGCAATGGTGGGTGACATTGAGCCGTTGCTAAACTCACTAAAAAGTAAGCTTGAGAAAAATCCTGGTGATGGTGCCGGCTGGGTGTTGTTAGCACGATCATATATTGAGCTTGGGCGCCATGCAGATGCAGTGCTTGCCTATGAAAAAGCCGTCAAATCTATACAAGATGATCCGCAACTATTAGCTGACTATGCAGATGCTTTGGCGGTTGTGAATGGACATATTCTTGCGGGTAAACCTGAAGAACTTATCAATCAAGCGCTCAAGCTTGATCCACACCATATTAAGTCGTTAATGCTAGCGGGAACCGCAGCGTTCGATCGTAAAGATTATAAGCAAGCTATCAAGTTTTGGGAGCGCTTACAAAAAGACTTGCCAGCCGATTCGCAAATACTGCCTGAGCTGAAGGCTGCGCTTGACGAAGCATATACCCTGTCTGGTAAGGTGATTTCTGCGCCATCCTCATAAAGTTGCGCCAATTGCAGTGGTTGACGTTGGTGTTAGCGGTGCTGTACAGGTTGCTCTAGCGATAGTAAGTAATCTAGCCTCACCAGCTACTCTAATGGCCTAATTAAACAGAAGATTTATTAAGCGGTTTGTTGATGCTTTTGCACATAAACCGTTGGCGATAAATTGGCGGAAGTTGAATGCCACCTGATGCGATTGTAGAGCAGCTCAATATGATCAGCAGTTTCTTCCATCGCCTTTATTCTGGTTTTAAATTATCTGATATTAAGCCTTTTTGTTTTTAAACTTGGCAAATGCATAATGAAAAGACCGGCTGAACTGAACGCCGACTAACGACAGTGCTGTAATTTTAAGATATAATGTTGCACTAGATTTTGTATAAGACACTACGTTTAAATAATGTTTGCTAGTTGATTTTATAGTTAAACTAAGTTTGAGGCGTTGCGACACTTTAGATAATTTTCAGGAGGCAAGTAATGGCAAGTTTATTAGAGCAATTAAAGACCATGACCACAATCGTGGCAGATACTGGTGATGTTGAAGCAATTAAAGCGGTTAAACCTTATGATGCTACAACAAATCCATCATTGGTATTAAAGGCGAGTCAATTACCACAATATGCTCCATTAATTGAAGCATCAATTACTTACGCTAAAGCGCTAGGCGGTACTAAAGAACAACAGGTTGATGCGGCGGCTGATAAGTTGGCGGTGTTGATTGGATTGGAAATCGTTAAAGAAGTGCCAGGTCGTATTTCAACGGAAGTGGATGCACGTCTTTCATTCAGCGTTGATGCAATGGTGGCTAAAGGCCGTAAAATCATTCAACTTTATCAAGATGCAGGCGTAGATAAAAGTCGCGTGTTGATTAAATTGGCAGCGACCTGGGAAGGCATCAAAGCTGGTGAAATTCTCGAAAAAGAAGGTATTAACTGTAATCTAACACTAATATTTGGTTTTGGCCAAGCACGTGCATGTGCTGAAGCTGGCGTATTCTTAATTTCACCGTTTGTTGGCCGTATCTTAGATTGGTACAAAGCTAAAACTGGCGAAACATATACCTCGGAAACAGATCCAGGCGTGATATCAGTACGTAAAATTTACTCTTTCTACAAAGAGCACGGCTATAAAACCGTGGTAATGGGCGCTTCATTCCGTAACCTTGGTGAAGTAACTGCACTTGCTGGCTGCGATCGTTTAACGATTGCACCAAACTTGTTACAAGAGTTAGAAGCAACTCAAGGTGATTTACCACGCTTGTTAGTGGATGGTGGTGCCAAAACAGCTGCGCCAGCTAAATTAACTGAAAGTGAATTCCGTTTTGCGTTAAATGATGATCAGATGGCTACAGAAAAACTATCAGATGGTATTCGTGGCTTTGTGGTTGACCAAAACAAACTTGAAGTGGCTTTAAGCGCAAAACTATAAGAGTCTTCACTATAAGTACTTTGATTTAAAGTACTTTGACTTAATTTGGCATTTTGATCTTGTAGTTTAAAATGCTAATTAATTTGTAATAAAAGTGTAATCAAGCAAGTTTAGAATTGACATATGTTTACTGGACATTTACTATAAGTGTCCAGTTTTTTGTAGTATCGAATTGTAGTGAAAAATGTAAGTTACAAGTGCTTAGGCATGCGTTAAATTTTTTATTAAAATAGCAATAAATTTGTAACATCCTAATAAATTATTAACCGGAGAAACACCATGGCATTAACCCAAATGGCTTTAGATTCATTAGACTTTGACGGTACAGTTGCTTTAGCAACATTAGTAGCGCCACACGTTGATATTCTTGAAATCGGTACACCTTGCATTAAACACAACGGTGTTAAATTGCTTGAAGTTTTACGCGCTAAATTCCCAAACAACAAAATTTTAGTTGATTTGAAAACTATGGATGCTGGTTTCTACGAAGCTGAGCCATTCTACAAAGCTGGTGCAGACATCTGTACAGTTTTAGGTTGTGCTGACATCGGTACTATCAAAGGTGT
>JAYWDO010000022.1:0-18775 GCA_043779795.1 Pseudomonadota bacterium
CAGTAAATGGCATCACAATGAAAAAAATAGTGGTCACCGTGACTGGTGGCTCAGAAGTCATCTCAATGACGGGCTACCGTGCAAACTATTAGGGATGCAGATGAATAAATTTTCACATAGAATACAAGGATTTACGCTAATAGAAGCCATCATTGTGATTGTAATCACGGGAATTTTAGGTGTAATGGTTGCTGTGTTTATCAAGAAACCTGTTGATGCTTATTTAGACAGTGCACGTCGCGCAGCGCTGACCGACGTAGCGGATACCGCCGTGCGTCGCATGGCGCGAGATATTCGTAAAGCTTTACCAAATAGCATTCGTATACCCGTTACTTCGCCAGCCAACCAATGTATTGAGTTCATTCCAACCAAAACGGGTGGGCGATATCGTGCTGATACAGACGGCACTGGCGCAGGAGATATTTTGGATTTTACTGCAGCTGATAGCAGCTTTAACATGTTAGGCGCTAATAGCGCTTTGACTGACCAAGCCATTGCGGTGGGTGACGTAATTGCAGTTTACAACCTTGGCCCAGGCATTAACGATGCCTATGTTGGAAACAACACTGCAACAGTAACGGCCATAGGAGCCGCAATGCTAGCCAATGAAACTAAAATCTCTATAGGAAGCATGCTATTTCCCTTAGCGTCAGGCAGCAACCGCTTTCACGTAATTCCTAGTACTGAAAAAATTATTGCTTTTGTTTGCAACGGTGGCAAGCTCTATCGCACGCCCAGCAATACCTTTTCCAGCGCCTGTCCTACCACTGGCGCCATATTGGCGAACAACGTCAGTTCTTGCAATTTTGTATACAATGGCTCCGACTTACAGCGTAATGCACTGGTACAGTTGACCGTTAAATTCACCGATAGTAGCGAAACTGTGAGCCTGTATCACGAAGTTCACGTAGACAATACGCCATGACATATCTACGACGGAGCCAAAGAGGGTTTATTATGGTAGCGGCTATTTTTCTGCTGGTAGTATTAGCAGCTTTAGGTGCTTTTATGGTGACATTTTCAAATACACAGCACTTGACTTCGGCACAGGATGTTCAGGGATCTCGCGCCTACTGGGCTGCCCGTACGGGAATATCTTGGGCTATCGGCACAATTTCTGCCGTTCCGTCAACATGCCCAATGTCACCAGCAATATTTAATGTCGATGGATTTGCACTTTCAGTGACCTGTGGTCTAAAGTCGTATGATGAAGGTGGCATTACCAAGAGAGTTTTCAGTATGACATCGATGGCTACAGCGGGGGGGGCTATTGGTACCATTGGGCATATTGAGCGCAGTTTGTCGGCAACGGTGGAGTACTAAATTTTGACGACCTTACTAAATAAATGGGAAAAAATTAAGGATAATCGACAATCTTGGATTGATCTTTGCATCATTATAATGGTTAAGGGGCGTGGCAATGGTTGAGTCAATTATTTGGATTGTGATTGCAAGAGCTTTACGAATAGCTTCAGTCATTTTGACTGCCTTCTGGTATTTGTCAGCGACTGCCGCAACTTATACGAATGCCTCAACCACCTTTAATTGGATAGATTCAACAGCACATGCTAAGGTTGGCTATAACACTACGCCTTATAAGTTTAATGGTACAGGGTGTGGAACTGCACCACCCACGCTGGATGACACGATAAGTGATGCGATACCCATAGGATTTACTTTTCTGTATGGCAACGCAAGTTACACAACCTTACAAATCATGAGCAATGGTCGATTACAGTTTGGCAATCCCACCTGTGGTTTTGGTACAACGAATATCGGTCCACCCCAGACCTATCCCTATAACTATCCAGACGCGAGCATGAACAACACTATGAAGGTGTTCGAAGTTGATTTGGATCCGACTAATCTGACTGATATTCCCAATTATCCTGCAGCATCAAGCAAGACCAGTTGCAATAGCTACGCTAACTGTTATGTGAGTTATGCAAGTATCGGTACTGCGCCAAATCGCCAGTTCGTAGTGACTTGGAAGAACGTTCCAGAATGGGTGACTGCCAGCAACACAAGTGGTTCTTTCAATTTACAGGTGATACTCAATGAGAATGGAACCTTTGTTTATCAATATGGCAATATTGTACATGGGGGTACCGGTTCAGCCCAGATAGGCTGGCAACTGAGCACGACCGATTACAGCGTATTGACCTTTGGCGCGTCTGCCGAACCGCCAGCTAACACGGCCATTCTCTTTTACATACCGTCGGCAAATCCGCTGGTTGAGTATCGGTTTGAAGATGGTGCTTGGGCATCAGGTGTGGCGGGGCAAGTTACTGATTCATCGGGTAGCGGACTTTCTGGTACCGCGATTGGTGCTGCTCAGGAAACCAGTTCCGGAAAAGTTTGCCGTGGTGCATCCATTCCTGCTAACTCGACGACTCCAGTGAGCGGGATCAAGACCGGCGTCAGATTCTCTGATATTGGTGTCAATATGGATGGTCAAGGTACGATTATGCTCTGGTATCAATCGATTCCTGCATGGAGCGGGTCTGGGGCCCAGGCGGCTCAACTGCTTGATGCGACGCTAAGTAATGGCCAATGGTTCTCCCTAACAAAAACGGCCACTGGAACGCTGTACTTTCAGGTAACAGACAGTACGGGGGTGTCCAGATCGGTCGAAACTACGGCACAGTCCTTTGCTGCTGGCACATGGGTGCATATTGCTATTTCATGGAACTTCAATGCCTTACCGGCAACAAACAGTGATCATTTGCAAATACTCATCAATGGCGGAACGCCAACCACTTCTTCGTTTACAAGTAATGGCAATCTAACTTCCTCGCTGGATTACGTCTATGTCGGTGGCAATCCATCGGGTTTAACCGGCACTAAAGGAACCGTCAACTCCGCAAATGGCACCATAGACGAACTTCGCTTCTATAACAACGAGTTGAATCAAGGACAGGTACTTGGCGCAAGTAGTCAGACGCATGCATGCCCAACTTTTATTATAGATCATCTGGAACTGCGTCATTCATCTTGGGCAGGAATCGTCTGTGCCCCAAGCACCATGACCGTAGTAGCCTGCTCTAATGCTTCTTGTTCGTCTCTTTATACTTCTGGGCTAGTGGCCACATTATCAGCCACCGGTGTATCCACCATATGGGATTCGACTGCCGGAGGGACAACCATAGTGATACCAAACGGTCAGTCGAGTGCGGTAAGAAACTTTTATAATGCGGCCGGCACTTCAACGTTCAGCGTGGCTGGAACGGGGATTCCTGTGACCGAAACCAATCCAAAAAAATGTAACGGTACTAGTGGGTCTTGTAACTGGACATCAGCCAACGATGGTTTGCTACTCACAGTTCCTAACTCAGGAATCATTACCGGCGGAAAACCCGCGGCCATTTCAGTTCAAGGCGTACATTCCTCAGGGCCAACGCCGGGTGCTGCCTGTTTACCAATCGCAGCATTAAGTGGTTCTGGGCTGAAAGTTTGGAGTTCACCCGTTATTCCAGCTAGTTTTTCAAGCACAGCCATATCAGCCGGTGTGACTGTAGGTGGTGCACCTCAAGCAGCCAATGCTTCTGGTGGCACCTATATCTATACGCCATCTTCGCTCCCTGTTTCAAACAATGTGACTAGCCTCAACTTTGATAGCAACGCAACGACAACCTTGTGGCTCAAGCATATGGATACAGGGCAATTCAATCTTTCTGCCACTTTGAATGCGGCGGCTACAAATACAACGCCCGCAATAACGCTGAATGGCACTGCTTCGGTGATTGCTACCCCAGTCGGCTACGGCATAACGGCAAATACAGTCACCGCACCGACAACAACTCAAACCAACTGTGCTAGTGGCCCATCTGCGAGTTGTGATAGCGCTGCTGGTGCAAATGCCAAGGTGGCTGCTGCGGGTGATATTTTTTCTTCCACGGTTATGGCTGTTTTGTGGACTTTTGATGGCGATATCGACTTAACTGACAATCCGATAGCACCAAACTATACAGGATCTGTAATGCTAATGCCCGTTTTGATGGCACCATCTGGAGGAAACTTTGGAGCATTAAACACCACAAGTACAACGCTTGCAGCTGGATCAAAAGTTATTGCCTCGCAGAGCTGGACACAAGCAGGTGCTATGCGTATTTCAGCATCTGGTACCTATTTAGGTCAGCCTATCACTGGACAAAGCGGAGTCTTGGGGCGGTTCTCTCCGCATCATTTAGTCACTGTGGTCACCCAACAGGGTTGCAGCACCTTCACCTATTCCGGACAGCCCATTACCATCGTGACCGTAAATGCAATGGATGGGGCTTCTCCTTCGGGCATTACGCCAAATTATAGCGGCGCTTTTGCCCGAACAATGACGCTATTAGATGGTAATGGCTCAACGACTGGTAGTTTTTCTGCCAACTTAATAGCCGCTGCCAATTTCTCAGCAGGGATTGCTACAAACGCCCCAGTATTTACATTTACCAGCACTAAAACGGCACCAATTATTCTAGCGCTTCGGGCATCTGATGGCGAGGCGAGTTCCTCTGGCTTTGTCGAAGGATCGGCGGGGATCCGTAGTGGACGCGTCCATCTACAAAATGCTTATGGGTCAGAGTTACTTGACCTTCCCGTCACGATGCGCGCGGAGTACTGGAACAACAGTGCCTGGGTTATTAATTCGGCTGATAGCTGTACTGGAAATACGACACAGGGTATCAGTAATGCTGTCACGCTGGCCCTGACTAACATCACACTCAATCCTTCAAAGACCTGTGTTTGTGACACAGCATCCCCTGGCCTAAGTGGCGCTGGATGCACCACAGCGAGCATCAGCAGCGAGCGCTACAAGGAAGGTGCTACCCCGGGAATCGGTTTTATCGGGGATTTCAACACTTGGCTTAAGGCGCCCGGTAGCGGCAATAGTGGCGCTGTTGGTATAACCGCCACGGTGCCATCTTGGCTACGCTACAATTGGTCTGGATCCGTAACAAATCCATCGTCACGCGCCACTTTTGGCATTTATAAAACACCAATAATTTACATGCGTGAAAATTATTAATAATTTCATACATTACAACAAGTTAAACCATATAAATTAATGTGGTATATAATAACCGACGTCAGCACAATAGCTTCCTGCTATTTTATAGAGATACATACATGAGATTTTTTACTAAAAAGAGGAAACTTGGTTGGTTTGCAATACGTGCCTCTGAAAAAGGGTCCTATGTCGCACATGTTTTAAGTAGTTCATCTAAAGTCCCTCCGCTTAAAAAACCCACAGTCACAGTGGGCATCTCTCGATCAGGAAGTCTAAAAGACAATGCCACGATTAAAGCGTTAACGGCTGATTTGAACTTAAATAATCAGCATTGCTCGCTATTACTCGGGCATGGTGAATACCAGCTGTTACAAATTGAAAAGCCTAATGTACCTGCAAATGAATTAAAGCAAGCAGTGCGCTGGAAGCTAAAAGACATGATCGATTATCCCGTAGAGCAAGCGACGATAGATGTCATTGATATTCCATCGGATCCTAACAATGCCAATCGACAACCTTATGTATACGCGGTAGTGGCTAAAAATACATTGATTAGCGATTACATAGAGCGATGGATAGATTTTTCAGGGGCAGGATTAGATGCTATTGATATACCGGAGCTTGCACAGCGCAATATTGCCGCCTTTTTAGAAAAAGAAGGTCGTGGGCTTGCCATGCTTACAATCAATAGTGCTGGTGGCCTGCTGACATTTACTTCAGGTGGTGAGTTATATCATGCAAGAAATATTGAAATTGATACCAAACAAATATTCAGTGATGATAGTGAACGAAAGTCTAGTGTATTCGAGCGTTTGTCTCTTGAAATCCAACGTTCTCTAGATAATTTTGAACGTCAGTTCCCTTACATTACAATCAGTCGTCTAGTGTTGGCACCATTTATGGGCCGTGAAGATTTCTATGATTATTTAAAGACCTCCCTCTATATACAGATAGAGAGGCTTGACTTGACGGATGTTTTTAACTTTGAGAATAATGTGGAATTAGGTGATTTAGCCATGCAAGCGAGCTTATTGCCA
The DNA here is from genome assembly GCA_043779795.1 of Pseudomonadota bacterium. Taxonomy (GTDB): domain Bacteria; phylum Pseudomonadota; class Gammaproteobacteria; order Burkholderiales; family Methylophilaceae; genus Methylotenera. The sequence goes on from JAYWDO010000022.1 coordinate 6,037, forward strand.
GCGCTAGGTGCTGCATTACGTGAGGAAAAATCAGCATGAGTCAGCAGATTAACCTCCTAAATCCAGCGTTAATCAGGCAAAAGGATTTATTAAATACTACTACACTAGTCATAATGCTGGGGCTTGTGTGTATGTTAATGCTTGGATATTACAGTTATGTACAAAAGCAGCTATCTACACAAACTAAGCAGCGCAACCAAATGGCGAATGAATTATCTGCAGCACAAGAACAATTAAAGCAAACAGCTTTATTACATACGCCTCGTGCGCTAAACAAGGCTCTGCTGGATCAAATTACGCAACTGGAGCAGAAAGAAAAAATGCAACAGCAAGTATTGCAAACAGTGAATCAAAGTTCAGCATCACCTGATAAAGGTTATGCTGCGTTAATGCGCGCTTTTGCCAAACAAAGCCTTAATGGTCTATGGTTAACCGGTATTAGCATTGATAGCGTAACAGAACAATTGATTATCAGTGGCCGCGCTTTGCAAGCTGACCTTGTTCCAGACTATATTTCTCGCCTTGGCAATGAACCAGCGTTAAAGGGCAAACTGTTTTCTTCATTAAACATGATTTTGCCAAAACTTGATGCTTTATCTGTCAGCAGCGCCTCTGTACCTTCCTCACAATCAGCCACTACAGCTACTGCGCTTGATAAAAACAACAAGTCTGGAGCACCTGCTCGCACTGCTACACAATTGCCACCAGAAGCTCAATATATTGAATTTACATTACAATCCATAGACAATAAGTCTACCACTGGCTTCCCTTCAGACTCTAGCGTTACTCAGAATGGGAGAAAATCTTGAGCGCATCATTAATCCAATCTTGGCTAATAATTACCAGTAAGTTTGAAGCGCTCAACAAGCGCGAACGCTGGTTGGTATTTATCACCTTATTGTTCCTAGTGTATGCAGCCATCAATATGTTGTTACTTAACCCAGTTCTGACACGCAAAAAAATATTAAGTACTGAAATGAGTACGGATCAATCTCAGATTCAAGTATTACAGTTACAGATTACCGCATTAAACAGTCAAAATGTAGCTGACCCTGATGTGCAAAATAAACAACGCATTGCAGAATTGAAATCTAATTTACAGCAAGTGGAAATTCAATTGAGTGGTATGCAAAACACACTTGTTAGCCCGGATAAAATGCCAGAGTTACTGCGTAGCTTACTAAAAAAAAATGGCAAGCTTAAACTAGTCTCACTTAAAACCTTGCCGACAAAAGGCTTGATAGAAAGTATGCCGACTGATGAAAATTCCGCAATACCAATGGTGTCAGTAACTGTGCAAAAACCTACCATTAAAGCCAGCCAGCAGGATGCACCTGTATTCAAACATGGTGTAGAAATTACGCTTGAAGGTCGATACCTAGATTTATTAGACTATGTAGCAAATCTAGAAAAAATGCCGTGGCACGTACTTTGGAGCAAAGTAGATTTATCCGTTAAAGATTATCCACTTAGCCAGCTTAAGTTAACGGTTTACACCTTAAGTTTAGATAAAACATGGCTGAGTATTTAATGATGATACCGTCGATCAAATACCTTCAATACAGCCATCGCCTAGCTAGACTTTTACAGACTTTATTACCTCTTATCACCATTTTATTGACAATGCATATTGCAAAAGCAGATACATTGAAAGACCCAACACAACCGCCAGCGACGCTATATAATTATGCTGAAAATTTTGGAGATACCGCTCTAGCAGCATTGCCAGTATTGCAATCGGTAATGATAGGTCCGCATTATCGCGCAGCGATTATTAACGGTAAAAAAGTGTTGCTAGGTCACAAATATGAGCAAGCAACCTTAATCAAGCTCAATGAGCATGAAGCAGTATTGCGTAATACTGATATGAGCACACAAATTTTAGTCATGGATTTCGCAATTGAAAAGAAAATATTAGTGCCAACGGCTACACCAGCTCCAGTAAAGGCATTAGTTACAAAAAAATCGCCCAGCTAAAACCAAATGAAATTAATAATACCAAATAAATACTGAATGAAGTAAGCGAGAATAATATGATGCGAACATTACCGATGCGATTATCACCATTACTTATTTTAATGATGTTAAGTGCTTGCGCCACACTAGAGCCACAAAACAGTACCACAATTAAAAAAATAAAAGATGAGTTAAAAATTGCAGCTGAAGTGAAAGAAACTGTATCTACCCCTATGGCGATTAACGATGCATTATTACCGCCCTTAAAAATAGTCATGCCAAAAGCATCTGCCAAGCAGCTTGAACAACGTTTTGATTTAGTCATTAACAATGCGCCTGCAAGCCAAGTGCTAATGGGTATTGTTAGCGGTACACGCTACAGCATGTTGGTGCATCAGGACATAGCAGGTTCGATTTCAGTGAATTTAAAAGATGTAACCGTGTTTGAAGCCTTAGATTCATTACGTGATTTATATGGCTACGAATACAAAGTAGAAGGCAGCCGCATTTTTATTGAACCGCAAGCCATGCAAACACGCGTGTTTCAAGTAAATTATATTGTTGGCCAACGTAAAGGCACCTCAGACACGCGTGTAACTTCAGGCTCTGTCAGTGGCGGCAATAATCAATCTGGCCAACAAAATATCAATTCAACATCAACTAACAATACAAATGCTTTAGGCAACTCTAGCAACCGCACACCCATTGTGAGTACAAGCATTGCTACCACTTCAAACAATGATTTTTGGAAAGACTTAAGTGATTCACTCAATGGTATTGTTGGCACTGAAAATGGCCGTCGCGTGGTGGTTAACTTGCAGTCTGGTGTCATTATGGTGCGCGCCATGCCTAGCGAAGTGCGCAACGTGGAATCATTCTTACGTTTGATGCAAGTTACGATTGAGCGTCAAGTAATATTGGAAGCAAAAATTCTAAATGTACAACTAAATGATCAATCACAAAGTGGCGTAAATTGGTCGATATTTGGTAAGCACGGCTCGAGTACAGGCGCCATTGGTAGCCTTAATGCGAATACTAAAATCGGCAATAACAGCACAGGTATCTTAACCAGTGGCGATGTAAGCTCAACAGGTGGTACCCTCTTATCAAACGCTGCAACCACAGCGTTGGGCGGACCAATATTTGCAATAGCCTTACAAGGCGCTAATTTTGGCGCTCTATTATCATTTTTAGAAACACAAGGTGATGTGCAAGTGCTCTCCAGCCCAAGAATAGCCACCATTAATAATCAAAAAGCGGTGTTAAAAGTAGGTACAGATGAGTTTTTTGTCACGGGCGTATCATCCAGTACAACCGCATCTACTGGCGCTACCACCACCGTGCCTGAAGTTACATTACAGCCTTTCTTCTCAGGTATTTCACTGGATGTAACGCCTCAGATTGACCGTGACGACAATATCATATTGCACATGCACCCTTCTATCAGCCAAGTTTCAACCGTTAACAAGCAGCTCAATCTAGGCGGGATTTCTGGCGCAATCAATCTGCCATTAGCCTCTAGCAATGTAAGTGAAACCGACAGCATCGTCCGTACTCACGATGGAAGGGTTATAGCTATTGGCGGCTTAATGACAGAAAGCACGATTATGAATAAATCAAAAGTGCCTGGCTTAGGTGACCTAAAAGGTGTGGGTGCGGCTTTCCGCCAACACGGTTCATCCACAAGTAAAACTGAGCTAGTGATCTTACTCAAAGCAACCGTTGTACAAGGCCAAGACAGTTGGAGCGAAGATGTTTTATCCAGTCAATCACGCATTCATAGTATGCAAAGAGCTGATGGCGTAGCGCAAAATGAGGGTGAGAGCCATTAAAATGATGTATCTCAAACATTTTGGCTTAAATGAACTACCTTTTAGTATTACGCCCGATACTAGTTTTTATTTCGGCTCACGTAGCTATCAGGAAGGCTTCAATACGCTATTGTTTGCGATTTTATCAGGCGAAGGCTTTATCAAAATTACTGGTGAAGTCGGTACAGGTAAAACATTATTATGTCGTAAACTCATGTCTAGCCTGGATAGCAGCTTTAAAGTAGCTTACGTACCAAACCCGTATCTAGAGCCACAATCTTTATTAATGGTGCTTGCTGACGAGCTCAGCATCGCCTTACCGGTAGAGGTAACGCAACATGCACTTTTAAACGCACTCACGCATGCTTTATTAGATTTTGCAGGAAATGACATCAAAGTTGTAGTGTGTTTAGATGAAGTGCAAGCCATGCCAATAGAAACACTTGAGGCGCTACGCTTACTGAGTAATCTTGAAACTGAAAAGCGAAAACTGCTGCAAGTGGTGATTTTTGGCCAACCGGAACTTGAAGTTAAATTGAATCATGCTTCGATTCGTCAGTTAAAACAGCGTATCACTTTTGAATATCAACTTGACCGTTTAAGCCGTGATGAAATCCAATATTATTTAAGCCATCGGCTTGTGATTGCTGGCTATAAAGGCAGCCGTATGTTTAGCAGTACTGCAATGGCACTCATGTATTTCAAATCCAAAGGCGTGCCACGTTTGGTGAATATCATGGCACATAAAGCACTTTTAGCAACGTATGGTAAAGGTAAACATCAAGTAGGTATCACTGAAGTATTTGCTGCTGCCGCAGACACAAAGTCGATTGAATCTACTTGGCAAAAAATACGTTTATATACGCTTTCATTCACAGTGATGCTGAGCGTGTGTGCTAGTGCATTTTTAGTGTATGCAAAATAATCTACATCATCATAAAAGACTGATCATAAAATGAGTTTAATTAATCAAATGCTGAAAGACCTTGAGCAACGCGCTGCAGGGGTCTCTGACGTGATGATTGCTGATGTCGAGTTTAAAAACACGAGTAAGCTAGAAGCAATAAGTCAGCATCAGCCAACAGCCAATAAATTACCTTTAATTAAATTTGGCGTGCTCATGATTTTATTAACAGGTGGAGCTTATTTAGTTGTGCAAAGTTGTAAAGCCATTCCACGGAATACAGTCGCGGCCATGGCATTCATTAGCAATTTAAATCCACAAGCGGCTGTTACTGTTAAGAATAAAACAACAGAACAACCATTAAGCGCGACCATTATTGCTACGCCGAACACCACTAATATTACTGAAAATTCATACAAAATTGAATCACATCCATTATTTGCAACAGAACTCACACATACGCCAATAGCAGCACAATCAACGATGATTAATGCAAATAAGCGTATGTTAAACGCTAATAATGAATTTTTAAATTTAATGCCCGCGCAGATGAAACCTGTACAAGCTAAAGAACCCGTAACAGTGATTGCACTAGAAAAATTACCAGAAAAAACTACTGCAATAGAACGTATTGTACAAAAATCAGCTGAAAAATCAAATATGGATAATATCTCAATCGGCAAACAGATTGGACCAGAACAAAAATCAGCTAACTTTTATCGGCAAGCAATCAATCGCCTGCAACAAGGTCGAGTCGCTGAAGCGCAGGCTAACTTAGTACAGGCGCTTGATGCAAATCAAGCCAACCAAGAAGCGAGACAAATGCTAGCTGGATTATTAGTAGACAATAATCGTAATGATGAGGCGAAAGCTACGCTTGTAGCAGGTTTGTCGATCACCCCTGAGCAAAGTGATTTTCGGATGGCACTTGCACGCTTACAAGTAGAAGCTGGCGACCGTGCTGGTGCTTTAAATACGCTAGACCAAGGTTTAATATACGCTAAAACTAATCCAGACTACCAAAGTTTTTATGCGGCCTTATTGCAACGCGCAGAACGCCATGTAGAGGCAATTGAGCATTATATGAGTGCGCTTTCAGTCAATAATAATGTGCCTAATTCTCTTATTGGTCTTGGTATTTCTTTGCAAGCCATAGGGAAACTTGAAAACGCTCAAGAAGCGTTCACTCGTGCGCAATCTAGCACAACACTAAGCCCAGAACTTTCATTATTTGTAGAGCAGCGGCTAAAACAAATTTATCAGCGTTTACATCACTGATAAAACGTAAAAACAAGGTATTATCGCTTTCTAACAGCTCAAATTTTCTAGCTGTCATCAAACCATCTAATACAAAGCTGTTCTTTATCTAAATATTCCAAACTACGTGAAACATCAACATATTTATTGAAAAATTAATGCTGTCAGTTTGACTGAACAAAAAATAGTTATAAGTAAATCAAGCTGGAAAATTTTATATCCCATGATTTCAACCTAACTTAATTCAGGTCATAAAAGCTTATTTATCAATCAAAATCATCAGCATCAGAAGACACTGGAGCTACAGAAGCAGTTTTTTCTTCTGCCTCGTAGCCAACATTCTCTAATTTTAACCTGTATTCGCAAGTTGGAAGATGCCCTTCCATCTTGCCGTTGATAATAGTTGTTTCAATTTTACAGTAAACACATTGGTAGCGATGCATTTGACCTTCTAAATGCTCTTGCGGAAAGTCTATGTAATATGGTTTCTTCATTTTAGATGTCCTTACGTGATCAATGTATTTAAGCCAATAATACCATCATAGAATTAAAAATGGATTGAACTCACTTCTTTATGCTGTGGTTTTAAAGATATATAAAAATCAGTAGCATCCTACAATTTTTAAAGTCTAAATAAATAAATAACCGTGTGATCTAAAATAAAAATAGTATGTTTAGTGATGTCACCGACTTAAATATGCGCTTTTAAAGAAACTAGAGTTTTCTTTCTATGACTTCTCATCATGTATTCAAGCCAAGTCCAGAATCGCCATAAAAAAACCCACAGAACATTAAGTACTGTGGGCACTAAAGATTAAAGTTTATTAAACTTAGCCTCTTAATAATGCTAACACACCATTAGGCAAGGAGTTGGCCTGCGCTAGCATCGCAGTACCTGCTTGTTGTAAGATTTGACCGCGAGTCAAGTTAGCAGTTTCTGCAGCAAAGTCGGCATCCATGATGCGTGATTTAGCCGCAGATTGGTTTTCTACAGAAACTTGTAGGTTACTTACTACTGATGCAAAACGATTTTGTACAGCACCCAGCGTAGCACGTGTTGTATTAACTGCTGTTAACGCCGTATCAATATCAGTAATTGCCTGTGTAGCGCCACTAGTACTTGTTACAGCACCAGTAACGGTGCCCGAGGTAATCGCAGAAACAGAAATTGTGTCAGAAGTATCAGCACCCACTTGGAATGTAGTAGCAGTAGTACCAAAAACAGCAGTGCCGTTAAATTTAGTTGCTGTGCCTAAGCGTGTTACTTCAGTTTTAAGTTGCTGAAACTCAGCATCTAAATTTGATTGGTCGCCAGTAGTATTAGTTCCATTAGCTGATTGAACAGCAAGTTCACGCATACGTTGTAATGCATCAGTTTGTTTAGACAAGCCACCCTCAGCCGTTTGTGCATAAGAAATTGCGTCATTTGAGTTGCGAATCGCAACTTGCATACCACGGACTTGTGAATCCATACGAGTAGCAATCGCTAAGCCCGCAGCATCATCTTTAGCACTGTTAATACGCAAACCTGAAGATAAACGTTGTAATGATGTATGCAGTGCATCTTGTGAAGTACTTAAGTTGCGTTGTGTGTTGATTGAAGCGATGTTGGTATTAATGACTGAACTCATGGTAATTCTCCTAAATTTATATTAAATTTCAATAACACCGTATTGCCTTAAGCGTTGCAGTTAAGTTCTAATTGCGCTGCTGATGTAACTATTATCGGTAGGCTTTTTAGAAAGTTTAGGGTGATCCTTAAATTTTCTTTTTTAGTCTTGCCGATTAAGCAATCCTGATGTAAAGAGTATCGGTCTGAATTTTTATAACTTTAGGGTCATGCAAAATACCGTTGATTTTTCAATCAAATAACTTAATAAATCAACCTTTTCAGGCTTGATTACAGAAGGCTCTAGCACCTTAATTGATTTTTTAAGTATTTTTCACGAGGCTAAATAACTTAAAAAATCTTAATAAAGCATAATTTTTCGATCACAAAGAAGTGAGTAGTGGAAGAGGAAATCTAACATATCAAAATTCGTCAAACAGAAAAATTCTTATATTTTGACAGCGCTAACTGCTTACCAATGCTATTTAACTTCAAAAGTTGATGCTGGCAATCTATTACACTAAACTTTCCACATATGTCGAAATGCTCGCTCAAGCCCATTCGCGATGACGTTAGGCTTTGCTAATGGAAAATGTTTAAAGGAGCAAAGTAAAGAAGAAAATACAGCGAAATCCCTAAAGAATCGTTCCCATTACTTCTCAAGGAATGTGAGTTCAGATTTAATTATGGAACACCAAAAACAGCAACTAAAAGTACTGAAGGAGTGGCTGGTATTTAGTACTAATCTGCTACAGCCCATTTACTTATTATGCGCCCGCATAATTCTGCCTTTTTCACGATCCCAATCACGTTCTTTTTCAGTGTCACGCTTATCGTGTTGTTTTTTACCTTTGGCTATGCCAATTTGTACTTTTACGCGGCCTTTTGAAAAGTGCATATCTAGCGGCACGATGGTGTAGCCTGAGCGTTCGACTTTGCTGATAAGTTTGATAATCTCTTCATTGTGTAACAACAGCTTACGCGTTCTAATCGCATCTGGTCGCACATGGGTAGACGCGGCTCCAAGCGGCGTAACATGGCAGCCGATTAAATAAATTTCACCGCGCTGAATAATGACGTATGCTTCTTTGATGTTAACGCGGTTATCACGAATGGCTTTGACTTCCCAGCCTTCCAAAACAACACCGGCTTCGTACTTATCTTCAATAAAGTAATCAAAAAAGGCTTTTTTATTTTGTGCAATGCTCATAAAACTAAATATTTCTTGGCGAATGACTTAAAATAGCATTTTACTCTAGTTAATTAGTTATTGTTTGTCATTCCCGTCTCTGTAGGAATGACGAAGCAAAGTAAATAGTTTTAAATTTAAAGGTTCGCATGGCGCAAGTTCAAAAAACCGTACTCATCAACCATTCTGCTAGCCGCATGTATGCACTGGTGGACGATGTCAAAAAGTATCCTGAATTTTTGCCTTGGTGTGGCGGGGTCGATTTAATTAAACAGGATGAAGCTTCGACCATTGCAACCTTGCATATTGCTTATCATGGTTTACACCAAAAATTTACCACTGAGAACCATAAAAAATTTCCAAATTTAATGGAAATCAAACTAAAAGATGGGCCGTTTAAGCAACTTGAAGGCGTTTGGCGATTTATAGAACTGAGTGAACATGCCTGCAAAATAGAGTTTATGCTCAATTATGAATTTACTAATATTGTCTTAGAAAAAATCATCGCGCCCGTTTTTAGCCATATTGCCAATACGTTTGTAGATGGTTTTGTTGCACGGGCTGATATGGTTTATAAATGAAGTTAACAGATTATTTGCATAAACATAGGAATTCAAATGTTAGCCAATGAATTTATAGTAGAAATAGCTTACGCATTACCAAGCGAGCAACTTATTGTGCCAATCAAAGTGATTGAGAGCATTACCGCAGAACAGGCAATTAAGGCTTCGGGGATATTACAAAAGTTTCCTGAAATTGATTTATCCATCAACAAAATTGGTGTTTTTGGAAAATTAACTAAATTAGACGCACCCTTGCGCCATTTAGATCGTGTGGAAATTTATCGTCCGCTAATAGCAGACCCAAAAGAAGTACGCAAACAACGTGTCGCAGATGGAAAGGTAATGAAAAAAGGCGGTGGAGATTCACCGCCTGAGGCTTAAATACTGAATTAGCGCTTAATATTTAGTCGCAATATTTTTCAACCTCTTTTTGTGAATTATCTTTAGCTTGGTTAATATCATTATCACCTAAAAACTCTTTTTCGCCTTTATCATTGGTTTTTATAATTCTGCCGCCGTTGGTATAAGTAGCCAGATTTGATTTAGCAGACTTACAATTAGTTTCTTTAATCGTCAACTCAGCCTGCTTTGCTTCATCCGCTTTCTTTTGCTGCTCAGCATCTTTAGCGCGTTTAGCGGCTGCTTGCTCTTTGCTAAGTGGCGGCACCTTATCTGAAACTGCCTTGTCCGCTTTAGCTTTGTCTTGCGGCATTCTATTTTTATCTAAAGTGGTTTTATCTGCAACAGGCTTATCTTTTGTAAAGGCTGTCTTATCTTTATTAGCGGCAGCAGTCGCATCTCCTTCAACCTCAGCCAAAGGTGCCAGCCCTGTTGGCTGAGGAATTTTTTTACCATACAAAGATTCTTGCTTCACATTGGATGGCGGTGGCACATCGCTATAACGCATAGCGCCATTTTTATCTTTCCATTTGTAGATTTCAGCGTTCGCCAATGATGGCAATATGAGTAAACTTAATAACAAAACACGTAATATCATTTGAGACCTTTTATTTGCCGGCAATATAAAACATCGACTTAACTACTACATACCGTAAATAGTATTGCTACTTAAATGTTCAAGCAAGCGTTTTATCAAGTTTAACGAGGGCAGATTCAAAAACCAACCGCAGTATATAAGTCGACTATTTAATAATTACGCTTGTTATTTCTAGACTTATTCACACTTTAATCTCATTCACACTCGCGCATTTTGCCTTAAATCTGTATAATTTCTTTTTGGGTACAAGGATTTACGCATGCGTTTATTGCAACAAGCTCTCACGTTTGACGATGTTTTATTAGTGCCAGCCTATTCTAATGTGCTGCCACGCGAGGTTTCTCTCGTCACTCAACTCACTCGCAACATTCAATTAAACATTCCACTATTATCAGCCGCAATGGATACTGTGACTGAAGCACCACTCGCAATTGCACTTGCGCAAGAAGGCGGCTTGGGCTTCATTCATAAAAACATGACGGCAATGAAGCAGGCTGCACATGTGGCCCGCGTTAAGCGTTTTGAATCTGGTGTAGTAAACGACCCGATTACCATTGAAAGCAACATGACGGTGCGTGACGTACTTGAACTCACGAAAATGCATAAAATCTCTGGAATCCCAGTCGTAGATAATGGCAAAATTGTTGGCATTGTGACTAACCGAGATTTGCGTTTCGAAACTAATTTAGACCAGCCAATTAAAAACATCATGACGCCTAGAGATAGGCTTGTGACAGTGCGCGAAGGTGCTGCAAAAGATGATGTGATTCGTTTATTACATCAGCATCGCTTAGAGCGCGTTTTGGTAATAGATGCCTACGATACGCTTAAAGGCTTGATTACCGTTAAAGATATTCAAAAATCAACTGACCACCCGTTTGCTTGTAAAGATGCACAAGGCAGATTGCGCGTTGGCGCGGCGGTTGGTGTGGGCGAAGGTACTGAAGATCGCGTTGCTGCACTTGCTGAAGCTGGCGTAGATGTGATTGTGGTAGATACAGCACATGGTCATTCACAAGGCGTGCTAGACCGCGTGACTTGGGTGAAGAAAAACTACCCGTATATTGAAGTGATTGGTGGCAACATTGCCACAGCTTCTGCCGCTTTGGCCTTAGTTGATGCTGGCGCTGATGGCGTAAAAATTGGTATCGGCCCAGGTTCTATTTGCACTACGCGTATTGTCGCTGGTGTAGGTGTGCCGCAAATTAGTGCTATCTCAAATGTTGAAGAGGCATTAAGAGGCACTGGCGTACCGTTTATTGCTGATGGCGGCATTCGTTTTTCTGGCGACATTTCAAAAGCAATCGCAGCTGGTGCTTATAGCGTAATGTTAGGCGGCATGTTTGCAGGTACTGAAGAAGCGCCTGGTGAAATTGAATTATTCCAAGGCCGTTCATACAAATCTTACCGCGGCATGGGCTCTATCGGCGCCATGGAAAAAGGTTCTAGCGACCGTTATTTCCAAGACGTCAACAGTGGTGCAGATAAACTCGTACCTGAAGGCATCGAAGGGCGCGTACCTTATAAAGGCAGCGTGCTTGCAGTGATTCATCAGCTAATGGGTGGTTTACGTGCTTCTATGGGTTATGTAGGCGCAAAAAACATAACTGAAATGCGCGAAAAAGCCGAATTTGTACAAATCACTTCAGCGGGTATGCGTGAATCTCATGTACATGATGTACAAATTACCAAAGAAGCACCAAATTATCGGATTGATTCATAATCTAAGCAATCATGCTAAATGCATTTTTTTTTGATGCATGAATATCATGCATGTTTAAAAAGTGAAATGAAAAACGAGAGAGTAACTATCTTTCTTGTTTTTACATTTCACTTTTTTATTTTTTAATTTGAATATTTTTAACTTTTACCTTTAAATAAACAGCACTCAAAACTTATGCAAAAAATCCTCATCCTAGATTTCGGTTCTCAATACACACAGTTGATTGCTCGCCGCGTACGCGAAGCCAACGTTTACTGTGAACTTCATACATGGGAAGTAAGCGATGCCTTTATTCGTGAATTTAACCCAGCGGGCATCATCCTTTCTGGTGGCCCAAATTCAGTGTATGAAAATGAAACGCCACGTGCACCTCAAGCTGTTTTTGAGCTTGGTGTGCCAGTTTTAGGTATTTGTTACGGTATGCAAACCATGGCGTCGCAATTAGATGGCAAGGTAGAAAGTTCAGAGATACATGAGTTTGGCTATGCTCAAATTCGTGCACATGGTCACTCTGCACTATTTAGAGACATCCAAGATACTGTCAACGAGCAAGGACATGGCTTGATGGATGTTTGGATGAGCCACGGTGATAAAGTCACTGAGTTACCAGCAGGTTTCAGCGTAATCGCTAGCAATAAATCTACCCCAATTGCAGCAATGGCAGATGAATCTCGCAAATTTTACGCAGTACAATTTCACCCGGAAGTGACACATACTATACAAGGTAAGG
>JAYWDO010000023.1:0-2479 GCA_043779795.1 Pseudomonadota bacterium
TGCATCATGATAAATACTTAGGCGTTTTTTAGCACCCACTTTTTTGTCGTCAACAACGGCATTAATGAAGCTTGAGCCTTTTGCATCGCCTAATAAATAAGCTTGAAATTCGGCTTGAATTTTGGCTAATTGACTCATGCTGCTGCCTTTTGCAAGTTGGCTGATAGGTCGCGAGCGATTTGTAGCTCTTGCACTAAGACATCTAATTCCGGCATGTTGTCATCGCGCTCTATCATGGTAGATACGCTGCCCAACTTAGAAATTGCGTAACTGTATAAATCCCACACGGGATCTATCACTGGCGCATCGTGGGTATCAATAATGTAATCACCATTATTTTGATGCCCCGCTAAATGAATTTGTTGAACGCGATCTTTAGGCACACCGTCAATAAAGGTTTTGGCGTCGAACAGGTGGTTGTAGCTGCTCACGTAAATATTGTTTACATCCAATAGCAACAGGCAATCGGCTTGCTCACAAATAAGTGAGATGAACTCCCATTCGCTCATACTGGAATCCACATAGCTCGCGTAGCTGGAGACATTTTCTAGCAAAATTTGGCGGCCTAGATAATCTTGCACAATCTTCATACGTTCGGCTACATGCTTGGCGGTGGCTTCGGTATAAGGCAGTGGTAATAAATCGTGTATGTTTTGGCCGTGGACACCTGTCCAGCATAGGTGATCAGAAATCCAAGCAGGTTGAATTCTATCTGCTAGTTTTTTTAAATCTTTTAAATATGTTTGGTCAAATGGCGCTGTTGAGCCTATGGAAAGAGAAACGCCGTGCATTACAATTGGGTAATCTGCACGAATACGGTCTAAAAAATTAAGCGGTAAGCCGCCTGGTACCATGTAGTTTTCAGATAGCGCCTCAAACCAATCAACATTTGGCTTGGAATCTACAATTGCATTGTAATGCTCAGGTCTTAATCCGAGACCAAAACCTAATGATGGTAAATCGTTACACATATTAATCTCAAGTAATTATGCATTTTTGAACTAAAGGTAAAGCTAAGCGTGGGCATGTCACTTCAGACATGCCCAGTTTTATGACTAAACTAAATGACCACCTTTTGCAGAGCAATCAGCGCCTGTTAAGGCTAAATGACCTTGACCTTTGCACGCATTTTGTCCTTTACATGCATTTGCAGCTGCTTTGCATGAACCTTGACCTTTACATGCATTTGCAGCTGCTTTGCAAGAATTATGGCCCTTACAAGCATTGCCAGCAGTTTTACAATCGCTAGTGCCTTTACATGAGTTTACGCCGACACATGCACCCACTGTGCTATTTGCAGCTGAATTGGAGTCTGCTGCAGTTGCCGCAGAAGTTGCTAAGATAAGTGCTGCTGCACCAATGGCCAATAACGCGCCGCGACGGATATTTGAAATTTCAATAGACATGATTATTCCTTTAAAAAATTATTATAAAAAACTACCTACTGCATTCAAAAGAGCACATTGCAAGGTAGATGGTATATATACGTGAGTTAACACAAAATAGATTCATCATCTGCAATTAGTTAATTAGTTAAAATAATCCGCAACTCATTACAAAGCAGTAGTCAGTAAAAGTCTACTAAAGCGGGGGGAAGTCTAGACAGATTATAATGTCAAAGTAAACGGAATTGAGAGTGTATAAAACTCATTTATTGGACGACCATCAATCTTTGATGGAATAAAATGCCATTTCAACACTGCAATTTTGGCTGACTCATCTAACAGGGGAAAGCCGCTAGTATTTTTAATGTCTACCTTACCGGCAGTTCCATCTTCAAGCACTAAGACCATGAGAACCACCGTGCCTTGCTCATTAAATCGTCTCGACTTGGCAGGGTATTCTGGTTTTTGATTATTTTTGGCATAGCTGGCGGAAATAGAAACGCCTGTTTTCACTTGAGCAGTGTTGGTTATTTCAATGTTTTTTTGTATCTCAATAGACTTGATATCAATAGATTTAGACACTAAGGTTGAAGATGTTGTGGCTGGTTGAGCCGCAGATAATGGCGACGGCAAAACATCAGCAGATTCTGCATTAGTCAGATTTTCTTCGTTTAAAGTTTGCGTACTAGATTGTGCAACCTTTTCTAATGAAGGGCGCGGCACATTCTCTTGTTGCAAATGTGAATGACTGCTAGTAGCGGACTGCGATTGCACTTGCTTAATTACCGGTATATTTTGAGGTGTAAAATCTTGGGCTGTTGTAACAGATTGCTTTACTGCAAGCAATGACGCAGAAGGCTCTAACAGATACACATCTAAGGGTAAAGGTTGATGTATAGTATCTTGCGGGACAGCCTTATGATGCAATGCATAAGCCATGGCCATTAAGTGTATAAAAAAAGAAATTGCAATGGCAACACGAAAACTAATATGCGTCATCACTAGTGTCCGGTTAAATTTCGAATAAATTCAATTGGTTATCAGATGACGGCATGGTGGTTCTGTTGGTACCTGGCTGCAAGGCGCATGAAATA
>JAYWDO010000024.1:0-40767 GCA_043779795.1 Pseudomonadota bacterium
TTGAATGTCATTCGGTGCAAATCCTGCATCCACTGCTGCGCGGGTAGCGCCTAGCGCTGCGCCTAACTTGGCAGCTAGTGGTGATAATACTTGCTCAAATTTTTCAGCACTGCCTAAAGAACGGCCTCCGCAAATGACTACTTTCGCAAAACTTAAAGCTGGACGATCTGATTGGCTACGTGTTTCTGATAACCAGCGGGCTTGATGTTGTGATGCTGGCGCGTCAATTGAATGCGTTTCAGCTTTGATATCAATACTAGCAGCAGCTGTATATTGACTACCATGTATCGTTAACACCTGAATAGCATCAGCACTTTGAATGGTGGTGTAAATGTTTCCGGCATAGATAGAGCGTACGTAGGTATTGTCAGACTGAATCTCCAATACATCTGAAATCATTGCAACATCAAGCAATGCTGCAGCACGCGGCAATATATTGCGGCTAAATGACGAGTGCGCAGACAATATCACTTGATATTCATTACTTATATTAACAATCAATTTGACTACGTCTTCAGCCAGTGGATGAGCTAGATGAGCAGCATCAGCGCAAATAACACGGCTCACGCCTGCGATTGAAGCTGCTTGTTCTGCAATGTTAGTGATGTTGTTTCCTACTACTAAAATCTCAATCGGCATATTCCAGAACTGCGCAGCAGTCACGGCTTGATAAACTGATTGACTTAATTCTTTGCCGTTATGCTCGGCCAATACTAAGGTTTTCATAGCTGAACTCCTTCATGAGCGCGTAACTTTTCGAGTAGCTCGGTGACGCTACCGACTTTAATGCCAGCTTTTCTGGTAGGTGGTTCGGTCACTTTTATAAGTTTGATGCGCGATGCTGTATCAACACCTAGTTCAGCCAAACTTAGCGTTTCTATGGGTTTTTTTCTGGCCATCATCAAACTAGGTAGCTTTACAAAGCGCGGCTCGTTTAGGCGTAAGTCTGCAGTGATCACAGCAGGAAGATCTAACACTAACGTCTCAGTACCACCATCAACTTCACGTGTCACAATAACTTCATGTTCCTTCACTTCTAGTGCTGAGACAAAGGTCCCTTGTGGGTAATCTAGTAGCGCCGCCAGCATTTGACCTGCTTGCCCTGCATCATCATCAATGGCTTGTTTGCCTAGCATAATCAATTGAGGTTGCTCTCGCAAAGTAACTGCTTTTAATAGTTTAGCAACAGTCAATGGCTGTAATTTTGAATCATTTTCTATCAAGATTGCACGATCAGCGCCCATGGCTAATGTATGGCGCAGTACATCATGATTGGCTGATGTACCAATGGAAACAACCACCACTTCAGTGGCAATACCTTTCTCTTTTAAACGCAATGCTTCTTCGATGGCATTCTCATCAAATGGGTTGATGCCCATTTTTACACCACTTATATCTACGTCAGAACCATCCGGTTTAATACGCACTTTAATGTTGTAATCGACGACTCGTTTGACTGCGACTAATATTTTCATGACAGCTTCCTTTGCAATTGCCGTCTATTTTACAGTAGCGTATAATATATATCAAATGGACTATAGAGATAATATATATCTATATTATAGATATAAAAACGTATGAAATATAGCCTAAGACAACTTGAGATTTTTGTAGCCATAAGCCGCTCGGCAAGTGTGTCCCGCGCAGCTGAGGCATTGTCGCTTTCTCAATCTGCAACGAGTACTGCATTAAGTGAACTTGAACGACAATTTGATCTGCAGCTTTTTGATCGCGTTGGTAAATCACTCCGCATCAATGAAACGGGACAGCAATTATTACCTCGAGCAGTAGAATTGCTAGATCGGGCAAAAGAAATTGAAAACCTGTTGCAGGGAAAAGCAGGTTTCGGACACATGAAAATTGGTGCAACATTAACAGTTGGCAATTACCTAGCCACCATTCTTGTTGCGAGGTTCTTGCAAGAACATACTGAGAGTCGTATACAGTTGCAGGTACACAATACCAGTACAATTGTGCAGCAAATTGCCAATCATGAGTTAGATCTGGGTTTGATTGAGGGTGATTGCAATCATCCTGATATTGAAGTTCAGCCGTGGATTGCTGATGAGCTGGTGGTATTCAGTGCGCCTAATCATCCATTAGCGAATCAGCTTAATGTCTCCATTGAGCATCTTTTACAAGAACAATGGATCTTACGTGAAAAGGGTTCAGGCACACGAGCAACGTTTGATCGTGCATTTCACAGCGATCACTCAAAACTCAAAATCAGGTTGGAACTTGAACATACCGAAGCTATCAAACGTGCGGTAGAGTCAGGACTAGGTATCGGTTGCATTTCACGCTTAGCGCTTAAGGATGCATTCCGCCGTGGTAGTTTGGTGCCTATTTCAACCTCCAATTTAGACTTAGGGCGTTTCTTCTACTTTCTGTGGCATAAACAGAAATACCAAACAACGGGAATACGTGAGTTTTTAGATTTATGTAAAAACCTTACAGCAGGTGTAGCACGTAGTGATTTAGTTGACTTACCCGATATTGCATAAAAAATTACAAAAGGATAATGATGCAACGTGATGTGATGAATTACGACATTTTGATCGTAGGTGCAGGCCCTTCCGGCTTAGCTGCTGCAATCAAGCTCAAGCAACTTGCCAATATAGCCGAGAAAGAACTAAGTGTTTGTGTCTTGGAAAAAGGCGTAGAAGTAGGCGCACACATTCTTTCTGGCGCAGTAATAGATCCGATTGCTTTAAATGAACTTATTCCTGATTGGCGTGAACTAGGGGCGCCACTCAATACAGTTGTCAGCGAAGATGCATTTCTGATATTAAGCGAAAGCAAATCTTGGTCTATTCCGCACTGGCTGATGCCGCCACTGATGAATAATCAAGGTAATTATATTGTAAGCCTAGGCGATGTATGCCGCTGGCTGGGCGAGCAGGCAGAAAATTTAGGGGTAGAGACTTACGCTGGCTTTGCTGCTCAAGAAATGCTTTATGATGAACACGACCAAGTAGTAGGCATTATTACTGGCGATATGGGGCGAGATTCGCTTGGCGAACCTACCGCACAATTCACGCCTGGTATTGAGATTAGAGCGCAATACACCTTAATCGCAGAGGGCGCACGTGGGTCATTGACACGTGAATTAGAAACCCATTTTAATTTACGTGAGACCTCATCCCCACAAAAGTATGGCTTAGGATTTAAAGAGGTCTGGCGCATACCCGCTGAACAACACCGTTCTGGCTTAGTTCAGCATAGCCTAGGCTGGCCATTAGGTGCCAGTACAGGTGGCGGTTCCTTCACCTATCATTATGGCGAGCAGCTAGTTTCAATTGGTTTTGTAGTGCATCTGGATTATGCTAATCCACATTTATCACCTTACGATGAATTCCAACGATTCAAGACGCATCCGGATATGCAGGCGCTACTACAAGGTGGTCAGCGACTAAGTTATGGCGCAAGAGCGATTAGCGAAGGTGGCCTGCAATCCTGGCCTGAATTGATATTTCCAGGTGGTGCGCTGATAGGTTGCAGCGCTGGCATGGTGAATGTGCCGCGTATCAAAGGAAGTCATAATGCGATGAAGTCAGGCATGTTGGCCGCAGAAGCTGTATTTGAAGCGTTAATTAAAAAAACGAGCGATGACTCGTCGGCACAGCCACAACTGTTACACGCCTATCCAAAATCTTTACAAGAGTCATGGGTATGGCAAGATTTGTACGCTGTGCGTAATGTGAAACCGTTGTTATCAAGATTTGGCAGCTGGGGTGGCACATTGCTTGGTGGTATAGAAATGTGGCTGACCGCCTTCAATCTGCATTTACCATGGACTTTGCAACACAAAAAAGCCGATCATGATTGCACGAGACCTGCGGTTGAAATGCCTGTCATTACTTATCCAAAACCAGATGGGATTTATAGCTTCGATAAATTGAATTCAATTAGTCTGAGTAATATTACACATGATGCTAATCAGCCATGTCATTTACATCTATTAGATAGTGCTATCCCAATCAATATTAACCTTGCGAAATATGATTCGCCAGAACAACGTTACTGCCCAGCAGGGGTATATGAAATTGTGAAAAGTCAGGAATCAACCTATTTGCAGATCAACGCTCAAAATTGCATCCATTGCAAAACCTGCGACATTAAAGATCCAATGCAAAATATTGTATGGGTACCTCCCGCGGGTGGAAGTGGTCCAATTTACTCTGGCATGTAATCTGTAGCGTGCTATTCAATTTCGAATCTTTCCAAGCTGAATCTTAATGATGTTATCCAAAATTTGTATTATTTTCTCTTTGTATTAAGAAAATATTTATCGCAATTACGGTTTACTTATGAGATTTACATGTAAGTAGACACAGCATCCACACAAGACTCAGCCTCGTATTCTATAAACTCTGATATTTCAAGACAAAAACCTGTAACACTTGGTATCTTGCGCGGCTCGGCCATCAAGCGCATTTTCACCACTCCCAAATCTCGTAATATCTGCGCACCGATACCATAATCTTTAAGCGTGTGTTGATGGCTAACTGTTTTATCTGCTGATTTAATTGCATGAATAATATCCTCACTTTTTTCATCACGTCTAAGCATCACAATAACACCTGCTTCAGCTCTACTAATCATTTGCATGGCATGCGGCAAGCTCCAACTGTGACTCACACTGCTGGCATCAAGTAAATCAAACACTGACAAAGGCTCGTGCACCCTAACCAGCACACTTTTATTGGCAACAACATTACCTTTGACCAAAGCCAAGTGTGTCTCATTGGCAGTGGAATCATGATATGCAATTAAATTAAATTGACCATAAGCCGTTTCAATCAATCTTTCTGCAACCCTTGCAACAAGGCGCTCAGTTTGGCTGCGATGATTAATCAAGTCTGCAATCGTGCCTACTTTAAGATTATGTATCGCTGCAAACTCAAGTAAATCTGGCAAGCGTGCCATTTCGCCATTATCTTTAAGAATTTCGCAAATCACAGATGCCGGCTCAAGGCCAGCTAGTTTAGCAATGTCACAACCCGCTTCGGTGTGCCCTGCCCTTACCAGCACACCGCCTTCTTGGGCAATTAACGGGAAGACGTGGCCAGGGCTAACAATATCTATTGGTCGTGCATTTACATTCACAGCGGTTTGTATGGTGTGTGCTCTATCAGCTGCGGAAATACCAGTAGTCACGCCTTCTGCCGCTTCAATTGAGATGGTAAAATTGGTGCCCATTTTAGTGCCGTTCTTGGTCACCATAGGCGTTAAGTTTAGCCGTTTTCCATGTGCTTCAGTCAGCGTAAGACAAATAAGTCCGCGGCCATGCTTTGCCATAAAGTTGATGTCTGCTGGCGTTGCAAACTCTGCGGCCATAACCAAGTCACCTTCATTTTCACGGTCTTCATCATCTAACAATACCACCATACGACCTTGGCGCATTTCCTCGATAATTTCGACAATAGGACTAATTGATACTGGCGTGATTGGGAATAATCCAATCGATTTAACTGCCTTTGGCTGCTCTAAAAACTTCAAACTAACGATATCATTCATGATTGTTCACTTGAGATACAGGCGTATGCGGAATGGTTATGGATGGATTCAAAGTTCTCACATTCCACAATGTAGCTTTCAACTCGTGATTCATTATTAAATGCAGCAGCAATATCACGCACCATGTCTTCAACGAACTTTGGGTTATCGTAAGCACGCTCAGTCACATACTTTTCATCAGGGCGTTTAAGCAAGCCGTATAGCTCTGATGACGCTTGTGCTTCCACCATTGTAATTATGTCTTCTATCCACATAAATTCATTCAATGCAATGCTCACAGTGACGTGAGATCGCTGATTATGGGCGCCATAGGCTGAAATTTTCTTTGAACATGGACAAAGGCTAGTCACAGGAATAAGCACTTTGACTTTAATGTCATATTGACCATTTTTCACTTCACCAATAAAAGTCACTTCATAATCTAGCAAACTTTTTACGCCAGAAACTGGCGCAGATTTATTGATGAAATAGGGAAAAGTCATCTCAATATGGCCAGATTTAGCTTCAAGTCTGGTGGCCATTTCATGCAGAATAAGTTTAAAGTTCTCAACGGATATTTCACGTTCATTGGCATTTAAGATCTCAATGAAGCGAGACATGTGCGTGCCTTTAAAGTGTTGCGGCAAATGCACGTACATATTGAAAATGGCCACTGTGTGCTGCGCACTGCCAGTTTTGTCCTTAATTTTTACCGGATGACGGATCGCCTTGATACCTACCTTATCAATAGATAACTGTCGTACGTCAGGTAGGTTTTGCACATCTTCAATTGAAAAATCTACTGGTCGATTCATTGATGAACTCTCTAATTATTGAATGCTTATTAATCGTTAGAATAATGTTTGGATCAACTTAATCTGTGCTCAAAGCGACTTAAACTAAGTCAGAAACGCAATGATCTTAGTAGCACAGAAAAAGAAGGAGGCTTGTACAATCACACTTAGCAAATCTGCAAGCCTCCTTTTAAGTTGCTACTTAACGTAAGATTGGAGATGACAAGATTGTCAAACACTTAACGTAATTCATTTTCTTCTTTGCAGCTAAATCAAACAATTCTCTTAAGGGATTACTCCGTTTGGATAAGTATTGATAAGCTTTTGCAAGTGATTATCGTAAGCTGGTGAAGTCTAGGATACTTAGTGATGCTTGGTAAAAATTTCCATACGGTATTTCGCCCAATAATAGGCATCGAGCACAGAGATTGCATAAATAAAAATACCACCTGCCAATTTACCCACCATTGAGATATGCGGCTGGGCAAGATTAAAAGTAATCAGACCCAAAATAATCATAAAGCAGGCCATATAAAAACCACGCTTGGGCGCGTTATTTAGCACCTGCCCCATGCCTGGTAGAAAAATTGCGGTAAGCAATACCAATTTTGGTGAAACTGGTTGTTGTAATGCATTATTGTTAATCGTTGTCATCTAACATCCTTTAAATTGCTTTAATTTATGTGGCTTCAATTTCAGCATTTTCTATCGTTTTGCGTATAGCAATGGCTTGTTTTAGTAGCACTTCTACTGCATCTTTACTGATTGGGGAATTTTCATAAACAGCGTTGCGCATAATAAGATATTCACCACGTTCCGCCTGCTTGACCATATAAGTCAACCTGACCATGCTTGTTGTTACGAGTAATTCTTTCATTTTTGAATCTGTAAATAATATTGGTACATACGGCTCTAACAACGCCAAATCAACCGCTTGCGTTTGATACTTAATAATGGCGTGCTGTGGCCAGCTTGCTGGAGTGCTTAAGTTACCGTCCCACTGCCAAGAAGGGCTATAAAACTCGTTGTTAGCAGGTCTTGCAATAAAATCTAAAGTGCCATAACTTGCCTTGTTGGCAGCCACTTTTATTAGCAACCACAACGGTGGAATCTTGCGCCAACCTAATGTGTCTTCAACAGTATTGAGCGAAACTTGGTATCCGTCATACACCCCATGTAGCACTGGTAAATGCGCTTTATCTTGACTTAGCTGCGCTTGTTGCAACAAGCTAATACAGTCATTAAACACGTGGCTACGCGCCTGTGTTTTATAATTGACATCATGCTGGTATTTCCAATACATAAACACGGTCATCGCCGCTAGTAAAATCAATACCAAGATATTCATTTGAACCCCACATGTGGCAACGGCTGTTACACCGTTGCCAATATTGTTTAAAATCTTTTAAAAGCCAGTGATTAACTAATATCCTTTGGGACGTGGCCAAGGCATAGTGAACTGATCTGCACGTTTTACGTATTTGTAACGACGTACCACGAACCAAATTGATGCCAAAATATAGAACGCCATAATAGATAACAATGATGCACCGTAACCTAAGAATGTCGCAAAATATGTAGCACAGCACAGTGTTAGCAATGTAATGGCTGGGATAGGATGGAAAGGATGAATGTAACCACGATGAATACTACCTAATGGCCACATTTTTCTGAACTTAATCATATTAAAGGTCATAAATGTGTAGCCGAGCAAGCCAGATAATATAGAGAAGGTGATGACTTGATCTAATAATCCCGTAAAGGCAAACGATACTGCAATCGGCACTAAAAACAGTACTGAGCGGTAAGGCGTGCGATATTTTGGATGAATCGCGCCAAAGAACACTGGCATATAACGGTCACGAGCCAATGAGAACCAAGCACGTGATGCATCATTGATGCAACCATTGGCTGAAGCGATTGCAGCAAAAGCAGTTGCCACAAACAACATCAATTGAAGTTGACTGCTACCAAGCAAAGTTGCAGCGTCATACATAGGTGTTACTGCTTGACCTAAATATTGCCATGGCATTAAACCTGTTGCCACAAACCAAGTAATGGTCGCTGCCACCAGTAATGTCATCATGCCACCCATAGTGCCGAGTGGAATTGAGCGGCCAGCCGAACGCACTTCTTCAGCCGCTTGACAGGTACCTTCAATACCAAGGTAATACCACATACCAAATTGTAACGAAGCAATCACGCCAATCCAACCGTAAGGCAGGTCAGTGAGTAAGCCTTGATGTTGAAGCACAACCCCTTGATGCAAAGGGTCAACCGCAAAAAATAATACGATTAACGACAAAAATGCAAGGAAAGTGATGACTAAGTTAAGTGTAAGCGTTGCAAACACACCGCGGTAATTGAGCCATGCCAGAAAAGCCACCGTCAGCACCACGAAAGGCTTGGTATCGAGGTTGGCATAACCCATCACCTCTGCCCCAGACTTCATTAAATCGCCCACCACCAGCGCATCAGCCGCACAAAGCATGGTATAAGCCATCACGAGGTACAAGCCCACATTAAAAGCCATTAGCGGGCCAATAATATGTTTAGCTTGCGTATATTGTCCACCCGCAGCAGCTACTGTTGAAGTGACTTCAGAATCAATCATCGCCACACAGGTGTAAAGTAAGCCGATGACCCAGCAGGCAATCAGTGAAGCATAAGCGCCACCTTTACCTACCGTGAAGTTCCAGCCCATAAACTCACCCACCAACACAATGCCAACACCCAACGCCCATATATGAAATGGGTTAAGTACCTTAAGCATAGCGATTGGTTTATTACCACTGTTCGTTATCTTTTCGCTAGCCATTATACGTTCCCCTCTTCAAGATGAACGCCGTGTACGACATCATCTTCACCGCCTTCGCGTGAGCTCATTAAATATTCTTCGTCATACTGCGAAGAAATCATAAATGCATCTACCACCATCCATACCAACATGGTCGCCGAAATGCTCCATGCGGCATACACCAAAATATCCCAAAATTCCATGATCTCTCTCCCTTGATGTGAGCAACTTTTTATTTGTTATCGAATTTTTCCGCGATGACTTCACGGTATTGCTTATCAGATACTTTTAACATAAACAAGAAATAGCCGCCTACTACAACAATTGTGATAATTAACATCACAGGATCTATCGTGTAGTCAAAACGGCTGTTGATCAATGTTGCCGCTTTCTCCGGGTCATAGCCTAGCTTGATCCATTGCGCCTGCTGTATTGAATTTTGACCTAAAGATTCCCAGCTCGCCTTTACTGCCGCAGCGGCAACAGCAGCGGCATCTTCTGCTTTAGCAGCTGCTTTAAAAAGCAATGGCACCATCAAACTGGCGTAAACCAATACCAATACTAAAATCGTGTCAAAGATCTGACCAAACATACCCTGATTGGGCGGGGTGTAGTTTTTCTTCATAGCGTTCTCCTAGTGATTATTCTTAGCGGCACGGTTAGCATCTAAATGCTTGATGTCTAGACCGTAGATGAACTCTTTGTCTTCTTTAAAATGCTTTGTCATCGCAAACACTGATGCGGTGTTAAAAAGCATTAACATAAAGCTGGAGATATAAAGCACTAGACGTATATTTGAATCCTGTACGATACCAAGGATGGCGATCAGCACAAAAAAAACAGCAGCCCACAACAAGGCAACATCGAACCAAGCCATTAAGCAATCACGCAGGTACATTTCGTTCATTCTTTTATTAATCTCATTTCTCATTACGCTCTCCCTATCTCTTATAAAAATGGAAAATCAGTGAAGAAATTAATATAGTCACCAGAATGGTAGACACAATAAGTAGCGTCGTGGGGATGATACATAACTGCCTATTGAAAGACAGTGTATTGAGAATACCGAAGTGAAACTTGTCACTATCAAATGACTACGGAAATAATACTGGTGCGAAAAAAATAGAGGGTATGCACATTTAATATGAATGTTTTTCTTACCCTATTCCGGTAGTTGGAGGTCGAGCCCGCCTTCAAGCAAAATAAACTATTCATTACGCATACCCTCATAAAGCCCAAAATTCTGGGCGAGGTGAAAATATTTAAACTATTTTAAAATTTTGTAACTCCTGGAATCCAACTTGTACCAGCAAGTGGCACTTGCGCCATTGCTGAAGCTTCTATCGTTAACGCTACCAAATCTTCAGGTTCAAGGTTATGCAAATGTGATTTACCGCAGGCACGTGCAACCACTTGCGCTTCCATCGTCATTACCGCAATATAGTTTGCTAAGCGATGGCCGGCTTTAATAGGATCTAAGCGTTTCATCAACTCAGGATCTTGCGTAGTGATACCAGCAGGATCTTTACCTTCATGCCAGTCATCGTAAGCGCCAGCGGTTGTGCCAAGCTTGTTGTACTCTGCTTCTAAGTGCGGGTCATTGTCACCAAGAGCAATTAACGCAGCGGTACCAATTGCTACCGCATCAGCACCCAAGGCAATCGCTTTAGCGACATCGGCACCATTACGGATACCACCAGAAACAATTAGCTGAACACTATTTTTACCGTTGCGATATACACCTAAATCCTGCAGTGCTTTTACCGCTGGGCGAATCGCCGCAAGAATTGGTAAGCCTACATGCTCAATAAATACTTCTTGTGTAGCCGCAGTACCGCCTTGCATACCATCAAGCACTACAACATCAGCACCCGCTTTTACGGCCAGCGCCACATCAAAGTAAGGGCGAGTAGCACCAATCTTCACGTAGATTGGTTTTTCCCAATCGGTGATTTCGCGTAATTCGGCTATCTTGATTTCAAGATCATCTGGACCAGTCCAGTCTGGATGGCGACATGATGAACGTTGATCAATACCTTCTGGCAAGCAACGCATTTTAGCCACACGTTTAGTGATTTTCTGGCCTAGCAACATACCGCCACCACCTGGTTTTGCACCTTGACCGATCACTAATTCAATCGCATCGGCTTTACGTAAGTCGTCTGGGTTCATGCCATAACGTGATGGCAAGTACTGATAGACTAATGTGGTTGAATGGCCGCGCTCCTCTTGCGTCATACCACCATCACCAGTAGTCGTGCTAGTACCAGCGGCAGTTGCACCACGGCCTAAAGATTCTTTAGCTGGGCCAGATAGTGAACCGAAACTCATACCAGCAATAGTCACCGGCGTTTTCAAATAAATCGGTTTTTTAGCAAACCGTGTACCTAAAGTCACATCAGTACCGCATTTTTCACGGTAGCCTTCAAGTGGATAACGGCTGACTGATGCTCCTAAGAATAACAAATCATCAAAGTGCGGTAACTTACGTTTAGAGCCCGCACCACGGATGTCGTAGATACCCGTAGCAGCAGCACGCCTAATTTCTGAATTGGTATATTCATCAAACGTAGCCGAATAACGCGGTGTCGTTTGCGGTGTGTTATGTACTGTTTTATCGTCGCTCATTTTAGTATGCTCCTGCGTTATCGACATGGAAGTGGTAAAGGGTGCGCGCAGAACCGTATTGCTGAAAACTATCTGGGTTTGCATCTGCATGACCAGACTTAGCTAGCAGATCCACCAGAATTTTTCTATCTTCCGGGCTTGTCGTTTTCTCTTCGCAATCGGCACCTAAGCTTTTTACTTTACCGCGTACAAAAATCTTAGCTTCGTAGATTGAATCACCAAGACCTTCACCCGCATCACCTAAAATCACAAAATTACCTGCCTGTGCCATAAAGGCTGAAAAGCTACCCACAGAGCCGCCAACCACAATGTCAGCACCTTTCAAAGCAATCGCACAACGCAGACCTGCATCGCCATCAATCACTAATAAACCGCCGTTTGCCGTTGCGCCTGCAGCGTTAGAAGCAAAGCCTTTTACATGCACATGGCCAGACATCATATTCTCTGCCACACCACTACCTGCGCTGCCTTCAATCGTCACTTTAGCGATTTGATTCATGCCTGCTGCATAGTAACCAGCATGGCCTTTAATCGTTACGTCAAGCTCGGCTTTCAAGCCAACAGCAATGTTATGCGCGCCATTTGGGTTTTCGATAACGACTGATTTTCCGTTTAGACCGCCTGCATCACCGTGAAGGAATTGATTCACCTCACGTAATGGCTTAACGTCCAGATCAAATGTCACTGGGTCAAATGTTAAAGTTTCCATACATACATCTCCTTAGGTGAAGGCTCAAAAACCTTTGCATTTTTAATATCTGGCAGATGCGCTAATGAACGAAACTCTGAAGCAATCGCAACATAGTCATCATGCTCAGCAATAATCGCTGGTTTACAACCAAATGGATCACGTACCAAAGCTAATTGATTGCTAGTACCCATCAATAAAGTATAAAAGCCATCAAGCTCTTCAAAACCGTGGTTTAGTGCAGTTTCAAGATCATCGCCTTCACGCATACGCCATTGCAGATAACGGCAAGCCGCTTCAGTATCATTGTCAGTTTCGAACTCAATACCTTGGTACTCCAATTTACGACGCAAACTGTTCGCGTTCGATAAAGAACCGTTATGCACTAGGCACCAATCTTCACCCGCCGTGAATGGATGCGCATGCGCTGGCGTAATGGCTGACTCAGTTGCCATACGTGTATGACCCACCAAGTGCGTACCTTTAAAGTTTTTGAAGTCGTAACGTTCTGCAACCTGAGCTGGGGTACCAACATCTTTGTAAATATCCATCAACTGACCTACTGATAGCAGGTGCAATTGCGGGTAATGTTCTTTTAACCAAATTTTTACCGTTGCTGGCGCTAAAGTAGTGGTAAGCACGGCGTGATTCGCTTTTGGCTCAACCTTAGCCTTAATGCTTAAGTGTTTTTCAAAGTCGTGACCTAACTTTGTCCAGTTAAAATCTGCAACACCTGAATAAAGACTGAATTTTCTTTGATCATTTGATACTGGCGCACCAAACATAGCCAAGCCGGCAGAATCAGGGCCACGCTCAGTCATACCAATTAACATTGGCAACATGAGCTCACCAATCGAGTCACGCATTTTTGGATTTCTAACCAATAATCCTACAATTCCACACATACTTTTCTCCTTACAAATGTAGTTAACTTAATGAATATAGTTAAACTGTACGCTTCAAATAAATACTAGAAAAATCTAGAAAAAATCTACATACCTGTTAATTTCCCAATCAGAAACATGACGCTGGAATTCCATAGCCTCCGCACGTTTAATTTTGATAAATTCTTCTGATAGTTGGTCACCTAAAGCATCGCGAATGACTTTATTGCTTTCAAGTTGATCAATCGCCTCGCCCAAACTTTGTGGCAAGATACCAATGCCTTGCTCACGCATTTGCGCAGGTGATAAATCGTATAAATTATTGGCATGCCCAGTACCTGGGTGCAGTTCACGTTTAACACCGTCAAGCCCTGCAGCAATTACAGCAGCCGTCGTTAAATAAGGGTTGCAGCTACCATCGGGTAAACGCAATTCCAATCGACCATATGGAATACGCACCATGGTTGAGCGATTGTTATTCCCGTATGAAATATAAGCTGGTGCCCATGTTGAACCAGTGAGTGACTGGCTAACAACCAAGCGTTTATACGAGTTAATAGTTGGGCAAGCCAGCGCTGTAATAGCTGGAGCATGCGCTAGAATACCACCCATAAAGTGATACGCTAATTTTGATAAACCATGACCTGTGGTATCGCTATCATCTTGGAATAAGCTTTTTTTGCCATCACCAATCGACATGTGCATGTGCATACCGTTACCTGGGCGATTACCAAAAGGTTTAGGCATAAATGAACATATCATTCCCAACTCATTAGCAATATGGCTGGCTGCCATTTTAAACATGAGGTAGTCATCCGCACTTTTCATACAGTCGGCATAGGTATAGTTGATTTCAAACTGGCCATTAGCATCTTCATGGTCAATTTGATAAATATCTAAACCTGCCGCGATTAAAGTCTCGGTCAAACGCTCCAAAAACTCAGATTGCTTAGACATACTTTTGTAGTCGTAACATGGTTTTTGTAAGGTATCGGTTGCATCGTATGGATGAATCGCACCTTTTTCATCTTTACGTAGTAAAGAAAACTCTGGCTCTAAGCCTGTGTAAAGAATCCAACCTTGTTTAGCTAAGCGGTCAGTTTGCGCTTTAAGTACTACCCGCGAATCATGTCCGTAAGGCTTACCTTCTACATGACCATCGCAAATAATACGTGCATAACCTGGTTGCCAAGGCATTAATGTCAAGGTTGACAAATCACCGACCGCCATGTAATCCGGGCCGTTTGGCGCAATGCCCATACCCCAAATTGCTCCGCCAGCAAAGCCAGCACCACCTTTAAGAATGCTACCAATATGCTCAGATGGGACAGATTTAACTTTAGCAACACCGTGAATATCTACAAACTGCGCTAATACATACTTAACATTATTATCTTTTAAAAACTTTTTTGCTTCATCTAACGTTTTCATCTACTTCTCCCTGAAAAACCAAAATATCCGCATTTATAAAAAATATTTCTGAATTTCTAATAAGTCGTCTTTACTATTTATCAGCCTTGGTTTTATAAACACCCAAGTATTATTTTTCGATAACTAGTCCAGATAACTAGTTCTGATAACAAGCAAGTCCAACTGCCCCGCCACCTAATTCAACAGCAATCTCTAACATCACTTCCCACATGTATGACCCGTAGGTGCCATCACACCAAACTCTATAAAGCGGCTCGCCGTTTAAGGTTTGGCGTAGCACAATGGCTGAAACACCTGCAATTTGCGTCATAATCACGTCTTTAGCTGGTAGTGATTTTTCACGTAAATCTAATGAACATAATTCAGATAACATATTGAGTACTTTGCTGCCGCTCAAAATAAAAGCAGCATCCGCGCGTGGCACTTTGTAAACACCAGCCACGCGGACAGTGTCATTGGCTAGTTTTTCACAAGCTAGACCACCAAATTGATCTTCAATTAAAAATTCACTGCCACCTAACCTCAACACCAGCGTTTTTTGATCGCATAATGTCCAAGAGTTAGGGTTAGAAGGAATAGCCACTTCACGATCAGCCAGCCATTGCGAGGCTTGCGGGCCTTTTACGCCATAACGTGAAAAACAACTCACATCAGTCACACCTAGTATTTTTTTTCTGGCTTGCTCAACATCAGCGTTAGCAAACGCTACGGCTGCATTCATGCCATTCACCACGCCCCATTTTGCGGTGCTTTCAAGCTGCGCATGCGCTACTGGTGAAGTCTGGGCTATGGTTTTCATATCAGATAATTGCATGTCAAGCTCCTTTTTGATTCTGGGTTAAAGTCTGCGCCTGGCTGTTGATAAATGGTGTTGTGACGACTGTAGCGGTGACTAAAGAACCACTATCTGTACGTATTTCAAACGTTGAACCCACTTCTTTTTTAGCCGGCGTCACGTAAGCAAAGCCTATGCAACGATCTATGAATTGGCTGTAAGCAATACTTGTTAGGCGACCTAAAATTTCACGACCATCTACTACCAAGTTACAATCCATCGGCATTTCACCTTTAAAATTCTCAGCTAATACAAAAGCTACTAACTGTTTTCTTAATGGTCGTTTGGCTAAAATAGTGAGGCTGCGTTGACCAATAAAATATGACTTACTCATTTTTATCGCCCAGTCCGCGCCAATTTCAAAAGGATTGGTCAAACCATCAGTATCTACGCCTGGCATGGTGTGGCCCATTTCTAGACGCAATAAACGCTGAGTATCACTGCCGAATGGGCGTAAACCATGTTTTTTACCCGCTTCTAATAGCGCATTCCAAACGTGTGGTACTTGCGCCATTGGCATGTGTATTTCGTAACCCATATCTGAAACGAACGCCACTCTAATCAACCTAGCTTCAACTCCAGCCACTTGGCTTTCACGTATATTGCTAATAGGGAATGACTCATAAGAAAGATCAAGATCGGTAAGCGTCGATAAAATTTCGCGCGCTGAAGGCCCGGCAATATTAATCGCCCCAAAAGCACCGGTTACATTAACTAAACCTAAATTCAATTGCCACATTTGTTGCGAGCGCTGAATTTCACGATACACGGCAGCCGCATTTGAGCTACCAATCGAAAGGTAAAATAAATCATCTGCAAGGCGGCTTGCGATACCGTCATCCACAATCACACCAGACTCATCCAGCAGCATCACATAACGGCAACAGCCTACTTTTTGTGTTGTATAAATACCAGTAAAGAAACGTTCTAAAAATTCCGCAGCATCCGGGCCATGAATCTCAATTTTTCCAAAAGAACTGCCATCAATCATGCCTGCTGCTTTACGTACAGCCATCGCTTCTGTTTGAATCGCTTGCTCTTTAGTTTGGCCAGCCGCAGGGTAATAAGCTGCTCTTTTCCATGCACCAATATCAGTGAACACCGCGCCATTAGCTTGATGCCAATCATGTAGCGATGTTAGTCGATGTGAATGGAAACCACGGCCACCTAAATGGCCGATAGGCGTTGGATGGAAGAATGGTCTTGAAGTGGTTGTGCCAATTTTTTCGATAGGTAAGCCACGGATTTTTGCCAAAATACGAATCGCATTCATATTTGAATGCTTACCTTGGCTAGGACCCATGCCAACCGTAGTAAAGCGCTTCATAAGCTCGATATTATCGAAGCCTTCTTTAGCCGCATTTACAAAATCTTTAACCTGAATATCTTCGTCAAAATCTACAAAGTTTTTACCTTTTTCATGCGGCACCATTGGGTATGCATGGCTAGGACAAGCTGAATTCACCAGCTCACCCACATGTTTTTCAATTGCGTTTTGCGGCGCTTCTAAGCCTAAATAACGCAAGGCTTCATTGGCAGCACGTGTGCCATCTTTAACACGCTGTTCAAGCTCAAAAATACCGTTCACCTTACCTGCGGCAAAAATGCCATCTGGCAAACGGCTTGGCACAAACTGCTGTACGCCGTAATCAAATTGCATGCCTGTTCCTGCTTGATACAGCAAAGCGGCAGCAGGTGCCCAACCGGCACTCATGGCAATACCATCACACTCTAACGTGACTTTATTGCTGGTTAATGCAACGTTAGCTACATCGTCATAAGCACAAACTACTGCGCCACGTACACTAGACTTGTCTGATGTTGCCAAGGCTTCATACACACAATATCCTGCATAAATTTTGATGCCGCGTTTAGCTAAGTCAATCGCACATTTACTGCTATTGGTACCTTTACGTAAATCAACCACAGCCACCACTTTAACGCCAACTTCTAGCAAGTCTAGCGCTACACGATAGCCGTAGTCGTTGGCGGTTATCACAATGCCGTTATTAAAAGGCTTAACGCCGTAGCGATAAATTAAACGTTGTGCGGCAGAACCTAACATCACACCAGGCAAATCGTTGTACCTGAATACTGGTGGTTGCTCAAATACACCACTCGCCACAATCACAGTCTTGGCGCGCACTTTAGTAATGCCATTAGCTGAAACAATAGGAATCAGATGATCAGGATAATAGCCAGCGGCATAGGTGCCGGTGTGCATAGTAATGTTTGGTTGACTAGCAACTTTCTCAAGTAAATCACTCAGTTGTGCAACTGTCGCCGACTCACCAGCTCTGTTGTAAGTAAGACTGCCGCCGGCTTGGCGGTTTTCATCTACAATCGTTACTTCTAAGCCAGCTTGCGCGGCTACATAAGCGGCTGTCAGGCCTGTTGGACCAGCGCCGATAATCAACAGATCACAATGCGAATGCTGTTTGCGTTTAAGTATGCGTGGATAGTTAAAGTTAACAATACCCAAACCAGCGGCTTTACGGATGATTTTTTCCCAAAATGGAAACAAGCGCCGTGGCGTATGGAAAGCTTTGTAATAAAAACCGACTGGCAATAATGGCGAAATAGAATCAATATAACTATTCTTATCTTTTTTAACGCCACCACTGGTATTGACCGCAGTCAACACCATGCCTTCGGTGACTTCAACCACATCAGCACGAATATTCGTATCAAGGCCATCGGTGACGAGTACGTTCACATCATGGTTAGCTAAACTTAATACGCCACGAGGACGATGATATTTAAAACTACGACCTAATACTTTTTGATCAGCCGCCCACAATGCACTACTGATGGTATCGCCTTCAAATGCTGTAAAAGCTTCACCTTCAAAGGTGAAGTTGATTTTCTTAGTACGGTTAACCCATTCACCAGCTTGCCTAGGTGTACGTAAACTCATTTACTTGTCTCCTGCACTGGATTTGAATTAGTGTTGTTCGCACTGTTATTAGGGCCTAGCAAATAAGTGCGCGATACTTTATCTGTCAGCGTATTACGCTCCGCAATAAACCACGTACCACTCGGTGAGTGATACCACCATTCTTTTTTATCACCAGGCGCGCCACTGCGGTTATGCACGTAGGCAGCCCACTCGGTATCTGTACAGGTATCTTGATTCGGCGCTTCACGATATTCACCGCCGAAAATAAATTCGCTCAGTGGTCGCGTGCCATTCATGGGACAAGTGAGAAGTTTCATTGCATATTCCTCTGATTATTGAGCTAGCGTTAATGACCGATTAATGGCCAACAGACGCAGCACCTTTTTCTCCGGTCAGTTCGTAATCTGCAAAACGTGACAGGCGGAAGGAGTGAATTAAATCTGGTGCGCTATCGTTAGCAATGGTTTGTGCCATTGTTTTGCCGCTGATAGGTGTGGCTTTAAAACCCCAAGTACCCCAGCCAGCATCCAGATAAAAACCTTCAATCGGCGTTTTACCCATAATCGGTGCAAAGTCTGGTGTCATATCAGCCATACCAGCCCATTGGCGCACCACTTTTACATTAGATAAAAACGGGAACATATCCAGCATGTGGGAGGTAAGACCTTCCACAAAATCTAGCGTAGAGCGTGTTGAGTGAACTTCGTAAGGGTCTAATGACGAACCCATGACTAACTCTCCACGAGAAGACTGACTCACATATACATGCAAACTGCCAGACACCAAAATAGTATTTAACCAAGGCTTCATAGGCTCTGTCACACAGGCTTGTAATGGATGAATGACGATAGGTGTTTCAAGATCGACCATTTCAGTGATACGTGGCGTAAAACCAGCGACTGCACACAACACTTGCTTAGTTTCGATATAGCCTTTATTGGTTTTAACACCGCAAACTTTACCGTTTTTAACATCAATGCCCAGCACTTCAGTATTTTGGTAAATTTCAGCACCTAAACGGTCAGCAGCACGCGCGTAACCCCAAGCCACGCCATCATGTCGCGCAACAGAACCAGGCGCATGAAACAAAGCACCTAAAATAGGCGCTTGGCCGCTACAACTCAGATCTAGCTGCGGGCAAGCTTTAGCAATTTCATCCGGGCCAACCACGCGACTTTCAACGCCTACATGTTTATTTACTTCAGCACGCCAGCGCATGGTACGCATAGCTGAATCAGTATGCGCAAGGGTGAAATGACCACGCGTTGAATAGAATAGATTTAAGTCCAGCTCTTCTGAAAGCCCTTCATAAATCTTAACGCTGGCATCATAAAAATTGACGCCTTCTGGCGTCAAATAATTAGAGCGCACAATGGTGGTATTACGGCCGGTATTGCCGCCGCCAATATAGCCTTTTTCAAGCACTGCTACATTAGTGATGCCGTGATCTTTAGCCAAGTAATATGCGGCTGCCAGACCATGTCCGCCACCGCCAATAATCACCACATCGTAGGATTTTTTTGGTATTTCTAGCGATCTAAAAAAGCGTGGGGCTGGATGCTCTTTTGATAGTGCAAATTTAAGTAGTCTTAATGGCATTTCTAAACTCCATGAACCCTAATTTTTAGATTTATATAACTTTAGTTATGTATTTAATTTTTTAGTTGCTGCTTACGATTTACAGTCAGCCAACTTAGTTAACTTTTTTAATCTAGATGAAACATTGAAACGTATTTAGCCATATTTGATTGACTGCTGTCAACATCTAAATGAAACTTTTTTAATTACAATGAAACTTATGCTAAAGTTAATACGTTTCCATTTTATGTATTAATCACTTAGCGTTCTAGGAAACTAAGTACTACTACTTAAGTGTTATAGCGCTAAAATAAATTAGGATAATTATTTAATATGACTAAGCACTATCATTTCAGCAGTGGAAATTCAGCGTTATTGATTTCTATGCCGCACGTCGGCACCACTATACCTAAAGAGATCGCTAGCAAAATGACGTCAGCAGCCTTGCAGATGCCAGATGTAGATTGGCATCTACCGTGGTTGTATGACATGGTTAGTAATTATGACATTACGATTGTTGCGGCAGAATATATGCGCTACGTAATTGATCTAAACAGGTCGTCTAGTGATACTTCACTTTATCCCGGGCAAGATGTTACCGGGCTATGCCCGATAGATACATTTAATAAGGAGCCGATTTATTTAGCAGACAAGCAGCCTGATGAAACTGAAATAAAATCCAGAGTCGAGCAATATTGGCGGCCATATCACTATAAATTAGCCACTGAGCTCAAACGAATTCACGCCATACATGGCATTGCTTTATTGTGGGATGCCCATTCAATTGCTTCGCATGTGCCGCGTTTTTTTGATGGCAAACTACCAGATTTAAATTTTGGTACAGCCGATATGCAATCTTGCGATGAATCATTACAAAATACACTGGCAAACACCATGCAAAAATACACACAGAATTTTGTAAAGAAACCACAAAATACAAAACCATA
Source organism: Pseudomonadota bacterium (assembly GCA_043779795.1). Lineage (GTDB taxonomy): Bacteria > Pseudomonadota > Gammaproteobacteria > Burkholderiales > Methylophilaceae > Methylotenera. The sequence continues at coordinate 20,981 of JAYWDO010000024.1, forward strand.
TAGCCACGTATTTAATGGTCGCTTCAAAGGTGGCTACATCACGCGGCATTATGGCGTGCCTGCCATCAATGTTCATGCAATACAAATGGAAATGAGCCAATGTATTTATATGCAAGAAAATCCGCCATATGCCTATCAAATCTCATTAGCGCAATCCGTTAAACCTTTACTAACTGAATTACTAGAAACCTGTATAGTTTGGGCAAATACGTTCAAATAAAAACAGATTTTAAAGCGCACTTGCAGCATTAATAAATAGGCATATTACATTATTGTTTTAAAACCAGAGAGAATACTAAACGTGTCATCTTTGAGTATATTGAAGTGTTCTATAATCGCATTAGGTGGCATGCAAAATTAGCTAACCAAATACCTGATAACTTGCCCGTCTATTAAATCGAACCCAACTCGCAGCAACTAAAAAAATGGATAAAAGCTATGGATACCAAATCAAAAGCAAAAAAAGCACCTATTATTAAATGGCTTGGTGATCCAGAGGAACATGACTACCCCGCTGCAGAGTCTTACTTGAGCCTGATTTATGACGCCAAGACCTCAAATAGCTTGACACAGCAACTAAGGCAAGCGAGCATGACTTTTTATAAATCTAAAGATATATTTAGAGCGTCCAACCTTTCTTTACTCGGCGTGAGTAATTCCCACGTAAAAAAGAATCAAAAGAAAATTTTGGATGGTGAGTCATTATCGCCATTACTGCTTGTCAGAGATAAAGACAATGGTAAAGTCATTGTTGCTGATGGTTATCATCGTATGTGTTCCGTCTACGGATTTAATGAGGATGCCGTTATTCCCTGCAAAATTATTTAATTCGACCTTGAAACCACCCTTTATAAAAACACAGCTATCAACTTAAGGACAATCCTATGGCAGAAGAAAAGAAAGAGTCTTGGTTAAACTATTTAGCATTAACCACGGTAATATTTGCTGTTTGCGCTACGCTCGCGACATTCAAAGGCGGCGGATACTCGACCAAATCCGTGATTACTCAAGCACAGGCATCCGATGAATGGGCCTATTACCAATCCAAAAGTATCAAGTCATACATTTATCAATTACAAGCGGAAAAACTAGAGTTTGATGCGATGGGGTTTCAGCCGTCAACAAATCAGAAGTTAGCAACAGTCTACACAGACAAAATTACAGATTACAAAAAGAAGATAGAAAAATACGAAAAAGAAAAGGCTGAAGCGCAGACGAAAGCAAAACAACTTGAAGGTGTGCGAGATGAAGCGCAAACTCACTCTAAAGCTTTTGGCATGGCCGTGATTTACTTACAAATTGCGATTCTATTATCTTCTATTGCTGGCCTATTGAAAAAGAAGGCTGTCTGGTTTGGCGGCTCAATGGCTGGCCTAGTCGGTCTGGTCTATTTTGCAGATGGATTTCTTGTCTTTATATAAACCATTTAATACTGCGTGGTTCTTTCTAAGTAAAGTTATTTACATAAATCATAATTAAATGATCAACTTTCAGATTCTTTGGAATCGCTTAAAGGAGCACCCATTATCGCGCATTGGGCCTGGCCTGATCACGGGTGTAGCCGATGACGACCCTAGCGGCATTGCGACTTACTCACAAGCAGGCGCTCAATTCGGTCTCAATATGCTATGGACAATGCCGCTTGCTTTCCCAATGATGGCAGCAGTACAGTCCATGTGCGCACTTATCGGTAGAGTGACTGGAAAAGGACTTGCAGCCAATATTAAGGCCTCGTTTCCGCCGATTGTACTTCAAGGTGTCGTACTACTTCTTTTGATTGCTAATACACTCAACATTGCTGCAGATGTCGCTGCAATGGGAGAAGTTGCAGAGCTCATCACAGGATTCAATCGCCATACGATGACTGCATTCTTCGTATTTGGGACACTACTATTACAAGTGTTTGTTCCCTACCATCGTTACGTATTTTTTCTTAAGTGGCTGACACTCTCACTACTAGCTTACGCGGCGGTGTTATTCACCGTTTGTGTTCCTTGGAGTGAAGTCATATTACGTACAATCTCACCAAAATTTACACTAAACGCCAACACGGCGGCTGTGATTGTAGGTGTATTTGGTACTACCATAAGCCCCTATTTATTCTTTTGGCAGGCCTCAGAAGAGGTTGAGGATATGCGGGCTAAGCAAGATGTGGCGTTGCTATTGCTTAGTGTGCATGATGCAGAGTCAGAATTACGTCGCATCCGCTGGGACACATGGAGTGGTATGCTTTATTCAAACATCACAGCTTTTTTCATCATCTTAGCAACGGCCGTTACACTCAACGTTGCCGGAATTACTGACATAAATACCGCTGCGCAGGCCGCTGGTGCATTACGTCCACTTGCTGGAGAATTCGCATACCTTATTTTTGCTATTGGTATTCTTGGGGTTGGTTTGATTAGTGTACCGGTACTTGCTGGCTCAGCAGCTTATGCATTATCAGAAGCAATGAGTTGGAAGTGGGGTCTTGAACGCAAGGCAACTGATGCTCGTGGCTTCTACGGAGTTATCGTTGTTAGCGTACTTGCTGGACTGATTATCCAGTATTCACCAATCAGTCCGATGAAAGCGTTATTTTGGAGTGCAGTTATCAATGGGATCGTTGCAGTACCGCTAATGGTTGTGATTATTCTGCTCGCTTCAAACAAATCTGTGATGGGAGCTTTTACTGCAAGTCGTCCAATTGCAGTGATTGGTTGGATAACTGCAATAGTGATGGGTATTTCAGCTTTATGCATGCTTATACCAAGCTAACATTGTCCTTAGTGTTAGCAGAATACTGCTGTTGAATTGCACTCAGAATCGGCTCACCTAGGGCAGCGAAGGTCTGTAACTTTGCTTTTCCACATTGATCACCATGCTTTGCATGGTGATCAATTTAGAACTTCAGCTATTTAATTCATACGCATTTCCTAGTGGAAGTACACAACCCATTCAGACTTATTTCATATTGGAAAAAGCTAAAAGTGGTTAAATAGGCATTTTAATCTACACTACAACTATTTTTCTACCACTTCAGTTTCTTCTCTACTTTCATCAGAGAAGTAGGGGAAAAGTAGTGGTAAAAGTAATAATGTGAAAAACGTGGCGGTAATCAAACCACCCACAATTACAACTGCAAATGGTCGTTGCGTTTCTGAACCTATACTATGTGACAGCGCCGCAGGTAACAACCCTAACCCAGCCATAAATGCAGTCATTAATATGGGTCTTAACCTAGCTATTGCCCCATCCAATATCGCATTTGGTAAGTCTTGCCCCTCTAATATAAGATGTTTTATTTGTTCGACCATGATGACACCGTTCTGCACTGAAATTCCTGCTAATGCAATAAACCCTACGGCCGCAGAAACAGATAAATGCAAACCAGCTAAACCAAGTCCTGCCAACCCGCCAATTAGCGTGAATGGAATCATCAGCAATACAAGTAATGCATTTCGTACTGATTTGAATGCCCAAAAAAGAATCACAAAAATAAGTAATATCGACAGTGGAACTATCACCTCTAAGCGCTTCATAGCGCGTTGTTGGTTTTCAAACTGCCCTCCCCATGTCATCGTATATCCAGTAGGTAGATTTACATTCTCCTTAACTTTAGCCATGGCCTCTTTAACAAAGCTGCCTTGATCTCGATTGGCCAAATTACACTTTACAGACACAACACGAGAAACACCTTCACGGCTAACGCGAGAAGCGCCTTGTTTGACGGTGATGTCGGCTACAGCACTCAAAGGGATATTGCTTACACCATCTGGTAATGATATTGGCAGTTTCCCAATATCATCTACAGCTTCACGGAAAGGTGCTTCTAGCCTTAAAGTCACATCAAAACGCCGATCACCATCGTAAAAGGTGCTAACTGCGTTGTTGGCGAGTGCAGTTTGAAGCGTATTATTGACGTCTGAAACAGCCAATCCGTATCTTGCAAGTTTTGACCTATTTAAGGTGATGTCTAATTCAGAGTTGCCAGATATTCGGATTGCTTCTACATCCGTTGCACCTTGCACTGAATTCAGTACATTAACAACTTGATTAGCTTTTTCTTCTAAGATGCTAAGATTAGGCCCGTAGATTTTAATCGCAATTTCGCCTTTAACACCTGACAATGCTTCTTCAACGTTATCTTGAATAACTTGTGAAAAATTAGTAGGGATGCCTGGAATCATATGAATTTTATCAGACATATCTTTAATCAATGCTTCTTTGTTTGGAAAGCTCCATGTATTTGATGGCTTTAGATCGGCTAATATTTCAATGTTATTGGGGCCCTTGGGATCAGTACCATCGTCAGGACGTCCAACCGCAGCACTGACCATATTGACCTCTTTATAACTGGTCAGAATTTTTCGAATATGGCGTTCTATTTCTTTAGATTTCTCTAGGCTTGTAGATGGAGGTAAGCTCGTTGTTAGCCAGATATTCCCTTCATCTAGTTTAGGCAAGAATTCAGAACCCAACATTGGAGATAATGCTAAAGATAGGACTAGAAGCGCTACAGAGGCTAATATAACAGGCACTCTAATCTTGGCCATATTTAACAAGAATTTTCTATAGCTTTCTTTAACCGCATCCATCCATTGACTGTGTTTCTCTTCCATACCCTCATTACGCATGGTGTATGACAGCAGTGCCGGTACCAATGTTAACGTTAAAATTATGGCTCCTAACAGTGCAAAGCTCAATGTAAAAGCCATGGGTGAGAAAATCTTTCCCTCCACGCGCTGGAAAGTGAAAATTGGTAAAAATGCTAAAATAATAATCACTTTCGAGAATAAGATTGGCCTGCCCATTTCAACAGCAGTATTTTTTAATGTTTGAATACGCCAACTATAAGTCGCATGTTTAGGAAACTTATCTAATTGCGTGAAAGCAAGCTTCACCATTAAAGCTTCGACTAAAACAACGGCACTATCAACAATGATCCCAAAGTCTACAGCGCCAAGTGATATAAGGTTGGCAGAAACCCCACAGATATCCATCACAATAAAAGCAAACAATAGGGATAGTGGAATCACTGATGCAACAATTAAGGCAGCCCGCCAGTTCCTTAAAAAGATAAGCAAAATTGCTACAACCAACAATGCACCCACAATAAGGTTTTCTGTTACGGTATTTACTGTATGGTTAATTAGATTAGTGCGGTCATAGAAGGGGGCTATTCTGACTCCAGGCGGTAGTTTTTTGTTAACTTCACCTACCTTAGCACGTAAAGCTTCAATTACTTTCGCTGGGTTTTGGCCTTTCGTCATAATGACGATGCCTTCAACGACATCATCACGATTGTTGTACGAAACGATGCCTGAACGTGGTCGATCACCAATCACAACTTTACCAACATCGCTGACAAGGATAGGTTTACCTGAACGTGAAGTAATCACAGTTTGTGCAATATCATCAATATTTTCGTACAGTCCAACACCACGCACTACTAGAGACTCATCGCCTCGGTGCATGAGTCCACCACCAACATTACTGCTATTGTTAGAGAGTGCTTTATTGACTTGATCAATACTAATACCGAATTTCATTAGCATGTAGGGATTAAGTTGAACTTGATATTCCTTGACTGATCCACCGAAACTGGTGATATCTGCAACACCAGGAACAGTCCTTAGAATTGGACGAATCTGCCAATCTTGGATAGCTCTTATCTCTCGCTGAGGCATGTCTTTTGGCGCTTCAACGATATAACGGTAAATCTCGCCAACGGCTGTTGTCAATGGTGCTAATGTAGGCTGTAAGCCCGGCGGTAAGGTGACACCCTGTAAGCGTTCTAATACTTGTTGTCTCGCAAAGTAATCATCAGTTTTTTCCGAAAAAGTAAGCGTGATAACTGACAAGCCTGTAATTGATACTGAACGCATTTGGGCTAAGTGAGGAACACCACTCATCTCATGTTCAATAGCAAGAGAAACTACTCGCTCTACTTCTTCCGGTGCTAAGCCTGGTGCCTGCGTGACGATACCAACATGCACATCTTCAACATCAGGAAAAGCTTCAATTGGCAGGTTTTGCAAAGCAAAACAGCCCGCAATAATGACAATTAAGCTGCCGAGCAGGACAAAAACACGCTGCTGTAAAGAAAATGTGATGATATTTTTTAACATAAGAGCTTCTTTAAAATTATTTACCGGCCGCTAGTTCAGAGTTCAACAGAATTGCACCAGAGGTAATGACACGCTCTCCGCTGTTGAGTCCATTCTTTACCGTTGCAAAATCTCGTTCTTGTGAGGTTAGTGACAGGCGACGTTTTTTAAAATGTCCTGGACTGACTTCAACGAACACGTAGTTATATAAACCTTCAGTAATCAAAGCTGTATTAGGTAGCCGAATAACTTTAAAGTTTTTGGTGTTTAGCGGCGTAATTCTTGCGTACATTTCTGGCTTAAGCTTCCCCTTGCCTTGAAGCGAGCAGCGAATGGTAATTCGTCTAGTAGTCGGGTCAACCATCACGCCTATTGATTCAACTTTTCCACTAAATACTTCATCAGGATACGCATCGACTTGTATAGCCAAACTTTGGCCCTCGTAGACCTTGGCTAAGTCTCGCTCAGGTAAGTCTATGCTTGCCCATAAATGCTCTGGGTTTGTGATAATGAATAGTGGGGTAGCAGCATCTGGGCGTACTTCAGCACTAGGATTAACTTGTCGATCTACCACTACGCCTGCAATTGGTGCACGTAGCACATAACTTTCATCGCCATTGCGCTGAGCACCTAAATTCTTAAGACGCGCATTTGCTCGCTGAGCTTCGGCTTCAGCTTGAGATAAATCTGCTTGGCTACTCTCTTGATCTTTACGTGCAATAACGCCACCTTCTAAAAGTAAATTATTGCGCTCAAACGCTTTACGTTTAAGTTTCAGATCAGAGTCGGCTTTTCGAGCTTCAGAAAGAGCGCTGCCTAATTCTGGGGAGTCCATAATCATAAGTACTTGGCCAGCTTTAACTTTATCGCCTATTTGCACTTTGATACTTATTGCGCGACCTAATATGGGTGAGCTAATACGAGTTGTATAGTTTTCATCAAAAGTAATTCTGCCATTGAGCGGTGAAGTGGCTGGCGCTACTATTTCAATCACTGGCTCAACTCTAAGGCTTGCAAACTGCGGTGAATTTGGCGCTAACACCACCTCATCAGAAACCGGTGTTTTTACGCTAGCCTTTGTTTCTGCAGCATTACTTGAAAAAGAGATAGTGGCGCTGATAGCTAGTAACATACTAAGCAAAGTGTTATTCATGGGTTTTCCTCAATATTAGTAGATGCATGCCATGCAGCAAGAGATTTTGCATAGTCTGCGCGCACAGAAGCGGCCTCTAATTGCAGGGCGCGTAAAATTCGACGTGAGTCAAGCAAGTCAGTCACCCCTATTGCACCATGTAGATAAGCAAATTCAGCAGAATCTGCTGCTTTTTGTGCTTCTGCGAGCATTTGTTCATCAAAGCGATGTGCTTTTTCTATTGCCGCGTCAAGGTCTGCTTTGCTCCTCGTAATTTCACCAATTGCAGCTGCACGTATCTGCTCTTTAGCTTCGATTGCTGAAGTAAAATCAACCTCAGCACGTGCAATTTCTCCTTGATATTGGTAATTGGTGAATAGTGGAACGCTGACAAATGCACCTAGTGTATTTTCTCCTACAGCTGGACCTTGACCAGGGAAGTGTTGGTATTGAATGCCAATATCAATATCTCTACTCTTTAGTGCATTTACGAGACGTCGATTTTGGTCAGCTTGCTGAGTTCTTGCGTCTGCGGCCAAAATATCAGCGCGCTGATTTAGGCTGTTGCTTGTATTTAAGACATCGGTATTCTTAGTATTTGCGGAGCTTGGTGATAAAGTGATGCTTGGCCAGCTTTCGTTTACAACTATACTGCTGGCTTCTTTTTCTTTACCAATTAAATAACCTAGATTAGCTTGAGCCTTTTCATGGTTGGCTATAGATTGCCGTAAATCATTTTTACCACGCAATGCGTCCACCCGTATACGAGCGACATCAGAATAAGAAATATCTCCCGCTTTTAATCTTAACTCTACGGCTTCTAAGGTTTTTTCATACAAAGAAACATTAGTTGATTGAATTCCCTCAGACTCTTGTGCAAGCATTAACTCATAATAAGCATTTGCTAAAGCTAGTTGCTGATGCCTGATGGTATCCTTCAGGTCATACTTCGACGCCTTGATGCCAATCTCAGCAGAAGCCAATCGCAATTCACGTTTATCTCCTCGTTCAAACAGCTGGTTAATTTGAACGGTGCTATTCAGCGTTTTATCTGCCAGACTATTGCCGCCGTCGGGGTTAGAATTGCCCTGTTTACGATTAAAATTAAAATTTGCGAGCCCTAGTGACAAAACGGGGTTTGGTTTTTGTCCGGCAATGACGGCACTAGCTTGTGCACTCTCAACCATGCGGTTTGCAAAAAGTAGTTCACGGTTATTTGCGCGAAATAACGCTTCTGCACCACTTAGGCTAAGCTTCTCAAGTGTGACATCTTCTGCTGTGGCCGAGCCGCAATAAAATGCGATAATCGATATAGCAATGCACGTCATGAGACGTAGTTTCATTTCAGAACGCTGTAATTTCAGAGTAGAGAATTTGACCGTTTCATACATATAAAGGCCTTGTTTAGTTAATTTTTTTGATAAAGCACGCATGTGCGGGTGTCCAGATGTATCGCCATATTGTTTCACTTGTAGCTTATTGTTAGATTAATTATGAAGTTCGCGAGATTTTACCTATACAACCTTACAACAACATGTACGTAAGCTTTCATTCAGCTTTCATTCAGCTTTCATTAAATAATTTTCTATTAACGCCTGCACGGACTGCCTGACAAGCTAAGAAGCACTGAGTTATACTTAATCAAGAAATTTAATGGTGAACTAACTCATGCGTATATTATTGGTAGAAGATGATGCTCATTTGGGTGAGACGACTGCCCGAGCCCTGCGATCCCAGCTGTGGGTTGTGGATTGGACAATAGACGGTGAGTCTGTGATGAGCATGGTAAGTCTAATCTCCTACGATATCATAATATTGGATGTGGGGCTACCTAGCATAGATGGCTTCGAGGTTCTACGTTGTTTACGTGCCAAAAATGGCGATTTGCCGATTTTGATGCTAACAGCCCGTGATGCGATAGAAGATCGAGTGCATGGACTTCAGATTGGGGCTGATGATTACTTGGTAAAACCGTTTGCATTGATGGAATTGGTGGCTCGCATTCAAGCGCTGACTCGGCGTTTTCATGCTCGCCAGCATAACGAGATTTTACTAGGCATATTGCGTATTGACTTGACGGCCAAACGCGCATTCGTGAAAGAAATGCCGCTTGAACTATTACCTCGAGAATGGGCTGTACTCGTGTACATCTTGAATAATGTAGGTAAGGTAGTCAGCAAGGAGCAGATTTTGGAAGCAATTTCTGGCTGGGACGAGGCGCCATCTAGCGGCGCCATTGAAGTTTATATTTCTCGTCTCCGTGCAAAGCTTGCTACTACTGGGATTTCCATCAGGACAATTAGGGGGTTTGGTTATCTGGTGGAGGAGTCTGTGGATGGCATTCAGTCTTAAGCAACAGTTACTTCTCTGGTTTCTTGTGCCCATACTGGTCATCGCACCTGTGGCGGCAACATTCCAGTATTGGCTGTCACTCACGCCAGCAAAGCAAGAAATTGATCATCAACTCGGTGATTTTGCCATCGCAGCCTCAAGCTTTCTAAAAGTGGAAGGAGACAACTTACACTTCAATATGACAGCTGAAACGGAACACCTGCTCCGCACAGATCAACTTGATTCTGAATTTTTTCTGGTTGTAGCCCCGGATGGCAAAGTTGTCGCTGGAGACACCGCACTTAACACCCCTGAAGGCAAAATTGCTACAGGTGAATTACGCTATATTGATCGTGAAATCAACGGACGGGTATTACGCATGGTAATCTATGGCGTAGCTTGTGGCCAAAAAGCCTGTCAGGTGCGGATTGCCGAAACACTGCTCAAACGAAACAGGGTGCACACTCAAGCACTCATAACCACCCTTCTGTCAATTCTGGTGTTGGGCTTAACCATAACGGGAGTATTACTGGTAGCCGTACGACATGGCTTAAAACCGCTGCAGGATCTTCGCACTCAACTCGCGGACCGTACCTTTGATGACCTACAGCCTTTAAACTTACCCCATGCGCCGTCTGAATTGCAACCGCTGATTTCCACACTCAACCAGCTGTTCAAACGATTAAGTGATGCGAGTGCCGTTCAGAAGGCTTTTCTTGCCGATGCCGCACACCAATTACGCACCCCACTGACGGCGCTTCAAACCGAGTCTGAGCTAGCATTGTTGGAACCACATCCAGAATCGCTGCATCCTACTCTGGAACGTATGCATCACTCTGCAAGTCGTGCTGCCAAATTAGCAAACCAATTGTTGATGATTGCTCGCGCAGATTCGGATGGGCACAATAAGACAGAATTCACGCGTATTGATCTTAAGGATATCGGTGCGGAAGCTGCAAATGAATGGTCCAGCCGAGCATTCTCAGCTGGCGTTGATCTGGGGTTTGAATTGGAAGCCTCCACCGTCTATGGGCAACCCATTCTGCTTCAGGAACTCTTATCAAATCTGATCCACAATGCAATCGAACATGCCGGTAGATGTACCCAGGTCACTGTAAAAACCTATGTTTTAGGGCAGGCTTCCATTCTAGATGTAGAAGACAATGGGCCTGGAATTAATGTACAGGAACGTCAAAAAGTGCTACAACGCTTTTCCCGTGGTCGCCATGCTAAGGGGGTCGGCAGTGGGTTGGGCCTTGCGATTGTTAATGATATAGCCCATATTCATGGCGCTAATATAATGTTAATCACACCTGATAACAATAAGGGGCTGTTGGTGCGTATATCTTTCCGAACAGAAGCATCTAGATAAATTGAGCTAGACCCAATTTTGTGGACGGGCAAGTCCTACCTGCAGTTTGTACAAAAAATAATAGTCTGTCTTCAGCCGACCATTTAGTCGGAATAGTGCGAAGTGCTTTGCTAGTAACAGAGCTTCCACCCATAGACACAAATTCGCGAATGTCGATGTCATGTCATAGTGACTAATTTGAATACTAGGGATTTTGCGACTAGCTAGTATTGTAGTGGACGATCACATCCTCACTCCAACTCCAACACTGATAAGGACAAACACCCTATGATTGCATACACATACAGCACTCCTTATGCTTCAATTATTAATCCTAAGATTATGATTATCTTGTATATATTATTTACCAATACTATATATTCAGGCAAACATATAACTATCTTTATTTTTGCTAAATCATTTGAAGGTCTAAATTTATAATTTCAGAAGCAAATGTTTGATAGTTTTATCAACCTATGAAATTTTCTAATTGTAGATTTTAAAGACATGTGACTGAATCCTTTGGGCGATTTATTACCAAATATGATTCAGTAATTATGTCACATCAATAAATGCTGTCCTTTGAAATAATTTGATAAGTTATATATCAAAAACTATTATTTGAAAATTAGACATTAAAAGGTTTGCCTATGTTAATAGTCATCAACACTTCCTAGTTGGGTTATGTCCGATTTTGGAATCACAAATTAATAACCACAGAATTACATTTCCAAACAAATTTTACCAAAGTGCTTGTTGGTTTCCTGGTATTTAAACGCCTCTACTATGTTTTCCAAGAGGAATATTTTATCTACAATAGGATGCATGCCGTTAGCATCAATTGCTTTCACCATATCTTGCTGTTGCGTGCGATTGCCAACAATCAAACCTTGTAGCCTTAGTTGCTTCATGAGAGCGGTAACAATAGAAACTTCCCCACTCAAGCCAGTAAGAATACCGATTACAGAAATGTGCCCACCCACGCGAGCAGCGAGCATTGATTGATCCAATGTTGCTGGTCCGCCTACCTCAACAATATGATCAACGCCACGACCACCTGTAATTTCACGAGCAAGCTCTCCCCAATTGGCAGTCTTGCGATAATTGATGAGGTGATTTGCACCTAATGCTTTCAATTTATCCAGTTTCTCATCACTGGATGAGGTTGCAATCACATTTGCACCTGCCATTTTTGCGAATTGTAATGCAAAGATAGAAACTCCCCCTGTACCTTGTACTAATACTGTATCGCCTGGCTTTAAAGCATCATCAGACATTAATGCGCGCCATGCAGTTAAAGCCGCAGTTGTAAGCGTCGAAGATTCAATATGACTCCAGCCTTTAGGTGCTAAGGTGAATGCATTTGCCGAAGCCGTAACTGTTTCACGGGCAAATCCATCAACACCATCACCTGGAGTAGTGGCAAAGCCTTCAACCAGAGGCTCACCCGCTAGCCATGTTGGAAAGAACGTACTGACAACACTGTCACCAACTGAGAACTCTGTAACACCATCACCCACTGCCGTAACAATACCTGCCCCATCTGCCATAGGTATTCTTGGCTCAGAAGGGCCCCAAAGGCCGCTCACCACAGCAAAGTCATGATAATTAAGTGAGTTAGCGTGAAGTCGAACTGTTATTTCACCTACTAGTGGATCCTTAGTAACTCGCGTGCCTATTACTACCTTATCGTAGCCGCCGCCAGTCTGAAGTATGATTGCCTTATGCTTCATCAAAAAACCTTTCTAGTCATTACTATTGTTTAGACTAGTAAAAATTATACCTGAGGTTGCGTACTACGACTATCGTGACCAGTTGTGCATAAAATAATATTACACGTTTAATTGTATACGTAGTACAACGCGCCGATGGAAAGCTTCTTTGCACAATCAAAACTGAAAGCCTGTATCATTATCGCTTTAAAACCAGAGAGAATGCTAAACGTGTGATCTTTGAATATATTGAAGTACTCTATAATCGCATTCGGTGGCATGCAAAAATTGGCAATTAAATACCTGCTGACTTCACCCGTCAGTATTACATTAACAATCAAATTGTAGCATAATTCTGATTACTGGCGCTCCCACTAAATTGGGTCTAGCTCACTAATGGTTATTAATAAATGTCTCAATAGATTTAATCAGAATTTCATCGCCACGGAATGGCTTGGCTAGTTTAGCAATCATATCTATATGTCCAAAAGATGGAAATTCAACCACCTGAACCACCCCACCTTTATTTTTAATTTTAGCAGCTAGGTTAAAAGTATTTTTACTCCATACCGTGCTGTCTTTAAGCCCTACTAATAACAACATTGGCTGATTATTACCTTTAACAAACTCTATCGGTTGAGATTTCCAGCGGTCTTGTTCAGGACCAAATATCTCTTTTAAACGATTAGTTTTCACGGGTAAAAAATCATAAGGGCCAGCAGAGCCTATAGTGCCACTGAAATCTGTGAACTTTAAATTTTCTGCGGCTAAATATTGTTCGTTTAAACTGAGCATTACTGCAATATGGGCGCCCGCAGAATGTCCGACTAAAAATATCTTGTTTGGGTCACCACCAAATTCATTGATGTGATCTTTCACCCATTTGGCTACTTTGGCCGGATCTTTCATAAACTCAGGAAAAGCCACTTCTGGATATACGCGGTAATCTGGAATAACGGTAATAATGCCTTTAGAAGTTAACGCTTCTGCGACAAATTTGTAATCTTCTTTATTGCCAGAATCCCAACTACCACCGTAATAAAAAAGTACCACAGGGCGTTTCTCAGCATACTTTCTAGGTTGATAAATGTCTAATTTTTGCCGTGGCAATTGTCCATAATCAATATTCTGCGTAAGTGTATATCCATCACTAGGAATAAAAGAGTTCAGCGTTTTAATTGGTGAACATGCAATAGTCAGGACAGTCGTAAGACTAATAATGACTGTACTGAGGATTTTTTTAGGGTGCATAGATTTGGGATATATTGTTTGAAGTTGCGAGTATTTATACTGCATATTTTTAATGTAGTCATGACTTAACATAAATTTTGAAAGTATTTTCATTATGATATTAAATGAATATACGCAACAAAATGACTTTTAGATTCGAGTATATTGACCTTTCTCATCAAAAATGCACCCCTTAGTGTCTTGTAAGATAATGCTAAAAGGAGCTGTAGGTGTCAAAGGTCGCTGGTATAAAAAGCGTTATATACACCGGCATTTAAACAAGAATCAGTAAGCGTAGTGCAAAGCGGAAAAAGTTGTGTCAACGTAGCTAAGGCGTTTGGAATAACCAGTCAAACACTTGTTAATTGGGTAAGGCTTTCGCGAGATGGTCAGTTGGGTGCTGTGAATATTAAGCCAATTACCGCCAAAAATGGAGTTTAGTCGCTTACGTGCTGAGAACGCACAACTCAAGATGGAGCGTGATATTCTAAAAAAGCCACGGCTAGGTCAACTGGTCAACGCAACACCATCTGATTTAATATGAATCCTGGAGACCCGCATAATGAATCAGTTAAAAGATGTGGAATTCAGGGACAAGGTAAAATAGACATTTAGGAAAACCAAGGATAAATAGCATCGGAGTTAACTACTTGCCAACTTTAATCGGTACATACAATGTATTCTCAGCACGCTGCACCAACACCGCCACTGTTTTACCTGCGGCCACACCGTTAATTTGCTTATTAAACTGCTCTACACTTTGCGTTTCACTGTTATTCAAACCCAATACCACGTCACCACGGCGTATACCTGCCTGTGCCGCCGCACCAGTGCTATCTATTACTAACAAACCATTTTTACTGCTGAGCTTTTTCTTTTGTTGTGGTGTAAGTTCTTTAAGCGTTAAGCCAATTTTATTCGCTTCAGCTTTAAGCGCAGGCTTATTGTTTTGAGTAACTTCAGCAGACTCAGATGGCATTTCACCCACACCGATACTAAGCACTTTAGCACTGCCTTTACGCAAAACTTCAACCGCAGCAACTTTTCCTGGTTTGGTTGCACCAACCGCGCGAGGTAAATCAGCAGAACTCATGATCAACTTACTATCAAACTTAGTAATCACGTCACCAGCTTCTAAACCGCCTTTATCTGCGGGGCCATTTTTCTCTACACCTGCTACCAAGGCACCATTGGTATTTTTCATACCAAATGATTCAGCAAGTTCTTTGGTAAGCTCTTGAATCGCGATACCTAACCAACCACGCGTGATTTTTCCAGATGATTTGAGTTGATTAGAAATGTCGATAGCCACATCAATTGGAATGGCAAACGATAAGCCCATTGAGCCACCGCTACGACTATATATTTGCGAGTTAATACCAACCACTTCACCCGCTAAATTGAACAATGGGCCACCAGAGTTGCCTGGGTTAATCGCCACATCTGTTTGAATAAACGGTACAAAATTTTCTTGTGACAAGGCTCGGCCTTTAGCACTGACAATACCTGCGGTCATGGTATTCTCTAAGCCAAACGGCGAACCAATGGCAGCGACCCACTCACCCACTTTGAGCTTATTCGGTTCACCTACCGTTACTTTTGGTAAACCGGTTGCTTCAATTTTAACTAGCGCGACATCTGTACGTTTATCTGCGCCAATAATTTTAGCCTTAAACTCACGTTTATCATATAACTTAACAATTACTTCATCAGCCTCATTCACCACGTGTGCATTGGTTAAAATATAACCATCGCTACTAATAATAAAACCAGAACCTAATGATTGAGATTTATAATCCGATGGCGGTACACCATTTTGTCCAGGGTTTGCAGGAATACCAAAACGCTTAAAAAATTCCTGCATTTGCTCGTCATCTGGCATGCCAGGAAATTGCATAGCGCCAGCATCAATATGTACATTTTGCGTCACACTAATATTAACGACTTCAGCACCATGCTTTTCAGCCAACTCGGTAAAGTCGGGTAAGCTATGCGCATTAACATTTAATTGAGCCGTAGAAATTAAGCCGAAAGCAACAGCGGCAATCCAGTTTTTTAACATCTATTCACCTCGTTTAGTTTGAAATTTGTCACGCTCATATCCAACTGAATTGGTAGCAAGCATATTATTTTCATCGTCTATTGTGTCATCAGCATGACGTAAGATAACAGCTTGAGATGTAGTATTCACAGCATTCGTTTGACCACTTAAATGGCCTTTTACCCACAAGAAACCTATGATCAAACCTGATGCAGCGCCTAAAATGACAAAAAATTCATTTTTAAGAAAAATGTCTGCCAGCACTGCACCAATCAACAATCCTAATAATGGCACAACATAAAGCAAGAATACCGATTTAAGCATCGCATGCTCATCAATACCCACTATAACGCTATCACCAACGTTTGCATTGATAGGGTTATCTGCTTCAAACGCATGGCTTTTATGACCGAGTAATTTCCCCCAAGTTGCGTTGCCACAACCACGTTTTTGACCACACAAACCACAAGCAGTGCGACGCTCTATTTCCAGTGTTGCTTTGTTGTGATTGCAACTAGTAACGACTGCGTGTTCTTCTATCATACGAATCACTTACTTTTAAAAATGAATATTCTAAGTAATTATTTTTTAAATACAACGGCATTTGCGATTTTCGCCACAGTTATTTCTGGCACTTCGCCCACCACAGTCACTTGATATCCATCACTCACGTTAGCATAAAAACTAGTACCACCGACTAACTTATGCCCGACTCTTGGTTTAATGTTTTTGGTAATTGGCTCAATAAATAAAGAGACTGCAGCCAGGCCATCTGAAAATATCACATGTGTAACAGGTAAAGTTTTACCATGCACCATGCGTGTCATTTGATCAACTTTTCTAAAACCTGAAGGCAATTCTTTTAGCGTCCAGTTTGTTGAAGCACCTTTGTCCGCAATCGTGGCAGTTTCATCTTCCATTACGTAACTTTTTTTGTTATCTATTTTCGGGTGAAACCAGTCTAAATTAAGCGTATCTATTAAAGCTAATTGGTTAAATGCAATACTTTCAATGATTTCATTATTACCGTTAAGCATCACAGACTTTAATAGCAAACCATATTCTGTATCTATCCAAAATCGATAGCTATACCTCAAGCTATCTTTTGGCTCTAAAAACAACATCTGTGCTGTACGCTCCGCAATTCGATCAGGCTCACCAGCACGCAATGTGTAACTTTGTTTTATTGAATCCAAATTAGTCGGCAAAATAGCGGGGAACATATTTTGACCATGACGCTTCTCGATGATGATTTTTTCATTCTTTGGACTGAATATTACCAAATCACTACCTTGGCTGAAGACTTCTCGGGGAGAGTTATCTAGCACCACATTACGTGCAAATTCGTCTTTGCCATTAAAAAAATGTGTGATTTGCACCGGTTTGACTTGCGAGCCAGCTTCGTAATAAAAAATACCCTGATAGCTTAACGCATGAGCTGCAACAGCAGTTTTTTGCAATACTTGCCACATATCATCATCAGCATTGGCTTGTGCATTTAAGCTTGTCGCTAGCGTTAAACCTAAAGTGGCGACGGCAAACAAACGAGCCATAACAAAGGGCTTCATCAATATTACTCTTTATAACTTGCGTTTTGAATATAGTACGAGCTGGCAGAAGGTGCTGATGCTTGATGTGCATTGAGATATTCTTCAGGAATGCCTTGATCTATGGCTGGCGCTTTTGAAGTTACGGCTAGCGCAACTTCAACTGGCGCTAAATCATGGCCACTTTGTGTTTGCTGATTTAACACCATCCAACCCACCACCATGACTGCTGCAAAAGAAGCAGCGATTGACCATACAACCGGGACTTTACTTCTATGTTTAATTGTTGCGATTTGGCTCACTAGCGCAACATTGGGTGCCAATACGGTAGCTTCTTTGTCAATCTTACGCATTAAATTTTGTTTAAATTGTCGGCTTAAAACAACATTACCTCGCATGGCATCACCAATCAAATGGTACTGACTCCACGCTTCTGCTGCCTGCTGGTTAGTGGCTATAGCCTTAATGATATGTGCAGTTATTTCATCGTCTATTTCATCGTCTAGTAAAGCAGATAATTGTTCGTTCATTGTTAACTCCTAAATCTCATACATTGTTACTGTTATTGTTCACTGTTAATTTATCGGCAATAAAATTACCATCGCTTGTTATCATGTGTATCTAGTAGCGGTTTTAACTTAAGTGAAATCGTTTCACGTGCTCTAAAAATACGTGAGCGGACTGTGCCAATCGGGCAGTTCATCATCGTCGCAATCTCTTCATAACTAAGTCCTTCTAATTCACGCAAGGTAATAGCCGTGCGCAACTCTTCAGGTAAACTGGCTACAGTATCATTCACCGTTTGCGCAATCTCCTTCGTCATGAGGGCTGTTTCTGGCGTTTCCATGGTGCGCAGCTCATTACCACTATCAAAATTTTCAGCATCTTCAATTTCAATATCAGTGCTTACTGTAGGTCTGCGACCCAAAGAAACTAGGTGATTTTTTGCGGTGTTGATCCCTATACGATATAACCAAGTATAGAAAGCGCTATCGCCGCGAAAATTAGGTAATGCTCGATAAGCTTTAATGAATGATTCTTGAACCACATCTTCGATTTCGGTTTGATCTCGAATCATACGAGACAACAAACGCGCGAGTTTACGTTGATATTTATCAACTAACATGCCAAAGGCATGCTTATCCCCACGCTGTGCGCGTAGTACAAGTTCATGATCAATCTCACGATTACCTGTTGCTGGAGTAATGACCACTGCGCCTAAGCTCCCCGTAGACTTAAGATTAATATTAATTTTTTCAATACTATTTTTTCCATCAATCGAAGTATAACCTTGCGTAGAGGGTTGCATAAAGCTTAATTGTGCAATTTGCTGAATTTTACTGGTATATATCATCAAGTTTCCCTAGCCGTCATTACAAATTTATTAAGTTAACCTTTTACTACTTTTTATTACATGTTGATGCTTTGTTTCTATTGCCTTTTATCAAGACAGCGATACACTCTTATAAGTTCCTTTCAACCCCTTCACTCAGTACTTACATTCAATAAAATTATGCAGCAATTTGATGTTTTAATCATTGGTAGCGGATTAGCTGGTCTATCGCTTGCTTTACGCACTGCGGAACACAAAAAAGTGTGTTTAGTCAGCAAACGCAGCATTAACGATACCGCCAGCAACTGGGCACAAGGGGGTATTGCAGCGGTATTAAATAATGATGAAGACTCTATAGAAGCACACATTCAAGACACCTTAATTGCGGGCGGCGGATTGTGTGATGTTGCTGTTACAAAAATGGTAGCAGAACAAGCCAAACAAGCCGTGGAATGGCTGATTGAACAAGGTGTGGGTTTTACCCGTGAACAAGATAATAGTGGTTACCATTTAACGCGTGAAGGTGGCCACAGCCACAGACGCATTATTCATGCGGCCGATGCTACTGGCCACGCGGTGCAAATTACTTTATCTGAAAAAGTAAAACAGCACCCGAACATCACCGTGATGGAAAGCCATATTGCGGTAGACCTAATCACCACCAGCAAGTTTACAAACACCAAAATTGAAGCCACTATTGAAGCGACTGCCGACAATGCTTGCCTAGGTGCGTATGTATTGGATAACAGCACAGGAAAAGTGCTTACTATTGCCGCGAAAAACACTATTTTAGCTACTGGCGGCGCAGGTAAGGTGTATCTTTACACCACTAATCCAGATGTAAGTACTGGCGACGGCATCGCGATGGCGTGGCGTGCTGGTTGCCGTGTAGCGAACATGGAATTCATTCAATTTCACCCGACTTGTTTATTTCATCCGCATGCTAAATCATTTTTAATCAGTGAAGCTGTGCGTGGCGAAGGCGGTATATTGAAGCTGCCTGATGGCACTCAATTTATGC
>JAYWDO010000025.1:0-18358 GCA_043779795.1 Pseudomonadota bacterium
TTCTAAAATTCAAATCGTGGACACCCTTTGATTGCTCGAATTCCGCATGAATATTAACTTTGTAGCCAGCATGACTTAATTTAACCGGACACTAGTGAACAAACATACCAGTTGAACCCACGATAAAAACGAAAAAGCCAAGCAAATGCTTGGCTTTTTTAACATCAACAATAACTTAAACTGAGAATGAAGAACCGCATCCACAAGTCGTAGTAGCTTGTGGATTACGAATCACAAATTGTGAGCCTTGCAAATTATCTTGGTAATCAATCTCTGCGCCCATCAAATATTGCAAGCTCATTGGATCTATTAATAAGGTAACAGTATCTTTTTGTACTTGTGTATCATCTTCGTTCACTTCTTCTTCAAAAGTGAAGCCGTATTGAAAACCAGAACAACCGCCACCGCTAACAAATACGCGTAATTTTAAATCTGGCGAGCCTTCTTCTTCAATCAACTCTTTCACTTTTTTTGCTGCATTATCAGTAAAAACCAATGGTGACGGAATATCTATCTCCGCTAAATCTGTTATTGCGTTCATTATAAACTCCTAAAATATTCTATAAAATCATTATGCTACTGCATGTTAGTCAGGTCAATATATCTTTAATTGATGCCGATTTCTGCATCTTGTGTCTGCTCGCCCAAATACACTAGCTTGCCTTCAATCACTGCACCAGTATGCATCTCAAGCGATTTGTAATAAACGTCACCAGTGATATGCGCCTTAGCCTGAAGCTCAATAAATTGATTCGCTTTTACAGGCCCAATCACCTTGCCATTAATCACTAATTTAGAAGCACTTACTGCACCTTCTATGCGGCCATGCTCACTTAATATTAGTGTACTTGGGCTTGCATTTGGTTCACTCACATTACCGCGAATGGCACCATCTACTCTTAAACCGCCAGAAAAATGAATATCGCCTTCGATACGAGATTCAGCACCAATCAATGTATCTATGGTATTTTGAATTCGATTACTTTTTTTAAAAAACATATTGATTCCCGTCTAAATTCGACTTCATTAAGCTTCTTACCTATTATGTAATTTTTTGTTATTCAACATATTTTTATAAAAAATCAAATCTTCTTTAATATGTATGTTTTCATCCTGCACAAGATTCAACTCTTTTCCAAGATTGCTTTGTGCGGACTGCTCAATTTGTAGTTGACGCTCAACTTGTATTACTTTGGTCTGTAACGCCTGATTTTCAAGTGTCGCGTGCCCTAATTTTTCACCAATATTTTCACCGCTTCCAGAAAATTGCCAGTATGCAAGTAAATATCCCGCTGCCACAAACAACAAGCCAACCGCCCATTGGAAATACCAAGGACGCCTAGAGCTAACCGCTACCTGCTTGGCAGTTAAGCCAAAATGCCTTCTAATGCGTCTTCTAACTGGTTTCATTTATACTATTAGCACCCACTACGGCAACAGCGGCACAACTTCTAAACCTGTATTTTCAGGCAAGTTAAACATAATGTTCATATTTTGTACCGCTTGGCCTGCTGCGCCTTTAACCAAGTTATCAATCACTGACAGTATCACAACAACATCACTACCTTGTGGTTGATGCACGGCTATACGACAAATATTAGAGCCGCGTACAGATCGCGTTTCTGGATGCATCCCTTTAGGTAGCACATCAACGAAACGTTCGTTTGCATAACGCGATTCAAACAAAGCCTGCAAATCAGTCTCTTTAGTTAATTTTGCATATAAAGTAGCATGAATACCACGAATCAAAGGCGTTAAATGTGGCACAAAGGTAAAGCCAACTTTAGCATTTGCCATATTGCTTAAGCCCTGACTAATTTCAGGTAAATGCCGATGCCCTGCCACGCCATACGCTTTGAAATTATCTGCCGATTCAGCAAATAGACTGTGCACTTCTGCTTTACGACCTGCGCCACTTACGCCTGACTTTGTGTCAGCAATCAAATAACTAGTATCCACTATGCCCGCTTCTAGCAAAGGCATAAAACCTAGCTGCACAGCAGTTGGATAACAGCCTGGATTAGCGACCAAACGCGCGGTTTTAATGGCTTCACGATTTAGTTCTGGCAATCCATACACAGCTGTTGCCACTAAATCTGGACATGCATGGGTCATGGCATACCATTTTTCCCAAGTCTTAATATCTTTAATCCGGAAGTCAGCTGCCAAATCAACAACACGCACACCTTTATCCAGCAATTCACGCGTCTGCTGCATGGCAATACCGTTAGGCGTAGCAAAAAACACAACATCACATTCGCCTAGATCAGCCTTTGCCGGATCAGTAAACTCTAAATTCACATACCCACGTAGGTTTGGAAACATGTCAGCCACTGCTAAACCTGCATCACCGCGTGAAGTGATGGTGGTTAACTCAGCATTTGGATGAACGCTTAACAGGCGTAGAAGCTCAACACCAGTATAACCAGTGCCACCCACAATACCTACTTTAAGTTTTTTATCATTCATATCATCATCATAACAAACATCGCTTAGCAAAGCTTAATATCAGAAATATTAGAGTATTAGAGTATTAAACTGACGCGTAAAACTAATTTGCAAAATAAAAAAGGCCGCATAAGCGACCTTTTTAAGTACCAACCGCTAAATACTTGTATTTGCAGTATTAACGTTTAGAGAACTGTTTACGACGACGCGCTTTGCGGAAACCAACTTTTTTACGCTCAACTTCACGAGCATCACGTGTTACGAAGCCAGCTTGTGATAACGCGCTTTTTAAGTTTGCATCAAAGTCGATTAAAGCACGAGTAATACCATGACGCACTGCACCAGCTTGGCCTGACTCACCACCGCCGATTACATTTACCATAATATCAAAACTAGCTAGGTTGTTAGTAAGTTCTAGTGGTTGACGTAAAATCATACGCGCAGTTACACGTGAGAAATATTCATCAACAGGCTTATCATTTACGATGATATCGCCCTTACCAATTTTCATAAACACGCGAGCTACTGAGCTCTTGCGACGGCCTGTACCGTAGTTATATTTACCGATCATCTTTTATATATCCTTAGATTGTCAATGCTTGCGGTTGTTGCGCCGCATGTTCATGCGTAGCACCAGCATAAACTTTCATTTTTTTGATCATGGCGTAACCTAAAGGCCCTTTAGGTAACATGCCTTTAACTGCTTTTTCTAAAGCGCGACCTGGAAAACGGTCTTGCATTTTAGCAAATGTAGTTGTGCTGATACCACCTGGATAACCAGAGTGACTATGGTAAAGCTTCCCGTCAGCCTTGTTACCGGTCACTTTTAATTTGTCGGCATTAATCACGACAATATAGTCACCTGTATCAACGTGAGGAGTATAAATGGTTTTATGTTTGCCACGTAAGCGATGTGCAATTGCGCTAGCTAAACGGCCAAGCACTAGATCTGTGGCATCAACCACAAACCACTCGCGCTTCACTTCATGTGATTTTGCTGAAAAGGTTTTCATTGTCTTATCAATACTATTAGCTAAAAAATTTAAGAGGCGGATTTTATGTCGAATAGATGGGGTTTGTCAAACATTATGTTGAGCTTTATTCTCTAACTAGATTTAAGCCGCTTGATACACCCACTAAAATTAAACGTATCCAAAGCGTGATTATGCGCCAAATATCGTATTTACGTAAACAATTGTTATGCCAATAGTTCTTAATTACATGATTTACTTAAGTTTATGCTAGGATAAGTAGTATTGCGTTTAAATAGATCGTCAAAGTAATTCTTTATATTTACTATTTCATTAATATGCGCACCTCAATTATTAGGAACTTACCTTAGTTTGAGATTTTTAACATTTATCTTTATTTTAGTTTACGCAAACCTTAGCTCAGCTTTAGGCTTGGGTGACATAGAGCTTAAATCACATTTAGGTGAAAAACTTTTCGCTAAGATCAATGTAACTGATATTGAAGCGACAACCGAAGCAAGTTGTTTTTCTGTGGTTGATGTAAGCGATGCTCCTGCATTTAAAAGAGCGAACATCACTTTTAAGCAAGTTAATGATAATCATCAACTGTATATCAGCACTAATGATGTTATTACTGAGCCAATTGTTAATTTGCGTGTGTCTGCTCACTGTGAACCCAACATTAATCGTGACTATGTGTTATTGCTAGATCCTGCACCGCTAGCTAGCGCTGAGAGTGAATCTAGCGATATTGCAGACCAAGCAAAAATATCTGTCAAAAAACAAGATAAGCGCGTAACCAATCGTAGATTGGCTGAGAAAAAAACCTTAGCCGATAATTTAGTTGATGAAAGCATCAGCCCAGAAAGTACAGCTACGGCTGTTGAGCCAGTATTAACTAAACCCGCTAAAAAAAGTGTTAAATCAAAAAAAACATCAACCAAAATTTCTTCTGTTGATAAAAAGCTAATGGAAGCCTATACAGGCAAACCTCAGGCAACGCCACCCGCAGTAGACAAGAAAATACAAGGGTCCATTTCAGAAAAGCCAGTGACGGCCCAGGCAGCTAGAGACAAGCCCTATCTCGTTATTTCTGGTGGCAATGAAAAATCAGCTGATAACGCTAATAAACCCAGCTTATCGCTCAGACTAGAAACCCAACTTGACCTCGCCAGAGCGCCGTCTGCTGAAACACCAATAGGCGCTGAAGATGCGATAGATGAAGCCACTGTGATGACCAATCGCTTGGCGCATTTAGAAAAACAAATTATTATCCTGCAAACACGGAATTCACAGCTAGTCTCTAATGCGGAAAAAGCAAAAAATGAAGGCTTTAGCTTTGATGTGTTGCATTCAAACTGGCTACAGTACTTGCTCATGGCGCTTGGCGCTATTGGCACAATTGCGTTTATTGAATGGTTGCGTCGTAAACAATTATCCAAACGCTTAGATCAAGAAAAAGCTAACTGGTATGACCATGATTCAATGGATGAAGATTCAGAAGTAGCGCAATTGAATAGCAAAAATAACGCTCTCTTGGCTGAAGCAGCCAAATTAAATAGGATAAATGTTACCTCGTCATCTAACCAAGACAATCCCACTATTTTTGACAATAAAGCTGAAATTACCGATGGAAGCGATGAGGAAAATGAAAGTATTTTAGATAATGCTGAAGTCTTTATTGCGCACGGCCGCCCTATGCTAGCCATACAATTGTTAGGAAATTACTTAAGTGACTTCCCAACCGAATCACCTGCAATCTGGCTAAAGCTGCTGGATCTTTTATCTAAAGAAGGCTCAGCTTCAGAATATGATGCAGCGGTACTAGTGTGTAAGCAATTCTTTAACATTAAGATGCCGACTTTTACTGATGCGACAATCGCCGATACCTCTTCCATTGAAGGCTACCCTCAAATTATTGCTAGATTAGAAGGTGTTTGGGGATCTCCATTTGCCGTTGGATTTTTAAGTGATTTAATTTATAACCAAAAATCTCAACCAAGAGAAGGCTTTGAACGCAACACATTTGAAGAATTGTTTTTCTTGAAAGAAATTGCAGTAAATCTTAATCCTAACAATGATTCTGAGCACGAGCATAGCTTTTATCATCCAGACGTGGTTAATCCAATGCTGGGAAAAGTCGCCTTGAACGCGGCAATGTTTGCAGATATAGCGCCTTTTGATGAGATGGAATCGCCTCCTTACAACACTTCAAGCAACAATCCTATAGAAACTGAGACCCTACTTAATACAGACGAAGCTTCTGCAAATACTGCTTCTGCCACGACTTCATCCAACCAAGCTGATATAGTTGGAAGCTATATTATTGAAAGTAATAACACAGTAAATATTATCGATGAGGCTAAGCCTACAGATACCTTTGATACACTTTTAAATTCCGAGAAAACGCCGTCAATAGACGATGGCATGCACCATGTAAACGGCAACTTTTTGTCAAATGCGCCGTCAGCAGATGTGAGCGGCGCGTTTAATATAGATGAAATCAACTTCTCTGCTACCGATTATCAAATAGATTTTGAAGCGGTGCCAGAAATCAATCTGCATGATGAAATTACGCTTGGAAGCGATTCGTTTGGTGTGCAAGAGGATGATGGCAACCTTGAGTCAGATCTATTTAAGACTAAGTTAGCAATGAAATCTAATGTAAAAAAACCAGCGCAAGAAAATGCCATTGAGTGGGATTTAACGACAAACCTCGATGAAGATGGCTTGAAATAAAACGTTCATACTGAGCTTAAGACTGAAGCATATACTGCATTAACAAGCCAGAAAACACACTAAAACCAAACCAGTTATTACCTAAGAAAGCTTTAAAACAATTGGGTTTTTCACGCATTCGTATCAAATAATAGTGGTATGCTGCAACCCCAGCTGCAAAGGCTAAGCCGATATAATAGGCGTAATATACACCCAGCCATTTACCAGCAAATGCTAACAGCAATAACGTTAAGCCATAAAAGCTCATTACAGCAACAACATCAAAACGACCAAAAGTAATCGCTGATGATTTTATGCCGATTGTAAGGTCATCTTCACGATCTACCATTGCATATTCTGTGTCGTATGCAATTGCCCAGCATATATTAGCCAATAACAAAATCCACGCAACCGCTGGAATGTAGCCTAAGACTGCGGCGAATGCCATTGGAATGCCCCAACCGAAGGCAATACCTAAATACGCTTGTGGCATAGCAAAAAAACGTTTGGTGTATGGATAACTAACCGCTAATAGTAACGCGACTAGTGACAATTTAATGGTAAGCACATTCAGCGTACAAACCAAGCCGAACGCGACTAAACTTAGACCAGCAGCGAGTATATAAGCCTCTTTTTTACTTACTTCATTAGCAACTAGTGGGCGATGTTGTGTGCGCGCGACCAAACCATCATACTTGCTATCGGCAATATCGTTCATTACGCAACCAGCACTACGCATTAGCACTGTGCCTGTGACAAATATCAGCACAACTATCCAGTCTGGTTTACCGTTGCCAGAGATCAATAGCGCCCATAACGTAGGCCATAGCAACAATAATATACCAATGGGTTTATCTAATCGCATCAAGCGTTCATAGGCATCTATTTTTTGTATTATTTTTTTTGTATTCATTTTATGGCACGGCAGTTTCAAGGTTTAAGTGCAAAAATTACAGCATGATGCTGCCTAAAATCAAATGCATCTGGAGTAAAGACACTCAGGTTCTCACCTTTGGGCAGGTACTGCCGAGGCAGTCCATTCATATTTTCATTAATCTCATGTTGCCATGGGCTATGTAGATCAGCAAAGTATACTTTAACTCCGATATTTCTTGTCAATTCAGCATGCATTACCATTTCCCGCCCCTGTATCAAAAATGTTACATTTTTTGCGATGTAAATTTATCCATATATTTCAAACACATATAAAAAAACCAATGTTGTTTATGTAAGGCGAATGATACAAACGCAAACCATTTCATTCGCTGAAAATATAAAATACTAAATTAAAACAATAAGTTAAAAACATGGCACGCTCGTTGCTAACACTACAACTAATCAAAGTAATTAAAAAATTTAGTGATAGTAGCTTAAGGAGATGAATGCCATGGGCTGGTTGACAAGAACTCAATACGTTAAAAGTGTCGAATGCCAATCACGACTTGTAAGACTTGCGTTTGGAGCAATCGGTTTATGTTGTGCTTTCTCGATTTTTGCGAATTCAGCGCTTGCTGATTCAATAATGGCAGACACCACGTTTGCCGGAAATATCGCTGAATTAGATGCATTGTCTGAAATAGGCGCACATATAGATGTCATTACTGATATTGATTTATCTGCCATTACGGGCAAAGGCGCTGAAGCTACAAAATTAGAAAGTAACGATAAATTTGCTGTATTGCTTTGGGATGAACGCGGCAATGGTAATAGACGCGCTACTGGTCACGACATGGATAGCAGCCAAAGCTTTCAAGCAGTTAATTTAACCGTCAATCGCAAGTAATGTGGCTTGAAATTAGGAGTGATGTGATGAATAGAGAATCGTTTATGCAAGGTGCAATTCCAGCTGCTATTTTCATAGCGCTTGAAGGTCTTTATGCTGCACCTGTCATTGCTGGTGATGGCATAGTGGTTTTACAACGAGAGGTTCCTGTTCGGCAGGCAATTCGTGAAGGCGCGCCAGGCCGTGTTACTTCAATCGATGCTTCGCCTGACGAGAAAATAAAGCAAGTGGTGAATTCTAATGAATTAGGTGATGCGGATTTTTCGACTATTTCAACGGGTACACCACAAACGGCTGGCATGGCGGCTAATCAATCAAACCTAACAGGTTTAACCAATGGTCAATTGAATAGCCATGGTTTGATGGGTAGTACTTCTGGTGGAATAGCGCCAATAGTTGGCGGTGCAGTAGGTAGCGCCACAGGTCATATTAGCAGTGGCATTGCTGGCGTAACAGGTGCTTTAAGTGGCCTGACTGGCGCAATTATGCGCAGTAGCAGTCAGTAAGTTAGAGAGCCATGAGGAGATTGATATGAAAGATTCAGCACTTTTAATTACAGCGTTATTAGTAGTACCAAGTTTGCTTAATTGTGGCTTTGCAAGCGCACAGGAACCTGTGCCGGATATGCCAAGTTATGTAACGCAAAGTGTGATTGACAGCAACGTTTTAAGCAATGTGCGCGGCCGTTTTGCCGTGAACATGGCCGCAGGAGATTCAAATGTCCAAACGAATGCCGCAGCAGTGGCATTGGGTGTTCAAGGTGGCCCAACTATCGGGTTAGTTGGCGGCATTCAAGTGACAAACCCACGGCAAGCAACTTTGCCAGACCTCGCGATTGCGTCTATTGGAGAACATGTCTTTGCAAATAGCTCAGGCCTGATTTCAGTAAACCAAACCAGCGGAGTAGGGAATGCACAAGCCAACGGCGCAGCGTTCGCGATGGGTTTTGATGAGGTGGTAGCCGAGAGCGTGCTCTCAGCCACTACTTCAAATGCAGTACCGACTGGCACAGGAATAAGCAAGAGCCACCAAGCAGTATCCATCAACGATACTGCGTTTGTAGGTGCGCACGGGCTTGTTCAGGTTAACCAGTCAGCAGGGTCGGGTAACAGTACGGCCAATAACTTCGCACTTCAGGTGCAACTGGGTGCGAAACCGTAGTTTTATGTTTTATAAACCAACTTTAATCGGAGAATATCATGAAATCACAATTTAAAAATACCCCAATTGCGTTGGCAGTGGCCGCAATGTTCCTCTCGCCAATCGCTTTTGCCGATGATCACAATGACAATGGGGGTCGTCACAAAGATCCTGTTAGCCTTAAAAAAGATATTAGTTTAGAGCAGGATGTAGAAGTTGAGGGTCGTGTGCATGTCAATGGCAATATTTACATTGATGCCAGCTCAGTGGCGGTGGTGAACGACGCTCAGTCCAGTACTCATAATCAGGTGAACAACACGCAAGTGACTAACGATGCAAGGGTCAATGGCAATGCTCTGAGTAACGCCAAAGGTAATATCGGCGTTAACGTTTCTGCTGGTGATAATAACCAGCAAGCCAATGCCGCAGCACTTTCTGCCGCTGATGCGAGCTTTGTTTTCGGCTCATCTGATGCTGAGGTGTTTGCTAACCAATCAACCACCAGCAACAATACCAGTAACTTAGGTAATACAAATGCTGCAACGCTTGGAGGCAACGCATTGGCTAACGCTAGCGGTAATATCGGCGTTAACATTTCTGCTGGTAACAGTAATCAGCAGAAAAATGACTTGGCGGCCTCTGTAGCAGTTGCTCGCATGGCTACGGCTACTGTGCAAGCTAATCAGTCTAATGGCGGCAACACTACAAATAACAATCCAATTCATCATGAAGAAGTGCAATATGTAAACGTTAACCTAGCATTGCATGCTACTGGTGGTTACGCAGGTGGTGGCTTGGGTGGCTACATTGGCAGCACTAGCGGCACCTACAGTGGCACTCAATCAGGCACTACTTCTGGCAACTCTTATCAATCTAGCAACTTCTATCCAGATACTTGGAACTCTGCTGAGACACACCCATGCACTAACTGCAATCAAACGGGCCACATTGACATAGATAGCCAAGCTCAAGGCGCCGTTCAAAATCCAAGTAAACCTGGCGTAGGTGGCCTTGGTTTTGACAACGTAGGTACCTACGATGGTACGCACTCTGGAACTTACAGTGGCACCCAAAGAGGTATTTTAGGTTTCTATGAAGCCGGTTATCAAGCGCTTTCTGGAAGTGTAACAGGTAGCATTCCAGTGGTTGTAGCGGTTAATTTAGCGACTACAAACACTTCGCTACTGGGTGACAATGCATTGCAAAGTGCATCTGGCAACATCGGTGTGAACATTGCCTCTGGTACCAACAACCAACAGTTTAATGGTATGGCAATGTCTGCCACACAAGCAGGCACTGGTGGTGGCTCTGGTGGTGGTGAACGTTCAATTCGTTAACATGAAAAGCAGTGCATAGATAGCTCAAAAGGCCATCGAACAAGTCCTAGCTAGCATTTTCTAGCTGGGACTTAATTACTTGGTACTAATTTTTAAGCTAGTAATTTTTGCTGGGGTTTTTTAAACGTATAACGTGCGAAAAGAGAGTTGCCATGCAACATAACGTAAAGCACAGAATAAAACACAAGCACATTTTGGCATTAGTCATGATGGTGACGGTAAACTTAGTAAACCCCGTCTCATCCGTATCAGCTGCGGATATCGCATTCGGCGGAATTATTCCTGGCGGTGGAAACATTCACAAGAATCTCGTTAGTATGCGAGATCTAAAGTTTGTAGACATGGTACCTCAGCATACCGATTTTAGTTGTGGCGCAGCGGCATTGGCGACCATTCTTAAATATTCCTACAATCAAGAAATTACCGAAGATGATGTCATCACAGGCTTAATGAAAGTGAGCGATATAGATTTAGTGCGTCAAAAAGGTTTTTCGCTACTGGACATTAAAAACTACACCCAAAGCATAGGTATGCGTGGGCGTGGCTACAATGTTAAGCCAGACACTTTAGAAAAGATTCACATTCCGACCATTGTTTTGCTCAATTACAAGGGCTACAAACATTTTGTAGTGCTTAAGAAAGCCACAG
Organism: Pseudomonadota bacterium; assembly: GCA_043779795.1. GTDB lineage: Bacteria > Pseudomonadota > Gammaproteobacteria > Burkholderiales > Methylophilaceae > Methylotenera. The sequence continues at coordinate 11,046 of JAYWDO010000025.1, forward strand.
CAGATAAAGCTTACATTGCTGACCCCGCACTGGGTAACCGCATTATGTCACGCACTGAATTTGATGCCGACTGGAATGGCATCGTGTTTGCCGTTGTGGGACAGGGCTTTGATCGTGAGTCTGTATTATTGCGGCCGAAAGAAACATTAACCGCACGTAGCATGGTAGATAATTACCACCCATTAACTGATGCAGAGTTATTCGACTACGGATTTTTACGCTCTGACATGCTGGGATTGTAAGTTTGCATTCTCGGTTTTGTATTGTAAGCAAAGTAAATGAAACTCTGGCGAACGCACTTAGCAGAACTGTTTCAAGGAGGTACCAAAATGAACATTTTTCACAGCAATATTTCCAAAAGTAATCTTTCGCACATGAATTCGATTCAACACGCACATTATTTAAAAACGCAGATTTTGACCTTCAGAGGTATTGCGAAACCCATGAACAAAACTAAGCAATCACCAAAAGTTGCTAACAATACGCGTAAGATAATGGCCTTGGCACTAGCCGGCGTTCTAAGCTTTTCATCTATTGCTAAGGCGGCTTTGCCACAAGGCTTAGATGTGTTTAACGATATGCAAGAAGTTTCTGATAGCGATTTAGGCCACATGCGCGGCAAGTTTGCCAGCAATGATCAAGTGCTATATTTCGGCGTTGAAATGGTCAGTCGGTGGCAAACACCTACAGGTAATTTAGTGACGGCAGGTGCTAATCTGAATATTGATTTTCGTGGCAGCACACCAACAGTACAATATGCGCCTACTGTGACCATCGTTCAGCAGGGCGCTGGCGCCACTTCAGCACAAAGCGGCAATACAAACGGTGTAAGTGGTGGTGCCGGTTTATCCAACGTAAACGGTGTGTCTCAAAGCATTCAAGTCGCGGGGCAATCTAATGACATTAAAAATGGCATCAATATGCAGGTTAGCCTAAGCTCTGGTGCGCAAGGTGGCTCAATAGCCAGCGCAGTTCAAGGGCAAGCTGGTACCACTTCTGCCATAGGAGACGATGGCACGGTTGCGGCGGTAACACTCGCCAATAACAGCATCGTGGTAAACGTTACAGTGCCTGGGCAGGGACAGGTGATGCAGCAAATTCGCAATCAGGGCATGTTCCAATCAGCACGTATTGGTGGCGATTTAAACCAAATTCACAATGCTATTACGATGCATATTGGCTTAAACACAGCAAGTGCTAGCGGTATTAGCGGTGCTTATGCGGCATTGCAAGGCCTTAAGAGTATGCCGCAAAACGGTATGTTTTAATTTATAAAACAGTAGTTCATCCATATTAGCGACGAGGGCTAAAGGGAGCATAGATTAACGCAATGGGAAGACTAATGCCAAGGAATTGAGCGTGTGATGACGATTGCATGCTCTTCAATCTACGGGCATTAACACAATGGTTATTCATCAGCATTCGCGTTTATTCTGTGCTCCCTTTGGCTCTTTTCGTTAAACTGACCTCCTTGTGGCTATTTTTAGCAAATTAAAGATAAAACACATGCCCTGCAAGCCAATAGGGACGGGCCTCCCAGCGCATGTATTTGAGGCTGTTAAAACTCCAGCGGATTCACATCAACTGCCCAACGCACTTTAGCCGCAATCGCTTTACCTCGTAATTGACCAACCAAATTCTTAAGCAAATACTGTAGCGCAGGCCGGCTACTCGCCTGCATCAACACATGGGCGCGCTCCATGCCTTTTAAACGCTCCATCTGCGGGCGTACTGGGTCGTACACCAACACTTTATCGCTCAAGCTACGCGCCAGCTCAAAAGCATGCTGCAAAAACTGTTGCACAAGTAGAAAATCATTGGCTTCTGCGCGTAATAAGGCCGTAAATACATAAGGCGGAAACTGTACCTGTTCGCGCTCTTGCAGCATCGTATTAGCGTAGGTAACGTAATCTTGAGTACGTAAAGCATTAAATAGTACATGCTCTGGAAATTGTGTTTGAATAATCACCTGCCCAGCTTTATCCGCTCGACCAGCACGACCGGCTACTTGCATCAACTGCGCAAACAAGCGCTCATTCGCGCGAAAATCCGGGCTATGTAGAGCACTGTCAGTATCAATCACGCCTACTAGCGTTAAATTAGGAAAATCATGCCCTTTAGCGAGCATTTGCGTGCCCACTAAAATGTCTATTTCTTGATTGTGTACTTTATCTAAAATTTCAACCAAAGCATCTTTACGGCTGGTGCTATCACGATCTACCCTCGCGATGCGGGCAGTTGGTAGCAGTTGCGCTAACGTTTGTTCCAGCCTTTGCGTACCGTGACCTGTTGGGTGTAAATCTGCATCACCACAGCTTGGGCATTGATTAGGAATTTTTTGCTCATGTCCACAATGATGGCAACGTAACTTCCGCTGCCCTAAATGCACCACCAGCTTACTACTGCATCGCGTGCAAGGGGCTATCCAATGGCAAGCCGAGCATAATAAAACAGGCGAATAACCACGGCGATTGATAAACAACAAGCTTTGCTCTTTACGCACTAAGCGCAATTTAAGCGCTGCTATTAACTGCGGCGTTAAGCCCTGCTGCAAGTTGACCTTGGTGGTGTCTATACACTCAATATGCGGCAATTGCGCGGCTGTTACCGCACGCTGATTAAGGCTAAGTAAATTGTACTTATTGGCTTGCAATTGGCTATCTTTAGATAGGCTAGCCGTCGCGTTGTACCAGCTCTCAAGTGCAGGCGTTGCTGAACCTAGCACTACCGGAATATTCAAGCGCTTTGCGCGTACCAAAGCCACGTCGCGCGCATGATAACGCATGCTATCTTGCTGTTTATATGAGCTATCGTGCTCTTCATCAATAATAATAAATTTTAAATTAGGCAAAGGCGTAAAGATAGAAAGCCGCGTACCGATCACAATTCTCGCGGCACCAGATTGTGCCAATTGCCAATGATGTAAGCGTTCACTCTCGCTCAAATTGCTGTGCAAACTCACTAGTGAAAAATTAGTTAAGCGACTTCTAAAGCGCGCTTCCAACTGTGGTGTTAAGTTGATTTCAGGTACCAGCACCAATACTTGCGCGTCTTTATTGAGTAAAACATGCTGCATCAAGCGAATGTAAACCTCGGTTTTCCCGCTACCAGTAATGCCATGCAACAACCAGGCTGTGAATGATTCGGCATATTCTGTAATGCGCGATACCGCTAACGCCTGCTCTTGATTGAGTGCCGGCTCAGCAACGAGCGGTGTTTCAAAAACCCTGATTGTAGCTTGCACTTGCAAGCTACTCGCCCAACCCTCAGTCACCAGTTGTTTTGCCGCTTTACGCGCACTGCTAGAAATTTCATCTAATGTTGCCTCTGTCAGCGATTCACTGTTTTGTAAGGCGACAAATACCCGTCGCGTGACTAACTGCCTTTTAGGAATCGCTTCAACGTCAATCTGCCGCCCTAAGTCAGTTAACTGATAAGCATATTGTTTGCGAGATACAGCGGGCGCAATTTGCCTTAATCGGGCTGGTAAGGCCGATAATAAAGCTTGTCCGTATGGATATTGATAATAATCCGCGCTAAATTTAATCAAACTTAAGGTTTCTGCATCAATAGGTAGCTCGTCACTAAATACCTGTGTTACTGGCTTTAGTTTTTCAATGGCAAAGTCACTCGTATCTGCAATGCCTACCACAATACCTATTTGGCTACGGCGGCCAAAAGGCACCAAGACGCGTTGGCCAACTTTAGCGAGCTGCCCATCACTTAAATAATCAAATAAGCGATCTAATGGTACATCTAAGGCAATTTTTAGGATGGGTTTAGGCAATTGATTTTAATACTTAGCTTTAGGTTTTATCTTGAGTTTTATTTGGGGCTTTGTTTTGGGTATAGCCACTTGATTATCAACAAATAAAAGAGAAAAAGCAAAGATATAAAGCAAAGAAACAAAGAATTACAAAGCGGGCCGCCAGTTAGGTTAAAATAACACCCTTAAATTATCCACTTAAGCGCACATTTGTTTTGAAAGCACATCTTACCCAATTACTAACAATTGCCGCAAAAAGAATTGCGCCTGACACTGCAGAGTTTACCATTTTGCTTGAGCGACCAAAATCTGCCGAGCATGGTGATTTTGCTACAAACTTAGCCTTAGCTTTGGCTAAACCGCTAAAAAAAAATCCGCGCACCATTGCTGCGCAGATTATTGCAGCCCTACCAGCCAGTGAATATATCGCTAAAACTGAAATTGCCGGTGCAGGCTTTATCAACTTCTTTTTAAGCACAAAATCTCAACAAGTCGTGGTAAAAGACATCTTAAGCGCTGGTGCACAATATGGTCGCAACCAAAACGGAAAAGCGCAAAAAGTACAAGTTGAATTCGTCTCGGCCAACCCAACAGGGCCGCTACATGTGGGTCACGGACGCGGTGCAGCGGTGGGAGACTGTCTGGCGCGCTTGCTTGATGCTAACGGCTGGGATGTGACGCGCGAGTTTTATTACAACGACGCAGGCGCACAAATTGATAACCTAACCATTTCTGTATTGGCGCGATGCAAAGGCATCTCGGTTGATCACGAGAGTTTTCCTGAAAATGGTTACCGCGGCGAATATATCAATGATATTGCTGCGGCTTACTTAACCAAACATACTGTAGTTGCAGATGATATTGAAGTCACTGCAAGCGGCGATATTAATAATCTTGAATCGATTCGCGCTTTTGCAGTTGCGTATTTACGTCATGAGCAAGATTTAGATCTGAAAGCGTTCCAAATCGAATTTGATTTGTTTTCGCTAGAGAGTGCACTCTATGCAAATGGCAAAGTAGAGCAAACTGTACAAGCGTTAATCAACAGCGGCCACACTTACGAGCTAGACAATGCGCTTTGGCTCAAAACTACTGACTTTGGCGACGATAAAGACCGCGTCATGCGTAAAAGTGACGGTGGTTATACTTATTTTGTGCCAGATGTTGCTTACCATGCCGATAAATGGAACCGCGGTTTTGTACGTGTGATTAACGAGCAAGGCGCGGATCACCACAGCACTATTACTCGCGTTCGCGCAGGCTTGCAGGCTTTAGATGTAGGCATTCCAGCCACTTGGCCAGATTACGTATTACATCAAATGGTCACTGTGATGCGCGGCGGCGAAGAAGTAAAACTATCTAAACGCGCTGGCAGTTATGTAACATTGCGCGATTTGATAGAAGAGGTAGGCTGCGATGCCACGCGTTACTTCTTGGCAGCACGCCGGTCAGATTCGCAATTGGTATTTGATATTGATTTAGCGCGAGCACAAACCAACGACAACCCAGTGTTCTACATTCAGTACGCACATGCGCGTATTTGCAGCGTGCTTACACAATGGTTAAATCAAGGTAATGCTAATGTTGCCAGCCTAAAAGATTCAGATTTAAGCCCGCTCAACAATCCGCATGAAATCGCATTAATGCGACGCTTAAGCACTTATCCTGAAACTGTGGTTAATGCCGCAACAGAGCTTGCACCACATGTGATTGCTAATTACCTAAAAGAACTCGCCAGCGATTTGCACAGTTACTACAACGAATATAAATTTTTAATTGATGATGAAGCCGTTAAACTAGCGCGTCTGAGCTTAATTAGCGCTACTCAGCAAGTCTTAAAAAATGGGTTAGATTTACTTGGCGTTGAAGCCAAAAAAAGAATGTAAGGATTAAAATTCATTATGAGTAGAGATTACAAACCAACACCGGAACGAACAAAAACTGCTAAAAATGGTAATCCTTTTTTAACAGGTCTATTAATTGGCTTTTTACTAGGTGTTGCGGCATCGTTAAGTGTTGTGATGTTTGTTAAAGGCGGCGATAGCCCCTTTGCGAGCAAATCCAACACTGCAGCCACGAAACTTGAAACTGAAAACACTAAAGATGCTATTAAAACTGGTTCGAAAGAAGCTGACGGAGACACTAGCGCACTGCCTACAGATGAAAATCCAAAACCTGCTGACACCAATGCTGCAAACAAAGAAGATAAAGCGCGCTTTGATTTTTATACCATTTTGCCAGGCAGTGAAAGCAAAGTAAGTAAAGAAGAACAAAGTAAACTTAATGAAAATACACAAGAACCTGTGGTCCAAAAAAGCTATTTCTTACAAGTTGGCGCTTTTCAAACCAGCGAAGAAGCTGACAATATGAAGGCTAAATTAGCCCTACAAGGCTTTGAAGCCCTAGTACAAACGGCGACCATTCCAGACAAAGGCGTTTGGCATCGTGTACGTGTTGGCCCGCTAAAAGATTTAGAACAAATCAATAAAACAAAAAGTGATTTATTAAGTAATGGCTTTAGAGCAGACTTAATTAAAGTTAACAGCGAAAACCAATAGTAATTGTTATGATCATATTTAACGTTATTAGTATCATTTGGTTGGGTACTGTCAGCCAAAGTTAAAGTGATACGTTTTGTAATAGGTGCTGTTAAAAATGAGTGTCATCTAATTTAAACAAGTTAAAGGAAAGTTAAAAGTGAAAAAATTGTCAGTGAAAAATTTATTAAGCGCTTTAATGTTATTAGCCTCATTTAGCGTGTTGGCAGATCCACAAATTGGTAAAGATTTCGATAAAACCGCGCAAGCAATGCCTACCGACACACCGAACAAAATTGAAGTGACTGAAATATTCTGGTATGGCTGCATTCATTGCTATCACATGGATCCTATGCTGAATGCTTGGGTAAAAAAATTACCTTCAGATGTGGTGTTTAAACGTATGCCAGGCTTACCACAACCAGCATGGGCGCCGATGGCAAAGGCTTTTTATGCCATGGATGATTTGAAGTTATCAGATAAATTACACACCGCATTGTTTGATGCTATTCACAAAGAAAAAGTGCTTAATCCAACTGATGAAGCAGCAACTATAGACTGGATGACCAAAAAAAGTGGCTTAGACAAGCAAAAAATTGAAGATGCATTTAAATCTTTCTCTATGAACAATAAGTTAAATCGTGCTGCACAAATATTCCGTGCATCTGGCGCAACTGGCGTACCTAGCTTCATTATTGATGGTCAATATATTACCTCAAGCACCATGGCTGGCGGCAATGAACAAGCACTAAAAACGGTGGAATACATTATTGGCAATATACGTGCTGACAAAGCTAAGTTGGCTTCAGCAAAAAAATAAATAAAGCAAAAATCACTAGAAAAGTAGCTGTAAAACCAGCTGCTGTACCTAGCAATTAGCTTGGTGTTTTTTGCTGTGTAAGTTTTATAAAAAAATTTGGGACTGTAGTAGATTAGCACTAAATATCAGCCCACTCTTTTAATATTTTCAGTTGCTGTTTAGGGGTTCCGTAGTTGAATCTGAACTCACA
>JAYWDO010000026.1:0-40714 GCA_043779795.1 Pseudomonadota bacterium
ATATTCTTCTTCGCCTACTGGCGCTGTGACTTTAACAATATCACCAATCTGCTTGCCCAACATGGCACGTGCTAAAGGTGAAATCCAGCTAATGTAACCTAGCGACGGTTCTAACTCATCTTTGCCAACAATTCGGTAGCTATGCTCAACATTATCTTTTAGTGAAAATAACGTGACCCAAGCGCCGAAAAATATTTTTTCTAAGCCTTGCTGGGTCGCTGGGTCAACAATCACCGCTAAGTCCATACGTTGCATCAAAAAACGTAAGCGGCCGTCAATCTGACGTAAGCGTCTTTTGCCATAAATGTAGTCGCCATTTTCGCTTCTGTCGCCATTACCAGCAGCCCACGAGACTACTTTGACTAATGCAGGGCGCTCAACTTTGAGAAGCTCGTGGAATTCCGCCTCAAGTGCGGCGTGACCTTGAGGGGTAATGTAGTTTTTTTCGTCGGCCATATTTATAAAGCGGAGTTGCTGATAGTGTTGGGAAGATGTGTAGGAATTATTTTTCTAGAAAATGGACGTCATTCACGAAATAAGGCGTTTCACCAAAGCATGATGAAGGAATTCCTTTATGCTCTTCATAAACGATTTTTACTCTTTTCCCAAGTGAGTCATTCACTTTTTTTGCCACTGTTTCGTCTTTAACGGTAAACATAAATTTCTCTGCCTGCGTGCCAGGCATGGAAACTAGTACAATTTCACCTTCCCACGTTTTACACACATAACCTTTTAGCGAAAACTTTTGTACATATCCCGCACGTTCGCCAGATGAATATACCCAGCTTAAACTTGCCCACGTATACAAAATAAACAAAGTAATAGGTATAACTAAGACCCAAATGGCAACCTTCAATAAGCCTTTTAAATTACTAAACATACATTACCTTCAATATTGTTAAATTGATTTAATCACGTATTTACAAAGTAGCAAATAATACACTTAATCAATCAAATTAATTCTTTAAAGCCATTTATTATAAATTTTGTTGCCTTTTTCGAAGTGTCAGTAACCTATTTTTTATTTTCCATCTATTGAGTTTATTTGTATTTAATTTGATAATTAAGTCATATTTAAATCGGTGGTGTTCCATCTATTTCGACCTGCAGATTTCGCCTCATACATCGCTTTATCCGCATGTTTTAGTAACTGCTGCGCATCTTCTGCATGTTGTGGGTAATAGGCAATGCCTATGCTCGCGGTGACTTGACTACTCCATGTCGGTAGCACTATAGGAAGTGCTATCTGTTCAATTAAATGATCTGCAACACGTAATACCGCATCAGTATCATGCAAACTTTCAAGCAGGACTACGAACTCATCACCGCCAAGCCGTGAAGCGGTATCTACACCGCGAATAGAGGCTTTGATGCGATTGGCAATAGTTTGTAGCACAGTGTCACCGATTGCGTGTCCGAATTGGTCATTTACTTCCTTGAAGCCATCAAGATCGATGACCAATATAGCAAGTATCGTGTTTTCTCGTTGCGATCTGTTAATCGCTTTATCTACAACTTCATCTAACAGCAGGCGATTGGCTAGACCTGTTAATGGGTCATGTAGCGCCATTTGCAGCAGCATGGATTCTTTGTCGCGTAATTTTTGGTTGGCTTCTTCAATAGAGCGCGTTCGTTTAAGCACTTTTTCTTCTAATATATGTTCTGATCGCAATAATGAGTCCACCATATCTTGCTTCACCGTCATGGCATCTTCCTGAGCGCGATCTTTTTCGCGGCGTAATACATTGATGCGGTCAGCGAGCGCAAAAGAGAGTAGTAGCATTTCTAGTGAAGAGCCAATTTGCATACCATGTAGAGTAATGCTGTTTGTCTGAACTAACCCAAAGTTGCGTAGCGCTAACATGGCAACGCCAGCTAGTAAGAGTAGAAATGCAATCAGGAATAAGCGCGCACCAGAATGTTGATGGCGCATGCAGTAGAACCCTACCCATGTTGCAAAAGCGGCAAAGATGAATCCAGCGATGCCCGTGAGCATCGCTGCAAATCGATAGGAAATAAGCATAGGCGAAACTGCTGCAAAAGCAAATACAGCGGCCATCAATATGAATATACCGTCAATTTTTGGAAAGTTTTTCTTGGTAGTGAGAAACATGCGACTAAATAATGCTCCAAAAAATCCTGTAGCCGCAGTGCTTGATGCAAAAGCAACGTCACCCCAAGCAGGCCATTCTGGCCATAGAAACTGATTACCAATTCCGCAAAGCGAGGCTTGTGAAACAAGCATTGCCATAATAAAGGCTACATAGCTAAGAAACATTTTTTCACGCGTACTTATGTAGAGCAAAAGGTTGTATAGCCCAAGCGCTATGAGTGCACCGAAATATAGACACAGCACTGCATAGCTATTCTGATCATGATGATGCAGCGCATCATGTTGCCAAAACACAACAGGTACAGACAAGCTGCCATGCGATACCACTCTTAGAAATATTATCTCATTTGTATTGGGTGTGATATGGATTGGAAATACCAAATTGCGATGTGGAAATGGCCTTGCAGAAAATGGTTGTAAGTCTCCGGTTGTCTGCTTGTCGAATCCGCCACCATGGCGTGGCAGGTACAGTTCGACTTGATCAAGAGATGAGAATCCTACTTCTACTAACCAATCAGAATTTGCTTTGACACTGGCTAAAACTGGAATCGCCAACCAGTAAGCTGACTTCGAATAGCCCCAGTTAGCTTCACCGCCAATACTGGAAAGTGATTTGAAATTACTTAGCTGGGTTGGCTGTGTAATGTCGATGATACTTAATGTATGGCTAGGATCTTCTAGGAAAAAAGAGTGCGAAGCTGTTTCGTAATTTGCTTCGTTATCAAGTTGTAATGGTTTTTGAATAGAAAGTGCTGCATAGCTAGTTTGTACCAGTAATAGCGATATTACCAAAGATAGTAGACGTAAGCATGATATTAGTGATTGATTATTCATTTTGATGTCAGCCTATTTTTAACGATTTAGTCTTATTGTTACGTTATTTAGGTGTTCTAAACGTGAGTATAGCTTAGGCTATATTGCTTGTTGTGGTGATTTTACTATTTATTTTCGGCTTTAGATTAATGTCATTATTATTTAACGTTAGTAGATGAACCATGATGATTAATCAGCTTAAGTAATACTATTGCAATTCATATTAATTTTTGTAATAATGATAAAATTGATATTAATGATAAAATTTAAATAATTTAATGTATATGTAGTGTAAAACTTAGAAAATCTAAGCGTAGGAGCTTTAAGCAATGAATGTTATTAAGCAAAAAATTAAAAAAATATTGGTGATTGAAGATCAGCCAGATATTCGTATGCTGATTAGAATGACCTTGAATTTTGATCATTATGAAATACATGAGGCTTCTGACGCACATATGGGTTTGAAGATGGTACATGCCATTAAGCCAGATCTAGTATTACTGGATATTATGATGCCAGTACGAGTTGAAATGACTTCACCCGTGATTAAAGATGGGTTGGATCTTTGTCGATATTTAAAAAAATCTAATCCTGAATATTCTAATATGCCCATCATATTGCTAACGGCAAAAGGCCAGTTGGCAGATAAAGTCGTTGGTATGGAGGCGGGTGCAGATGAATATGTAGTTAAACCATTTAGCCCGATTTATTTGATTGAAGTGGTTGATCGTCTCATTGCAAAAGTGTATTCATCATGAAGATCGAAATCACAACAGAAATCACAACAGCAACAAATTATGATGAGCAAAATGTAATTCCGTATTTAGGTTTTAGTGACAGCAGTATGGCCTTGAATCAAATGCTTAAAATCACTGAAGATTTACGGCATGTGTATCAGGAAAAAAAAGATGCTCTATTAGCCACTAATGCCGCGCATCATGAAGTTTTAATGCGCCTTGCAATGGCTGCTGAATTTCGTGACGAGGATACTGGTGTTCACATTATTCGGCTAGGCTACATGGCAGAGAAGCTTGGCCATCTTCTGGGAGAGTCAGAAGAGTTTTGTTTCATGATTCGCTTAGCCGCACCGATGCATGATGTAGGAAAAATCGGCATACCTGATTCGATACTAAAGAAACCTGGTAAGTTAGAAATTGATGAAAAAATCATGATGGATACACATGCTGAAATCGGCTACAAAATTCTGGCAAATTCTACTGTGCCACTATTCCAATTAGCGGCAAATATAGCGCTTACACACCATGAGAAATTTGATGGTACTGGCTATCCTTATCAGACTTCTGGGAAAAATATAACCATTGCGGGCCGCATTGTTGCATTGATTGATTTTTTTGACGCACTCACAATGGATCGATGCTACAGAAAAGCATTTTCAGATGAAGTGGCAATTGCAATGGTCATAGAACAAAAAGGTAAGCATTTTGACCCAGATATTGTTGATGTATTCTTGGCAAATATTGATGATTTTATTGCATTGCGTCAGCGCATTAATTTTAACCCAATCAACTATGGTCAGTTGATTAATTACTCATTAGAAACATTTACTGCCGAATGAATGTCGGACGCAAGCTAATGTTTATTGTCATCAGCAGCGTGGCGTTGGTAACGCTACCTGCTGCTGGTGGTATTTATTATTTAGCTAAACAAAAGTTACTAGCAAGCGAGGCTGTTACCCTTGTTGCAGAAACTAAAATTTTACTGACAAATAATGCCATGCGTCTCAGCGAGGCAGAGCCTAGTCTTAAATCGTTATCACGCATGTTGTCAAAATCGCTGGCTAAACAGCCGCAAGCTGGCGAGGACTTAGCTTTTTATCAATTGGTGCAACGCGATGATGATCGTGCTTGGCGCAGTCGCCGTGAGTCTTTTGATGGGCATGTCGAAGCCGGAATATTTTTACCACCTGATGCCATATTCGATGTTAAGCAAACCACACTGCACTTACGCACTAAACACATCATGGATGTATTTGGTGCTTCAATACACTCACCATTTAGCAATGTTTGGTTGCTCACACCAGAAAAAACAGAAATTATCTATGATCACGGCGTACCTGATTTTGTCTTGATTATGCCAGCCGATACTAACTATACCAAAACACCATGGCTAACCTTGGGTGAAGTTGCTAACAACCCTGAGCGTGGACTACGATGGACGCAGCCGCTGTTTGACCCAGTGCCTAAAAGTTGGATGGTCAGTGCAGTTTTACCATTGGATGTGAATGATAAATTTGTTGGTACCATTGGGCATGATATTTATCTGAGTAATGTGTTGCCGGCGCTGTTTCAGCCGGGGGAACGTTATGTCGGCGAGCAGAATTTTCTGCTAGACGCGCAAGGTAATTACATCATCTCTGGGCCATGGCAAAAAGTGCTAGAGGCCCAGCCGGAAAGCTTTAAACCGGATTTAAGTAAGGAGCCAGAACTGGCTAACTTGCTTGTTAGTAAACTTGATATAACGCCAAAAGCATTTGAAAATGTGGTGACTTTACAAGGTCGCCAATATTTGGTGGTAGGCGTAGTGATGCCACCAGTGGGTTGGCACTATTTTAGATTGGTACCGATTGATGAGATTCTCACGCCTATGCGCCACTTGTTTTATGCACTAGTGGCGATGGTGCTATTGATAGGCGTTCTGATAGGATTTTTGATTGATACCGCAGTTAAACGTAATATCATTGCTCGCTTGCAAGCCTTAGCATACGCAGTGCGTCGCTATGGTTTAGGTGAGCTGAATGCGCGTGCAAGCTTAACAGGCAACGATGAAATTGCAAAAACAGCGCAAGAATTTGATGCAATGGCGGATCAATTAAAAGCAACACTCGATGCGATTCCTGATTTATTGTTTGATGTAGATCTCGACGGTCGTTGCTATGCGGCTAACTCTCCTAATACTGGCTTATTATCAGCACCGCGAGAAGAGCTAATTGGTAAAACTGTGCATGAAGTACTTCCTCCCGACGTGGTGTTGATTGTCATCTCAGCTTTACATCAAGCGCATGAGCGGGGTTTATCACAAGGTAAACAGTTTAAACTTAAAGTACCAGAAGGGGATTTATGGTTTGAGTTATCTGTTGCCAAAAAATCTACCCGTGATGATGAAAAACCAAGATTTATTGTATTGTCTCGCAACGTTACAGAGCGTAAAAAATCTGAAGATGCACTAAAGGAAAGTGAATTGCGTTGTAAGTTTGCTATTGAAGGTTCTGGCGGTGGTCTTTGGGATTGGGACTTAGTTACCGGCGTACTATTTTTGTCTGAAAAGTGGAAAGAAACGCTTGGCTATACTGATAGTGAATTGAGTAATGAACTGAATGAATGGAAAAGTAGGCTTCATCCTGATGAGAAGGAAGCCACGCTTGTAGCATTACAGCTTGCGATGGACCGCAAAGTGCCATCATATAGTAGCGAACACCGCCTTTTATGCAAGGACGGTAGCTATAAATGGATGCTTGATCGTGGTATGGTGATTAGTCGTAATGCTAGCGGAGAACCATTGCGTATGGTTGGTACAATCACCGACATTACTAGCCGCAAGCATACCGAGCAACAGCATGAACAGAACGAAGAAGATCTACAGACTATTTTTGCACACAGCCCAGATGGCATTGTTATTTTTGATCAAAATCATGTGGTTTCGCATGTAAACGCGATTTTTTCTACCATGACAGGTTATTCATCCCAGCATTTGATTGGCTGTACAGAAAGCCAATTCAATTTTAAATTACGTAGCTTATGTGATGAAAGCTTCTTGTCACCGATGACAGCTAAGCAGCAACGTCCTATCGTTGATATTTTTCCAATATTGCGGAGCGATGGAGTGCTTAGTAATAATGCCGATACGGCTCAATTAATAGAAATTATGAAGCCCAGCTATCGCATATTACAGCATACTTTAATTGAATTTAATCAACAGCGTATCAGCAGTTTTATTTGGTTTCGAGACGTTACCGGTGAGACATTGGTGGACCGCATGAAGACAGAGTTTTTGATGACAGCTGCTCATGAATTGCGCACACCGATGACGATTATTTTAGGCTATGTTGAATTGCTTAAAAATAGAGTGTTTGATCATGAAGCTAAAACCGCAATGCTCGATAGCATATATGATCAATCTCAGAGTATTGTTGGTTTGCTGGATGAGCTATTAGATTTAGCAAGAATTGAGGCTGGCGCAGGTAAAACATTCAATATGGCAATGACACCTTTAACCGCTGTTATTGAAAATATCGCGAATAATTTTATGGTATTAAACGACCCGCGCCGAGTAACTATGTTGCCATTGCCATGCCTACCAGATGTGCTGATAGACAGTGAGAAGATTGCTCAAGCATTGAGAAATTGCCTAAGTAATGCTTTTAAGTATTCGCCTAACCTCGGTGAAGTGAGTATGGATGTTGCGATTGATCAATCAGAGGAAAATTCCGTAGTTAATATCAGCATTAAAGATCATGGCATCGGCATGACGCCAGAACAACTATCTCATGTATTTGAGAAATTCTATCGTGCGGATACGTCTGGGGAAATTCCAGGAACAGGGCTAGGCCTGTCCTTAGTAAAAGAAATCATGGATCACCATGGCGGACAAGTGCAGGTTAAGAGTCATTCTAATGGAACTATAGTCACACTAACGCTACCGATCCCGAAAATGGCTAATGACAGCAGTGTTTAGCCAAATATTAATAAGTGAAATAGACCGTGGATAGTGATAACTTTTTGATGTACCCACGCATTGATGAATTCACGCAGTAGTGCACTACACAATTTGAGATGTAAATAACGCATAACAAGTACTTAACATTAGACTTTAAGAGTCATTTGAAAATATGAAATTAATTGCACCACTTAACACAAAGTTAAACAAAGACAAGAATATTCCGCTAGTACTGTGGATTTGGCGATCTTATTTTAGAACTTCGCTAATTCCCCTGTTATGCGTTGAGGTGGCTCTTATTGTCATTTATTTTATGAGCAATTCCATCTCAAATAGTGAAAATGTTGAAGCGTTACGTCAATTAGCAGAAGGTGAGGCCAAGCAGGTTTCTATTTTGGAGGCTAAAGGCATTAGTCGGCAACTGGAAAGTATTTCACAAGCCACGACTTTTTTGCAAATTCAAACAGGCCAGATAATGGGCGCAGAAAAAGTATTGCAAAGTGACGATCCCGCACGTTTTGCTTATTCGAAAGACGGCGTGTTTTATACCAACAAAAATAACGGCGGTAGCGCAGTATTTTATAGTGGCGTTTATGCTGTAGGTGAATCCGAGCGCCAGAAAGCCTATCGAAGTGCAGGGCTAGATCCGGCATACATAGGTATCAAGCAATCAAACTCGCTCATTGTTCAGGTGTATTACAATACATTTGATTCTTTAAACCGCATTTACCCTTACATTGATGTACTTTCGGCTTACACGCCAAAGATGGACATCCCATCATTCAATTTTTATTACGAAGCGGATGCCAAACATAACCCAAAGCGCAAAGTGGTTTGGACCGATGTCTATAAAGATCCTGCAGGGCAGGGTTGGATGACATCTGCGATTGCACCTGTGTATATTGCTAAAAAACTAGAGGGCGTTGTGGGTGTAGATGTCACCGTAGACACGATTGTGGCTGAAGTGCTCGATTTAAAAATCCCATGGCAAGGTTATGGCTTACTAGTTAGCCGAGATGGCAATGTTATCGCCATGCCTAAAGTAGGTGAGCAGGATTGGGGTAAAAAGGAACTTACTGCAAAAAAGATTGAAGGTGAAAATAGCCACAATACATTGGCACCGGCAGAATTTAATATTTACACCACTGCCACCATAAGTACTAGCATGCGAAAATTAGTGGATTCAATTCGCAAGCATGATACTGGCATCATGAGTGCAGACTTAGGTGGTAAGCGTATCGTTTCGTGGTCCTTGATCCCTGAAACGGGCTGGAAACTTATCATCACGATTCCCGAAGATAAGATTTTCCATTCGGTACAAACGCTTTCGCATCGTTTGGATCGCTTTGCCTGGCTGATGGTATTTGGATTACTGATTTTTTACGTGATTTTCTTTTTCGTACTTTACCGCCAAGCAAAAAAAATGAGCAAGGCAGTTTCTGAGCCATTAGAGCGTATTGATGAAATGGTTAAAGCCGTAGCTACCGGTAATAGCTTGACGGAGGTGCCAGAGTTTAAAGTGTCCGAGCTTAGTAGAACTGCACAAGGCGTTATGATGATGGGGCAACTTCTAGATGCGGCAAGTCGGTCACGCCAGAAGATGGAAGCTAAACTAGAAGAACGTAGTCAGCAACTTCAATCAGTATTTGATTTAAGCCCGAATGGTTTGATTTTTACCGACGAAAACGCTAAGGTCGTTCTGGTTAATCCTGCCTTGTGTGAGATGACAGGCCTTAAACCAAGTGAATGGCTGTTAAATCAAGATAAGGTTATCTGGCAAAAGATCGCACAATTGACCGCAAATCCTATGGCTGTATTGCCTGGTAGCGAACAAACCTTTAGGCTAGAACTGGAAAGACCGCGTAAGCGCGTATTAAAATGTCAAATTATGAATGTCAATGATAAAGAGGCTTCAAGCGCTGTTAAATTGATCTTTTTTCGCGACATTACGCGTGACGATGAAGTTGATCAAATGAAGAGCCAGTTTATTACGACCGCAGCACATGAGCTACGCACACCGCTTACCAGCGTGCTGGGTTATTCCGAACTACTGATGAAAGACATGATTCCGCAAGCCATGCGCGAAAGCGCGTTTGAAGTAGTCATCAATAAAACCAAGTTACTAATCAATATTATCAATGAGATGCTCGATTTAGCGCGAATTGAAGCGCGAAATGGGCTGGATTTCAATATCACTTCATACTTAGCCGATGGTCTAGTCAGTGCAACTGTTGCTACCTACCCATTAGCGTTAGATCGTAATCCTATCATAATTGAAACGTTGCCAAACTTGCGGGTTAATGTTGATGATGAAAAGTTTAAAGCGGTACTGACTAATCTATTGGATAATGCCTATAAATATTCCACAACAGGTAATGTTAAGCTACAAATTATTCAAGACAATCTAAATGGTGTGGTGAGTGTTGGTTTTCGTGTGCAAGATTCTGGTGTTGGTATGAGTGATGAGCATAGACTGCATGCTTTTGACCGATTCTGGCGCGCTGATGAATCTGGCAATATTCCGGGCACTGGCTTGGGGCTGGCTATCGTAAAAGAAGTGATGCGGGTCTTAGGGGGTAGCGTTGAGATTGAAAGTGCATTAGGTATTGGCACTACAGTGACGCTATGGTTGCCTCATGCGCATGAGCGGCGGGCAACCACAAGGTAACAGTGGTACCTTTTTGATGTTCGCTTTGTACTTCAATGTGGCCTTGGTGAGTTTCTATAATTTCTTTAATAATGGTCATGCCTAAACCTGTGCCAGAAACATCCCCACTCGCATTGGCGCGCCAGAATCGCTCAAATAAGTGGCTGAGTTGTTCTTGTGTCATGCCATCACCTTGATCGATGACTTGTATACCAATAAACATGTTTTCTGTATTTTTTTTGTGAACTACATTTACATCAATGCTACTTTCAATACTTGAGTATTTACAAGCATTGCTTAATACGTTACTAATCGTCTGCTTGATCTTATCTTTATCGACTAATACGAGCTGCATTTCTGCCGATACATGAAAATTAATTCTATTCGCATCAGCAAGGCCATCCCATTCTTTTTTGACCTCTAAAAGAATCGGCTGAATAGACTGTGTCAGCATGATAAAGTCCTCACCTTTACGTGATTCGATTCGCGCAATATCAAGTAAGTCATTGATAATGTGGGTCAGGTTTTTTGCTTGATTATGGATGGTTTGAATTATATCGAGCTGCAATTTTTTACCAAAATCTTTGGACATTAACAGTTCAGTAAAACCATAAATAATGGTCATAGGTGTGCGTAATTCATGTGCCGCGTTAGAAAGAAACTCACTTTTCATACGATCGACTTCATACTCAACGGTAATATCCCGTAAGTAAAGTAATTTCTGCATTGCATCACCGTCTTGAGTGCGTGAAATAAGTTTAATGGCTTTAAGAGAAGTTTTTGCTTTAAGGATTATCTCAGTGCTTTTGAATGTATTCAGGTCATCGAGTGAAAATTTGCCACTCATCGAAAAACTATCAAGTAATTTTCCCCATAGCATTGTGGTCGATAGGCCCATTAAATCCTCGGCAGCAATGCCAGAAATAGCAATAAATGCGGCGTTAACGAAATTAACTGAGCCTGTTTCACTAATCGAAAGTATGCCATCAGGACAAATGTCGATAATGGCTTTTTGTTCCTGCTCACGTAGTTTTAAAGTTTCCTCGGCCAATTTAAGTGCGGTTAAATCTGTGTGGCTGCCGGCCATTCTCAATACTATGCCATTAGCATTTTTAGTCGATATGCCGCGCGTCAGAATCCACCGCCAGCTACCATCTTTATGTTGCATTCTTAATATACATTCGTAATGACTGTCATCGCCGCATAAATGTCGATTAAGTGCGGCTAATGCAATCGAAATATCTTCTGGGTGTACTCTTGATGACCATTCTTTAATATCATCATCAATATCCTCTGGAGCAAAACCCAGCATGGATTTCCATCGATCAGAGAAATACGCCTTGTCGGTAATCATATTCCAGTCCCACACGCCATCATTTGACGCACGGACGATAAGTTCAAAGCACTCTTTGTTTGCGCGTAACTTACTTGATTCTTCTTCAGCCTGGGTGATGTCTACCAGTAAACCTGTTGTATTGCCACTATGGTCATTTTCGTCAGTCATACTGGCAAAAAATTGCAAGGTGCGAATTTCGCGATATTTTGTGCACAGGTTTAACTTGACAGGTACATTCAGCCAGCCACTTAGCATTAAATCGTTAAATCGACTTTTGTCGGCATCGGCTACAAAGTTAACCAGAGGCTGGCCAATACAATCATTAGTCTCAAATCCCAAACATATCTGCCATGCTGGGTTTAAGTAGATCAGCTTACCATTAAGGTCTATGGTGAAAATAATTTCATGTAGATTGTCAGAGAGCTTACGATATAGCGCCTCTGAGGCTTGAAGCTGCTCAATTAAATCGATATCGGCTTGTGTGCGCCGTTCGTTTCTACTAACATTATCCATGTTTCTGGCTAATAACCTATTGTGTGTAAAAATGTTACGAGTATTGATCTAGTTTATAGGCGTTAGCTTCTCGATTTTTTTATCGAGCAGACCACGCACCAACTCTCTCATTTCCCAAAATGGCACGGGATTTTTGCCATATAAGCGCACGGCTTTTGGTAACCCACCTTTTTCAATAATTTCGTGAGCTTGTAAGCCTGTTACAACCACAATCGCCATCTGTGAAAAATCTTCTAAGCCTCGCAACACTTTCAGCATATAAAATCCATCCATTTCTGGCATCATCAAATCGGTAATGAGTAGATCTGGTTTGTGTTGTGAAATATAAACGACACCTTCACATGCGTTGCTAATCAACTTTACATCAATAGGCAGCGCCCATGAATCGATGGTAAGACGATAAAGCATTAACATTGCTTCATCATCTTCAACAATAACAACTTTTAATCTAGACTCATCAACTGGCGCTTTGCTTTTATCTACCAGTCCCATAGCAATGCGGTTGAACGATGCTCGCGTGATGCGTCTATGCCCACCAGGTGTTTTCCATCCTTCTAGCACACCTTGCTCCACCCAAAGTTGCACTGAGCGAATCGTTACGCCAAGTTCCTTGGCTACGTCACTCGTAGTCATTAGGTCTAGCGCTTTAAGTGCTAATTTTTTTACAGCCATTGAATAAGCCTTGATCTATATTATGTGCAGTGCCCATTATAAATCTGTTTTTTGATGTTTTCGCATTAACTTTAGATACTTTTGTTTTTACCTTGCATAAATGTTAAGCGTGGGTTTTATTGATTTAGCTCGCCAGTTGATGCTTAATCTCATCCATTAGCTCTATTGGACTAAATGGCTTGCTGATATAACCATTAGCACCAGACTCCATGCCTTCAGTCATATCATTCGATTGGTCAAGTGCGCTCACCATGATGACTTTTACGTGATCATATTGCGGCAGCTTTCTAATCAATTTGCACCATTCCAAGCCATTGATGCCCGGCATCATAATGTCCAAAATAATCAAATCTGGGTGTACTTCAGATAACTTAATTGTTGCATCAGTGGCACAATTGGCCTCTGAAACTTGGTACTGCATGCCCAAAGTTAATTTCATTAGCTTCCTAATTTCAGCATTATCATCAACTACTAGAATTTTTTTCACGATAACTTGCCTTTATAATAGGTATTCGCTATATTATCATTTTAATATCATTATTATTACTTAATTATCTTTTAATTTAAACAATAAGTATATTGCCAATATTTTCTAATAAATAACGGATTACAGTCAATTAGGATGTGTGACTAACATGATTAAATCGTCAATTAAAAGTGAAATTTTTAGCTATCGTCCAATTATGGATGACATGCAACGCGTGGTTGCTTACGCTTTTATTTCAAAGCACGCAGGTGAATCTAGTGCTACAAAGTCTATTCAGAACGATGCTCCTAGCGCCATTATTAATGCGTTTATGCATACTGGTATGAATGATCTTTTTCGAGGTCGCTTGGTTTTTGTTAGTGCCAGCACTGCGTTTTTAATGAGTGATTTGCCCTTACTGCTTCCTGAAAAACAGCTGGTGTTTAAGTTGCCGCCTAGTGAGGATTTGCCTGCTGAATTATCAGGCCGCATCCATGACTTAAGTGCAATTGGCTATGATGTTGCAGTGGATAATTATGTGCATGATGATATAAGAAAGTCACTGTTGCCATTTGTTAAATATGTATTAATTGACATTAATGATTTATCGGCAAGTCATGCATATCATCAGGCTAATCAAAGTCACTTAACTTGCATTGCCAGCAACGTAGATTCGCAGGCGCTTTTAGCAAAAGCGCAAACGATAGGTTTTGTTTCATATCAAGGACATTATTTTGCACATGCCAATGATGTAGTAAGTAATAAGTCGAATGAACAGTATCAACCTGAAGCCGATTCTAAATTAGACGTTCTAGATTTGCTTGAAAAATTAAATGATGACGGGTCGGATAAAGTGATAGAAGACTTTTTTAAGGCACACCCTTTACTCACTATTCAAATGTTACGGCTGGTTAATGCAGCATCTACAGGCAACACGCACGAAATTAACTCGGTGCATCAAGCGTTGTTGTTGCTAGGCAGAGCGCCGTTGATCAGGTATTTTCAAGTGTTGCTATGTAGTTTAGATAATCGCTATGCTTGTCCAAATCCGCTCATGGCTGCTGCATCCTGGCGTGGAAAGTTCATGGAAATAATGGTGCGCAAAGTTCAACACACTGAAGGTTCAAACTTGCAAGATCAAGCCTACATGGTGGGCATGTTTTCTATGATGTCAGCATTGCTCAACAAAAGTTTAGTAGAAATTTTAACAAGATTTAATTTGTCCCAAGAAATTAGCCAATCCATACTTTCACGCACTGGTGTGCTAGGAGGCTTGCTTAAAATTTCTGAAGCTTTGCAGTTTGAATCGTTGGGTGTGGTTGAAGCGTTGGCACTAGAGCAAAATTACCCAATTGACACCTTAATGCATGCGCAGAACGAGGCTTTTGCTTGGGTACAAAATTTTCAAGCGCGCCCAGTGGATGCCAACTAACTTTTTTAGACATGTGACAAGATTCGGTACGCTGGCATTGTAAGGGACTCCGTTATTTATATTTGATTTTAATCGTAATACATTGGCGCTAAACGATACAATTATGCCATGCCAATATCTAGCCAAGTTATTACCATTTGCTCAACCGCGCGACTCGTTCGTGGTGTTACTTTGCAACATCAACAGCGCCAGCTTGAATCGGGTGTCGTACAGTGGCAGGCCATTGAGATTGGCACTTTACAACAGTGGCTAGATACCATCATTGGGCAGGCGAGCTTGTTGGGTTTGCTGCCAAACAATGCGCTTCCTGCACTCACTTTAAGCCAAGTTGCTGAAGCTTATTTGTGGGAGCAAGCCATTGAAGCTTGTCTTGCCAAACATGAGGCGGCAGCCTTGTTTGATGTTCGCGCTTTGGCAAAATCTGCTATCGAAGCTAATAATTTGATGCTGAATTGGCAAATTACCGAAGCTGATATTAACCAGCATTTTATGAGCCAGGAAACACGTCAGTTTTTGCGTTGGCGCCATGCTTTTGATGCACTTTCTATAAAACAACAAGCCTTAGAACCTGCACGTTTAATGGCTTTACAAATAGCTTTAATTGAACAATACCAATCAATGATAAGACGTGAAATATCATTACCCAAACAGATGCGATTAGCTGGGTTTGACCGTATCACACCATTAGAAAATAGCCTGTTTGAGCTGCTTAAATCATGCGGTGTCGTCATCGAAATAATTGCGACAAATACTGGCCATGCGCAAGTTAAGTATTTTTCTTTACCTGATAGCCATGCTGAGTGCCGTGCTGCGGTTGCTTGGGCCAAGCGAAAATTGCTAGAAAATCCAAAAGCACAATTGGCTATTATTAGCCCGGTATTAGGCAATATTCGTCGAGAACTTGCTGATTTACTTGATGATACGTTTCATCCTGAAACATTGCAGCCAAGCCAATGTGAAACGCCACGCTGTTATGACTTTTCCTTAGGCTTGGCACTCAAAGAATATCCAATTGTGCACAGTGCTTTACAGCTTTTGAGATTTGTTTCTAGCAGAGCGAAAATGCTTTTTGAGGAAGCCACACCGATACTGCAAGATGTGTATTGGGGAAGTGCCAATGAAATGGATGCCAGAGCACAGTTAGATGCCTATTTACGCCAAAAATTGAACGCGAGTTACGGCATAGAAGCCTTGATCAGTCAGGCCTATAAATTGCAAACAGTAGGTGTGCAGCTCACAGCGTTTGTTCAGCATTTAACAATTATTAGCCAGTTTCAACAGCAATCGCATCTACGACAAGCGCCTTCTGCTTGGGTATTTGCCTTTAACAAGCTGTTAGATTCAGTTAAGTGGGCAAAAAGTAGAGTCATCTCCAGCCATGAATATCAGGCGCAACAATCATTTTATGAGCGCTTTCAAGAGTTAGCTTCGCTGGATATGATACTAGGTAAAATTACTGCCAGTGAAGCTGTGCAAAAAGTGAA
Organism: Pseudomonadota bacterium; assembly: GCA_043779795.1. Lineage (GTDB taxonomy): Bacteria > Pseudomonadota > Gammaproteobacteria > Burkholderiales > Methylophilaceae > Methylotenera. The sequence goes on from JAYWDO010000026.1 coordinate 16,151, forward strand.
TGAATTATGTGCTGATGCGATGTTTCAGGCAGAGTCCAAAGGGGATGTACATATTCAAATTTTAGGCTTACTAGAAACGCCAGCAGTGCAATTAGACGCGGTCTGGGCGCTAAATATGAATGATCAACATTGGCCACCACCAGTGAAGTTAAACCCATTATTACCTGTCGAATTGCAACGTAGTCGAGGCATTCCTAATGCGAGCGCAGGCATTCAAAGCATATTTGCAAATTTGGTACATCAACGATTAATGGTCAGTGCACCTGAAGTTACATTTTCTTATGCACTTAAAGAAGATGAACGGGAGTTACGGCCTTCACCTTTGTTAATCAACGATCAGTTTGAAATATCAGTAACACAGCCAGAGACGATTAAGACACTTGCAGAAAAATTAGCGCAACCCGCTACCATGCAAATGCTAAATGACAGCATTGCACCGCAAGTTGAGATAGATGAAAAAGTGCGCGGTGGCGTTAAGCTTTTTGGTACACAGGCGATTTGCCCAGCTTGGGCATTTTATCAATATCGACTAGGTGCCAAAAAGCTAGAGACGCCTATCGACGGGCTTGACAATATGTCTCGAGGTAGTTTGTTACATAAGGTGCTGCAATTATTCTGGCTAGATTGTAAAACTTTGAGCAATCTAAAATCCATGAGTGATGTACAGCGTTTATTGGCGATTAATAGTGCGATAGACAAAAGCATGCTTGAGTTAGAATCTGAAATTAGCGTGCATTTACCAGCGCAGGTGATGCAGATTGAACAACATAGACTGCAACAGTTGCTACAGTTTTGGTTAGATTTAGAGCTGGAACGCGCTGACTTTAAAATTCAGGCTTGTGAGGAACAATATTCAATTGAAGTAGAAGGTTTGCCGCTGACCTTTACTATTGACCGAATCGATGCTTTAGCTGATGGCAGTTTAGTCGTCATTGATTATAAAACCAGTGCGCTAGTGACTAATAAAAGCTGGGCGGATGACCGTATCGCCGAGCCACAATTACCGATTTATGTATCGCTTGCGCTCAAATATGAGCAAGTAGTAGCGGTTTGTTTTGCCAAGATTCGTACTGATGAAAGCAAGTTTATTGGCTTATCGGTTGAAGATGCTGTTTTACCAGCAGTGTCCGCATTGGCTAATGTTAGCAAAAGCTCCGCATTTCAGCATTTTGCCGATTGGGACACCTTGCTGGAACACTGGTATACAAGCTTGACCAGTATTGCCCATGAAATAAAATCTGGCGTTGCCAGCGTTACTTTCAATAAAGAGGCTGATTTGACTTATTGTGATGTGAAGCCTTTACTACGGCTACCCGAGCGGGTGATGCAGTTTGAAAAAATGCAGGCAGCGATGGGCATGCCCAAATTAGATAAAACAAAATGATAGTTAACTTATTTGTTGTAGGAGCGATCTTTAGATCGCGAAAACCATATAGGCATAATCGCCGCAGCTTTCGCGATATAAGCCAGTATTTGGCTACGCCACATAATATGAGCTAAAGCACATTATTCTGAGTGAAAAATCGCTCCAACGGTAATCGAGTGCTAACAGAGTGAAAATAAATGACTATAGATTTAAACAAACTAGATAGCCTCAACCGTGTTCGTGCTTTAGGACATGCTTCATTTATTGTAGAAGCACCAGCGGGTGCGGGTAAAACGGAGTTGCTTACCCAGCGTTACTTAAAGTTATTGGCCAGCGTTAACGAACCTGAAGAAATTATCGCGCTGACCTTTACCAATAAAGCCGCCACAGAAATGCGTAACCGTATTTTGTTAAGTTTAGAGCATGCACAACATCAAACGCCTGAAACCGCAGCACATAAACTGGTAACCCGTGGCCTGGCAAACGCAGCACTGCACCAATCTAACGCCAAACAATGGGATATTATTGCCCAACCAAGCCGTTTACGTATTTTAACCATCGATGCGCTGTGCAGCAGCTTAACGCGCCAAATGCCGCTTTTGAGTAAGTTTGGTGGCCAGCCCGTGGTAAGCGATGATACTGAGCCGCATTACCTTGATGCAGCACGCCGTGCCATTGCGCACATCATGCATGAAACCAAACCAGACGATACTGTGACCACTGCGCTGCGTTACATGGATAACAATAGCGAAAAGCTTATCGCGCTACTTGCCAAGATGCTGGCGAGGCGCGATCAATGGTTGCCTTTAGCTGGGCAGATGCATGGTTTAGATGTAGAAGAAATGTCACGTAATACAGAAGCCGCACTTCATCATTTGATTGTAGAAGCGTTGCAGCCAGTGCTCAATATTTTAACGCCTAGGATTCAATATGAGTTAATGCCACTGGCTCGTTACGCTGCGGCTAATTTATTAGAAGATGCAGATATTGCGCCTTTATTAGATTGGCAGTTTGAATTGCATGCAGATGCTGAAGACTTAATGCAGTGGCAAGCGCTGGCGAATTTTTTGCTGACTAAAACTGAGAAAACCTTTCGAAAATCTATCAATAAAAATAATGGATTTCCAGCCACCGAGGAAGGGAAACGCCAAAAAGAAGTGTATTTTGAAATTGTAAATACGCTTGAAGATAGCAAAAAAATTGCGGCTATTTTAGATTTACCTTCTATTGCAACGCTAGAAGAAAATCAGCTTGTAATTCAAGCGCTGACACAATTATTGATACTGGCAGCCACGCATTTATGGGCAGTGTTTCAATCTGCTGGTGAAGTAGATTTTGTGGCGATTGCACAAAGCGCGCAACAAGCGCTTGAAAATGAGCATGGCGTGACGGACTTAGCACTCAAGCTTGATTATAAAATCTCACATTTACTCATAGACGAGTTTCAAGATACTAGCCCTGTACAAATGCGTTTGATTGAAAAGCTTATCGAAGGCTGGCAATCTGACGATGGTCGAACCTTGTTTTGCGTGGGCGACCCGATGCAATCTATTTATCGTTTTCGTAAAGCAGATGTAAGCTTGTTTTTGCAAGCTTCTCAGAGTGGTATTGGTCATTTGCCGCTTACACGCTTGCAGTTAAGTCGCAATAATCGTTCCCATCCTGAAGTGGTACATTGGATTAACACGGCATTTCAACAAGTGTTCCCGAGCAACGATAACATCAATCAAGGCGCTATTAGCTACAGAGAATTTACGGCTACACGTTCAGCAGTCGAGGGTGATGGTGTGATATTACATCCCATTATTTTAGAAGCTAAAGAGGATGAAGATGCCGAGAATGTAAATGCCAAATTGACAGAAGCGCGTTATGTCGCTGATTTGATTGTAAAGCTACGTGCAAAAAATAACACGCAGAAAATGGCAGTGCTGGTGCGTAGTCGTAGCCATCTTAAAGAATTGGTGTCTGAAATTAGGCGGAATCATCCGCACTTAAAATTTCAAGCATTAGAAATCGAACATCTGAACGATAGGCAGACCGTGCAAGATGCATTTTCACTGACCTGTGCGATGCACCATCGGGCAGATAGAATTCACTGGTTGAATATGTTGCGAGCACCTTGGTGCGGGCTGACGCTGGCAGATTTACATGTGCTGGCTGCAGATAATCATCGCGCTACGATTTGGCAATTGATGCAGGATGAAACGCGCTTGCAAAAATTAAGCGCCGATGGTTTGTTACGTTTAACGCAGGTGAAAAATATTCTATCCGAGGCTTTTAGCAATCAAGGTCGTATGCCTATTCGCCGTTGGTTAGAAAGCATATGGCTGCAATTAGGCGGTGGAAAATGCTTAATCGACGCAGGTGACAATCGTGATATTCAGGTATTTTTTGACTTGGTTGAAAAAATAAGCCGTAGCGGATATTTAGATATTGCCGCTTTAGAATCAGGCATGACAAAGCTATATGCCAAGCCAGATATTGAAGCGGATGATAGTTTGCAGTTTTTAACGATACACAAATCTAAAGGCTTGGAGTTCGATACGGTTATTTTGCCAGCGCTTAACCGCCCGCCTAGAAACCCAGATAATGAGCTTGTGTTATGGCAAGAAGTGATGATAGACAAGCAATTACATCTAATAGCCGCGCCTTTAATGGTGAATAGAAATCCGTCTAAATCCACTTTAAGTCAAAATAAAGTAGCTAAAAGTAACGCACCTAGCGTATATCAATTTTTAAAAGACTTAGAAGCTGAACGTAGCGATAATGAAATCGTGCGTTTACTTTATGTAGCAGCAACGCGCACACAGCGGCAATTGCATTTGATTGCCAGCATACAAACTAATCAAAAAGGTGAAATTAAACCTGCGGCTAAAACGTTACTCAAAGTATTGTGGCCTGCTGTTGAGGTTGATTTTATTAATGCTGCGCCATTGTCGATAAATGGCGCATCAGCTGAAGTGTTAGATATTACGCAATTCAAACCACAATTACAGCGATTAGATAGTTGTGAGTTTTTAAAAGAGTCTTTAGAAGCGTTCGGTGAAAAATCTATTGTTTTTGGCAATAACATTGCCAAGATTAACGATAATGCTCAACCTATTGTTAATGGCGATATACAAAGGCATTGCGGTACGCTGGCGCATCTTTACATGGCTTTATTTGCAACGAGTGATTTGCACGACTGGCACGCTGAACGCATTGCGGCATGTCAGCCTGCAATGCAAAAGTGGTTAGTGCAACAAGGCCATACTATAAGCGCTTCGCAGTTAGGTGCCACACAGGTGGTGGCCGCTTTACAAACAACATTAGCTAGCGAAGTCGGGCAGTGGGTATTGCAGAAACATACTGATGCTGCGAGCGAATTAAGTGTGATGCAGGCGCAAGAAGATAGTGTTAAGAATCATGTGATAGACCGTACTTTTATTGAGAATGGTGCAGATGGTAAAAGTATACGGTGGATTGTAGACTACAAACTGACTACTCCGTATGAAAGCGAAGATCTATCTGTGGTTGCAGAACAACATAGGCCACAGCTAGAGCGATATGCAGGTTTATTTGCTAGCGAGGGGTTTCAGATAAAATGTGCAATTTATTTCTTAAGTAGTGGCAGTTTGGTGGAGTTTTAATTAAATTAAATCGAGATGATGACTAAGTTTAACGAGATTTCATCATAATATGTTTTATAAGCACCCAGGCTGTTGGCAAGCTAGGCACAATAATCATCGCCAGTGCAACCAAAGAGAAGTTAGCTTTAACCCACGGATGGTTGCCAACCAAGAATCCTATCGCAGTTAGGCCACAAACCCAGAGTATTCCGCCAATCACATTAAATAGTGCAAACCTTGGATAGGTCATCTGGGCTACGCCCGCCACAAACGGTGTAAAAGTACGAATAAACGGCAAAAATCGCCCAACGACAATAGTGATAGGGCCATGTTTTTCATAGAATTCATGCGTTTTGTTAAAGGCATCTCTGTTGAACCATCGCGAATTTTCCCAAGAAAAAACTCTTGGGCCAACCCATCGGCCTACTGAGTAATTCACCGCATCTCCTGCAATCGCTGCAATTGATAACAAAATCATTAGCGTCGGCAAGCTCATTCCGCCAACGGCTGCCACTGCTCCGGCAACAAATAATAGCGAATCACCTGGTAAAAATGGCATGGCAACGACACCTGTTTCCACAAAAATGATGACGAACAGCAGTGCGTAAATCCACACGCCCCATGTAGTCGCCACAACTTCTAGATGCTTATCCAGATGTAAAAAGAGATCTATAATGCTTGAGAGGTCCATTATTTAGTTTCTATTAAAATCAGATGGGTGGCAGAGAGTTCATGCCAAAAACGATGCGAAGTATAGCATTAAAGCAATATGGCACTTTAATTTCAAGTGCCAGATTAGATGTAGTATGGTCGCTTTGCCGCATGACTTTTGTTCTACCTGTGCTAAGCAGCCAGTCACTAAGCAATAATAGTCGCAAAACAATCATGTTGTACAGATCTCTAAAATTGACTAAACAAACTCTTTCAGCAATACTTTTACAAAATCAGCGCGATGATTAATATCTTCTAAATTCACCGTCATTCTAAATTTATCTGGCCCATTCATGCGACAGCGGCGATCACGTTGCAATAAGGCAATCAGCTTGCTTGGGTCTAAATCCGCATTCGGGTTAAATTGTAATTGAATAGCTTCGGAGCTGGCATCAATTTTCACAATGCCGATGGCTTTGCCTGCAATTCTTAGTCTGTGGCAGGCAATCAGTGCTTCGCCTTGTTCTGGCAATAAACCGAAACGATCTATCAGCTCTTCTTGCATGTTATCTAGTTGTTCATCATCGTTACAGTTGGCTAGGCGCTTATAAATTACCAAGCGCTCATGTACATCTTGGCAGTATTTGGTTGGCAGTAGCGCAGGCGTATGTAGGTTGATTTCTGTCGTTACACCTAATGGCGCGTTTAGGTCTGGTTCTTTGCCCGCTTTAAGTTGCTTAACCGCGTGGTTAAGCATGTCTGAGTATAAATGAAACCCAATTTCTTGCATTTCACCACTTTGACTATCGCCTAATAACTCACCTGCACCACGAATTTCTAAATCGTGCATCGCAAGATGAAAGCCCGCACCTAGATCTTCCATTAGTTGAATAGCATCTAAACGTTTTTGTGCTTGCGGTGTGATTTTACGATCTGGGTCTGTGAGTAAGTAAGCATAAGCTTGGTGATGAGAGCGGCCTACGCGACCGCGCAGTTGATGCATCTGTGCTAGCCCAAACATATCGGCTTTGTTCAAAATAATGGTATTGGCTGTTGGTACATCAATACCAGTTTCAATGATGGTGGTGCATAGTAATAGGTTGTAACGCTGATTATAGAAGTCACGCATCACATGTTCAAGCTCACGTTCACGTAACTGACCGTGAGCCACAGCAATTCGCGCATCTGGCAAAATCCGCTCTAATTTCTCACGCATGGAGTGAATGGTATCCACTTCATTATGCAAGAAATATACCTGACCGCCGCGTTTGAATTCGCGCATAGCCGCTTCACGAATGATGCCTTCAGAATAATCAGTATGGAAAGTTTTAATGCTCAAGCGCTTTTGTGGTGGTGTAGTGATGATGGAAAACTCACGTAAGCCTTCCATCGCCATGCTCAGGGTGCGTGGTATTGGTGTGGCGGTGAGTGTGAGTATATCTACCTCGGCACGTAAGGCTTTAAGCTGCTCTTTCTGGCGTACACCAAATCTATGCTCTTCATCTAGCACGACTAAGCCTAGGTTTTTGAATTTAACATCTTTTTGAATCAATCGGTGCGTACCGATAATAATATCAATTTGTCCAGCTTCTAAACCAGCCAAGGCTTCTTTTTGCTCTTTGGCGGTTCTAAAGCGTGAGATTTCTGCAATCTTGATCGGCCAATCGGCAAAGCGATCTTTAAAGTTATTAAAGTGTTGTTCCGCTAATAGTGTGGTTGGCACCAGTACGGCTACTTGCCTGCCACCCATCACTGCAACAAAAGCGGCGCGTAGAGCAACCTCGGTTTTGCCAAAGCCTACATCGCCACAGACCAGCCTGTCCATCGGTCGGCCTGACTGCATGTCCTTAATCACATTTTCGATTGCTTCTAGTTGGTCTGGCGTTTCTTCAAACGGAAAGCCTTCACAGAATGATTCATAGTCTTGCAAGCTTAAGGTAAATGCATGGCCACGACGCGAGGCGCGTTGTGCGTATAAATTCAATAACTCAGCGGCAGTATCGCGAATTTGTTTGAGGGCTTTTTTCTTGGCTTTTTCCCAATTTCCGCTGCCTAAACGATGTAACGGTGCAGATTCTGGCGGGCCACCTGAATAGCGTGAGATTAAAAATAGCTGTGAAACTGGTACGTAGAGCTTATCGTCACCAAAATATTCTAGTAGTAAAAGCTCTGTTTCACCTTCGCCAAAATCTAAATTTACTAAACCTTTATAGCGACCTACACCATGTTGTTCATGCACGACTGGGTCATCTATTCGCAACTCGGATAAATCTTTGAGCATACCTTCTGTGCTACGCGCTTTTTCTTTTTCGCGTCTGCGTTGTTGGCGCACAGTGGCGGCATAAAGCTCGGCTTCTGTGATAATGGCGAAGGAGTCGTTAGTGTTTTGTCGAACCATGAGCTGCGGGCTAAACCCATGATGTAAGGGTGAAACACCCAACATCACTTTTTCTTTGGAATCAACAAACTCTGCCCATGTTTCTATCATGACTGGCTTAATGCCGTGATCGGCAAAAAGCTGTGAAATAGTTTCGCGGCGACCAAGGCTTTCCGCAGCAATTAAAATACGTCCGGAAAAATCGGCAATATAAGTTTGTAGTTTGTGTAAAGGCTGGTCGGCGCGGCGTTCAATATCTAACGCAGGCAAGCCAGTAGCTTTACTGTTAGTGTTTAGCGCCAAGCGCGTGAATTGATGTGTGCCACTAAAAAAATCTTCTGTTTTAATCAATAACTTTTCAGGCATGACTAATGGCCGTTCAGCATCGTGCGCTAATGTGCGATAACGCGACTGGGCTTCACGCCAAAATTGCTGTGCGCTACTGTCTAAATCGCCATGCAAACAGAGCAAGCAATCTGGGTTTAAGTAATCAAGAAAAGTCGCAGTTTGCTCAAAAAATAGCGGTAAATACCACTCAATACCGCCAGTGGCAATACCTTTACTGACATCTTTGTAAATCTTGGCGCGCTGGGGATCGCCCTCAAAAGTCTCTCTAAATTGACCTCTAAACTGTGCAATACCGCTTTCATCTAATGGAAATTCACGCGCAGGCAATAAGCGGATTTCTGGTACCGGATAAAGGCTGCGCTGAGTATCCACATCAAATGTACGTATCGATTCAATCTCGTTATCAAACAAATCGATGCGGTAGGGTAGCGCAGAACCCATTGGGAAAAGATCGACCAAACCACCACGCACACTAAACTCACCATGCGAAATCACTTGACTTACATGATGGTAACCAGCCTCGGCACATTGGCGCCGTAAAGCCTCTCTATCAAGTATTTGACCCTTTTTAAGCATAAAAGTATTCGCGTTCAAATATGCTTTTGGGCTCAAGCGAATAAGGGCGGTGGACAGTGGCACAATGATCACATCGCAGGCATTTTGGCTAATCAGGTAAAGCGTGGTTAGTCGATCTGAAATTAAATCAGGATGCGGTGAAAACTGGTCGTAAGGGAGTGTTTCCCAATCTGGTAATAAATTAACACTTAGGCTAGGCGCAAAGTAGGGGATTTCTTCCAGCAAGCGCTGTGCATCAAATGCGTTGGCGGTGATGATAACCAGTGGTTTAGCAGGGCTGGAATCTTTAAGTTTAAGCGCTAACTCCGCCAGTGCCAAGCCATCTTCACCGTTGGTAGAAAACTCAGCTCGGTTTGATTGACCTGTTTTTGGAATAGGCAGTGAAGTTTGCGTCATAGATGGGATTTAAGGGTATTTTATTGCGATGTAAAATTTTTGAGAAGATACCTCCAAATACTTTCATCTTTGGGGGATACCTTACGACATTTAAGTCTTATTATAGCAACGTGCCCCATTCCGAAGGATTACGCTATTAGTATGATAGCACTAAAAAAATTACTCGGGAGTTTTTATGACGCTAGTTTTTGGTTTAGATATTGGTATTGCCTCCATTGGCTGGGCGGTGATATATGAAGAGCAAGAAACACCATTATTGGGCTTAGTCTCGCGCATTTTTGTCTCAGCTGAACTGCCGAAAACAGGAGAGTCATTAGCCTTGCCTCGAAGATTAGCGTGTGGAATGCGCCGCCGAGCTCACCGCATATGGCGTATTACTAGTTAAGTGGTTTACAGAGCCCATTACTTTGGCACTTTGATGCCGGCTTGGAAAGTGGGCGTCCATTCCATATACAGCATAAAACAAAAAAAGGTATGAACCATAAAGCACAGACAAATTAAATCGCAATATTCGTTATTTAATAGAAAAAACCTCAATTTAGACCGGAATTAATGTAAAGCCGATGCTAAGTTGAGGTTGCGCTACAGTGCTTTTAACTATTAATTTCCAGCTTATGCAAGGTCAAAGCGGTCAAGATTCATAACCTTACTCCAAGCTAGCACAAAATCACTCACAAATGTCTGCTGCGCATCCGCAGAAGCATAGACTTCGGCAACTGCACGGAGCTGAGAGTTCGATCCAAAAACGAGATCAACAACAGTAGCTGTCCATTTAACTTCACCTGAAATACGATCAAGCCCTTCTAACACATCTGATGAGCCTGATTTCTGCCACTTTGTCTTCATATCTAATAAATTCACGAAGAAATCATTAGATAAGGTATCAGCTTGCTTAGTAAATACACCATGTTGCGCTTGGCCTACATTTGCATTTAATGCGCGCATACCGCCAATCAAGACTATCATTTCGCGTGCGGTAAGCGTCATTATGTTGGCTTTATCTAATAGTAGCGCAGCCACATGCTCCTCGTGTCCTTTACGCACATAATTGCGGAAACCATCTGCAATTGGCTCTAGTACAGAAAATGAATCAACATCGGTCTGTGCTAGCGTTGCATCCGTACGGCCCGGTGAAAAGGGAACCTTCACCTCATGCCCAGCTTTTTTAGCAGCAGCTTCGATAGCTACACCGCCACCAAGCACGATGAGGTCAGCAAGTGATAGTTTCTTGTTGCCGGTTTGCGCGCTATTGAACTGAATTTGGATTGCTTCTAATTTTTGCAATACCTTAGCAAGTTCTGCAGGCTGATTAACTTCCCAGTCTTTTTGCGGCGCTAGTCGAATGCGGGCGCCGTTTGCGCCGCCACGTTTGTCGCTACCGCGGAAGGTTGATGCAGAAGCCCATGCTGTCGTGACCAGTTGCGAGATGCTAAGGCCAGAAGAAAGTATCGTCGTATTCAAGCGATCAATATCTTGCTCATCAATCAAAATATGATTCACGGCTGGCACTGGGTCTTGCCAGATTTGTTCTTCTTTAGCGACAAGTGGGCCAAGATAACGAGACAATGGTCCCATGTCACGATGCGTTAATTTGTACCAAGCCTTAGCGAATACCTCCGCAAATTCCTGAGGGTTTTGGTAAAAGTGCCGAGAAATCTTCTCGTAAGCTGGATCCATTCTGAGGGCAAGATCGGCAGTTGACATCATGGGCGCGTGACGCTGTGCTGGGTCATGTGCGTCTGGTACGGTATCAGCGCCGCCGCCATTTTTTGGTGTCCATTGGTGGGCACCCGCTGGGCTCTTAGTGAGTTCCCAATCGTATTTGAAAAGTATATCAAAGTAGTCATTGTCCCAATTGGTTGGGTTAGTGGTCCATGCACCTTCCAAACCGCTAGTGATGGTATCGACACCCTTGCCGCTACCGAAACTGCTTATCCAGCCTAGACCTTGTTCTTCAATGCCAGCACCTTCTGGCTCTGGGCCAACATACTTGCTTGGATCAGCTGCGCCGTGACATTTACCAAAGGTGTGTCCACCAGCCACTAGCGCTACAGTTTCCTCGTCATTCATCGCCATACGCGCAAAGGTCTCACGAATATCCCGTGCCGAAGCCACTGGATCTGGATTACCATTCGGGCCTTCTGGATTCACATAGATTAGGCCCATTTGTACAGCCCCAAGCGGATTCTCTAATTCACGGTCACCGGTATAGCGCTTATCGCCCATCCACTCAGCTTCAGGTCCCCAATAAATTTCTTCTGGCTCCCAAACATCTACTCGACCACCAGCAAATCCAAAAGTCTTAAATCCCATCGAATCTAATGCGACGGTACCCGCGAGTACCTTTAGATCAGCCCAGGAAATTTTACGGCCATATTTCATTTTGATGGGCAAAAGCAAACGTCGCGCTTTGTCTAGGTTACAATTATCTGGCCAGCTATTCAGCGGTGCAAAACGTTGTGAACCTGCACCAGCGCCTCCACGGCCATCGGCAATGCGATACGTGCCTGCACTATGCCAAGCCATACGGATAAAAAATGGGCCATAGTGACCATAATCGGCTGGCCACCAATCCTGAGAATCTGTCATCAACACATGAAGATCTTTGACTACAGCATTCAAGTCTAGACTCTTAAATGCCTCAGCATAGCTAAAATCCGCACCCATAGAATCTAAGCACAGAGAGTTCTGATTAAGTAGTTTTACGTTTAACTGGTTAGGCCACCAGTCTGCATTAGTTGAGGCTCTAGCGATTGCATTTTTTGCTACGCCGCTCGAGAAAGGTCATTTTGCTTCGTTAGTCATGAATATTTCCTTTGTTTGCTTATTAGCGTGTTTTTTGGTTGGTTATTTGAAAGTTGCTTAATAAATACCAAAATGACCGCATTGTTTTTTAATGTGAAAGCGAGAAGTTAGCCAGTATTTCCATTGCCGAAGCTACTTATCCGTTTAGATGTAAGGTATTCAACAAGCTACTTAAGTATTTTTGTGCTATAGCGTCTCCTTATTTATTTAATAACTACCAAACCTATGAGGCACTTGCACAAGTCACCTCCCAAGCTAAATTAACCTCAGTTTGAGGGCTAAAAAACAGGCAGACCACGCCAAAGATGGCAAGATAAAGCTTCTGACAGAAGACCAATGACTGCCCAAATGAATAATAGCACGAACACCAGCTTCCGCAACTGCTGCCACAATACTGGAACTTATTACAAGGCGAACTGCTCCCAGGTAAAGCCATTGAACTAGAAAGACTCACCTTTCCAAAGACGGCATTGCCGACAAAGCGCACGCAGTCATATCGTAAGCCGCACTTTCTGGACATATTATCAGCACCATTAGTCCTGACAGCAGCGCGATTGTTGCGCGTGAAACGCCCGTTAAACCAAAGTCCGCGTCTGGTGCACTGCCAATAACAGAACGCTGTGCAGCAAGTGCCACCACTAAGCCTAAATGTAAGGATCGTCCACCCAAAGGCACCACAACAGCGGCCTTATTTGTGGTACAAACCCAACGGATGCAAAGTAGAACACAAATCATCGCCCAACTACCTATCGCATGCGCTTATAGTATTATAAGCCTTCGGAATTGGGCGGGGCTACAACAGTCTCGTCGTTCCATTCACTATTCTAGCGCGCGTATTAATTTGAATGTTTTTTTAAAATAATAAGAAAACGCTGATTTTTATAACAGTATTAAGCAGTTCCACCCACAGTTAAGGCATCAATTTTGAGCGTAGGTTGTCCAACGCCCACAGGCACGCTTTGGCCTTCTTTGCCGCAGGTGCCAACGCCGCTATCAAGCGTCATGTCGTTGCCTATCATCGACACACGTTTTAGTACTTCAGGGCCATTACCAATCAAGGTCGCTCCTTTTACTGGGTAGGTAATTTTTCCATCTTCGATCATGTACGCCTCTGATGCGCTAAATACGAACTTGCCGCTGGTAATATCTACCTGACCGCCACCAAAATTTGCGGCGTATAAACCTTTTTTTACTGACTTAATGATTTCTTCTGGCGGTAGTGTGCCATTTAACATGTAGGTATTAGTCATGCGAGGCATCGGGATATGCGCGTAACTTTCACGACGTGCATTGCCAGTGACAGGCATGTTCATTAGGCGGGCATTGAGTGTATCTTGAATATAGCCACGTAAAATGCCGTCTTCAATTAGCACAGTTCTGTTGGTTGGGTTGCCTTCATCATCCATACTGAGTGAGCCGCGGCGATCTTGCATAGTGCCATCATCGACAATTGTGATGCCGCGTGCGGCTACCTGTTGGCCTATCATATTGCTGAAAGCTGAGCTGCCTTTACGGTTGAAGTCACCTTCTAGGCCGTGACCAATTGCTTCGTGTAACAAAATTCCAGGCCAGCCTGCACCTAATACTACCGTCATACTGCCTGCGGGTGCAGGGCGAGCATCTAAGTTGATAATGGCTTGATGTACGGCTTTTTGTGCATAATCATGTAGCATTTCATCGGTGAAATAACTATAGTCAAAACGCCCGCCACCGCCGCTCGAACCTTGTTCGCGACGACCATTACTTTCAGCAATCACATTGATAGATAAGCGCACTAGCGGGCGTACATCGGCCGCCATTACACCATCGTGGCGTACCACCATCACTACTTCATATTCGCCAGCGATTGATGCTGTGACTTGTGAAACACGTGGATCTATCTTTCTGGCGATAGACTCTAAGCGCTCGAGCAATTTTACTTTTGCATCAGCCGAAAGTGAGGCAATGGGGTCTTGTGGCACGTAAAGTTGTGATGCATTACGCTTAAGTGGCGTGCTAGCAGCGGTTTGTTCGCCACCTATACTGGCAATCGCCTTGGTGGCTTTTGCGGCTTCTTGCAATGCGCTCAAGGTAATATCGTCAGAGTATGCAAAAGCGGTTTTTTCACCGCTCACTGCACGTACCCCTACGCCTTGGTCGATAGAGAAGTTACCAGACTTAACTTGACCTTCTTCTAAGCCCCAGCTTTCACTGCGGCTGTATTGAAAATATAAGTCAGCATAGTCTATTTTATGCGACATCATGTCACCCAGTACATTTTGTAGTTTGGCTACATCTAGGCTGGCAGGCATCAGTAATGTTTCGCTTGCTGCAGCAAAATGAGAGCCTAAAATAGGGCTGGTATTTACTGACTTTTGTTCTGTTTTCATGGTATATATTGGCTTATATAGTGGTAATGGTTCGATGCTTAAGTGCAGGTAAACTTTTTCTTAAACTCGCTTGATATTGCGGGTTAATAGTGGAAATTACAACGCCAGAGCCGCGTGGCAATCGATCTAAAATTACGCCCCACGGATCAACAATCATACTGTTACCGTGCGTTTCACGACCAGATACATGATAGCCACCTTGTGCTGAGGCAATCACATAACTTAAGTTTTCAATGGCGCGTGCGCGGATTAAAGTTTCCCAGTGTGCACGACCTGTGGTGTCAGTAAATGCTGCTGGTACTACAATGATATTGACATCTTTCATGGCGCGATACAACTCAGGAAAGCGCAAATCGTAACAAATAGATAAGCCGATTCTACCAAATGGCGTATTAACGACTTTAACGGCATCGCCAGATTCAATGGTTTTTTCTTCGTGATAATGCTCATTACCTAAGTCTAAGCCGAACAAATGAATTTTGTCATAACGCGCGGCTAGTTGACCTTTGTCATCATAAACCAAGCAGCTATTACGCACTTTATTCGGGAAATTACTCACCAGAGGTACAGAGCCGCCTATGAGCCAGATTTTATGTTTTTTAGCTGTTTTGGCCAAAAAACTTTGAATCGGACCTTTGCCTTCTTCCTCGCGCACACCTACTTTGTCGGTTTCTTTAAGACCCATAATCGCAAAATACTCAGGAAGTACCACTAGCTTGGCACCTTGGTTTGCTGCAATTTCAATCAGTCGTTCAGCTTCATTTAAATTAGCCGCCACACAAGGCCCAGATGCCATTTGAATGGCTGCTACCTTAACGATATCTTTGTTGATATGTAAATTACTAAGCTTAGCTTTTGTTGTTTTTAAGCGTGAGGTGATAGCCATGTGTTGTCCAAATAGTTTTTTGTTATGGGCACCCCTATTAACTCAACTTTCGTTGCCATACTGCGTTGCTCATAAAAAATTATTACTTACTTACATATCGCAGATATGCCGCGTCTTAATTTTTCAATCGCGCCTTGTATGGCTTATCGCACTAATCTTACCGCTTTAGCGGTTTAGATTGGTGTTGATACCCTCTACGGGTAGAAACTGGAATTAATAAAAGGTGCCCTTATTTCAATAATATTTTAATTAAGTGGTGATTCTTTATTAACTTCCTGCTTGCTCTTTGTAGCATTTACTTCTTGTGGGTTATCCCAAGTACCAATAATTTCATACTCAGACGAAACGATCTTATTGAGCGGATCTTTTAATATTTTTTGTGCTAAAAAGGCAACAGCACCAACCAATGGTCCGCCAGCTAGTGCTGCAAGCGAGAAGCTATCACTAATGTGCGGCATGACTTTAACGGTCAGTTGTTGCATTTCTTTTTGCAGATCGGTTTCACCTTTAATCGTTACATCAGCTGCTGGGCCAGTCATTTCAAAATTATCGCTATGCATCACGCCACGGTCAATTCTTACATTAGCGTTAATTTTATCAAAAGCAAAACCGTTGCTAAATAAATCTCTAAAATCTAAGGTTAGTCGTCTAGGCAAGCTTTGTAAGCTTAGCAAGCCTAATAGCCTGCCAACGCCAGGTTGCACTTTTAAAATTTGCCCTTTGCGCATCACAAACTCCAAATTACCATTTAAGGCTAAAGTGTCAAACTCATGCGGGCTGCCAGTCCAGTTAAGTTGGCCTTTCAGTAAGCCTACGCCACCTTTAATCGTATCTACATAGCCAAATCGGCTCAGAGTTTTGCCTAAGTCTTTAATATCCCAATTCACATTAAGCCGAGTATTTGAGCTGCGTACCGATTTACTCCAAATACCATCTGCGCTAATTACACTTTCCGGGCTGATTAGTTTAAGCTTTTGTATGCTCCAGTTGTCGTTTTGCGGAAACGCAATTAGTTCTAAGCCGCCTATTTTTTTCTTATCAAACTCAAAACTATCCGCAGTAATATCAAGTGCAGGGTAGGCTTGATTTGGTTTTGCAATAGCTTTTATATGAGTATCTTTAGCATTTGTCGGTGCTGAATATTGCACCCTATTTGGCGAGGCATCTGGAATCGTTAAATTGCTTAGACGAGCAATGAGTTTGCCGTTGTTTTGGTTTTGCCATTGCAAGTCACCTGATATTTCACGACTTTGCACTGTAGTTTGTAGCACATCTTTACTGGCCTTGCTGGTGATTTTAAGTTGGTTGATGCGTCTATCAAAAATATCTAACGTATTAACCTTAAGGTCTATTTTTTGTATAGCTAAGGGAGCGCTTGGATTGGATGCATCAGATAAATCACTCATTACTGCACGCCAAGCATCGGCATCCAGGTAGTCTAAACTACCCGTTACTTGCAGCCCTTTAGGCTTGTTTAGGTCATTACTATTGTTTAAATCGCTCGCGATAACCCCGCCGTTATCGGCGCTATTGAAGTTAATACTTGCCTTATCAAGCTGTAATTTCCCGCTATCGCCTGTACGAACAATCTTTGCACCAATTTTATTGCCAATATTGACGATCAATGTATCGGTATTTACATCCTGTTTCCTATCAATTCGCACATTTAAATGCTCGTTTGCTATTTTGTTAAGTGGCGCAGGTAAACGTGAGATTACGCCAAATAAATCTGCACGCATGCCAATATTCACGCGTGGTTTTTGAATGAGAATGTCGCCCACCCAATCAGTATTGCCGCTAATATAGTTGGCGCCTTTGCCTAAGGTTTGTTTAATCATTTCGTCATTCAGTTTTCCTTTTGCAGTCACTCGAATAGACTTGTCTTTGCCTGTAGACAGATTAAACGCCAATGGCGCACCAAACGCATTGGCCTTGATATTATTGGCTGTTATACTATTTTCAGTAAATTCTAATAAGCCGTTGATCTGGCTTAATGTAGGAATAGCGGAGCCTTCCATGCTGCCATTATTGATCTGATAGGCTCCCTTAATAATCGCTGCATCTGCATTATTCAGTGGAATTTTTAAGTTAAGGTGCAATTTAGCTGAACCGCCAGTTTTAAGGTCTTCAGTAAAGCCTTGCATTGCCTGAGCTACGGGACTTTTGTTTACAAAGTTAATGCCCTCAATAACCGGCCCTTTGAGTTCACTCTCTACATTAAGTATTGGCTCATCTGCATCTAATTTAGCGATAATTATTTTACTTTTAATAATCTGATTGCCTAAAATATGCCCAGTATTAGCATTAAGTTCCATGCGAGTGCCTTCAAATAACAAGTCTGAACCTAAGCCCTCAAGGTTAGGCCAGTCCGTGCCGTATTCAATTTCACTACCTTTTATTCTTGCACTCACTCTAAATAATCCTAGCTTCCTATCAAGATTACCTTTGCTATCCACAAATGGAAAATCATCTAACCGACCTTTTGTAACCACATTGATGTTTTCTATTTCTCCAGACAATATCGATGTATCTAGCCAGTGAAGAGTATCTTTACCTAATAGGGCTGGATAATAAAATAGTGCGTATTTAGCATTGCCGCGTTCAAATTTAGCTTTTAGATCAAGGTAGTCACTTTTGTTGTCATCCATCAAATAATCAGCGTTAATCGTACCTGATAGATGAGCGCTACTGACGTTCATATCACTTACTTTGATTTTTGTTTCACGGCCTTTAATGTTCCAACTGACGTCACCCTCTAACTTGTCCGCAGGCAGAGGCCAACGCAAAATATTTTTAAAATCTAGCTTTGCATCTCGTGTATTTAAAGTGAGTTTACCTGTGCTTTGGTTGGCTTTAATTTCACCGGTTAAATTGCTAAAGCCAGGAATTTTGTCATGCGCTTGTATGCCTAAACCGCTAAATTTGGTGTTGAGCACATAAGATTTTGTTGCTGATTGGTTGCCTTCCCAGTTGACGACTAAGTTATCTAAACTACCAGTCGTCGATAAACTTACAATTTTTTGCTGCACATCTGTCGGTAGTGGCAATTGTGCAAGATATGGGTTCATAGTAGCTAGGTTGACATGCGCTAACTTAATGCTGAGTGTTCTGTCGCCTTTTGCTTTTTCACTAAAACTTACTGCCGCGTTCTGTATGTTCAAGCCATTGTTAGTGACTAAAGTCAGGTTGTCTGCGCTAAAAAACTGGCTGCTAATCATGTGTTTAGCCGAGGCTAATTTACTGACACTTAGGTTCTCCCAATGCAGTTTACCTGCTAACTTATTAAGAACAATCAGCTCAGCATTGGCTTTTAACCGCATGGTTAGATTGTCTAAAATGACATTGCTGGTAATCGACTCTATTTGCTGATTAGTGAAATCAACAGTAACTTCAGTGCTACCAACGCCAGTTTGTAAATCAATCGGGTAGTCTATCCAAGGCTTAAAAGCCGTTATATTGGCATTTTTTAATTGCGTGGTGATGCTCCCGTGCCATTGGTCAAGGCGGCTTACATCATTGCCGTATACATTGCCATTCACCGTAATCCGGTTGTTTGTACCTATTGAAGGTAGCGCGCTTAGCGTAATTTGATGGTTTTTAAGTAAACTTTTCCAAGGTGGGCTGATGATTTGCAAGTTAAGCTTATCTAAACTTAAAGTCGGTGCACCACGCATTTCATCTAACCAAACAACTTTGGCGTTCACTATCTCTAATTTGGTCTGACGTAATAACCAGTTGGGTAACTCAGGTTTAGATGCTCCTTGCATGCTAATGCCAGCTACAAATACTTCGCCGCTAGCTACACGACGTATGGTGAGCTCTGGTGAATGTACCACAAGCTCAGCAAGATGTGCTTCAAGCAACGGAATACTTAACCAGGATAACGCCACGTCAGTATTTTTAAGCTGTAAAGCAGGGCGGTTTTGGGTGTCATAAATATCAATGTTAGATATTGTTAAATGCGGGTTAACACCTTGCCAGCCTGCTTTAATACTACCGATGACTATTTTTTGCTTAGATGCATTACTAACAAAAGTAGCGATTCTTTCTTTATATTGATCAATGTTAGGGAATACGAAAAATTGGATTGCTAGCGCAGCAAGCAACACAATGATGACGACAATGCTAATTAGCCAGAGTGCAAAGCGGTAAACCAAAAGCAGCGATTTTTTGACCATATTAACTAGATTAAGACTTTTTATTTGGCTCATGCAAATTGCACTAGACCGATTTTAATTTGACTATATTTTAAGTACTCTATTTTACTGCAATATCTATCATTTCGAATGCATTGCCAAGTTTTTGACTATGGATATTGTTGTAAAAGCTAAAGATATTTAAGACTATTGCACTAATCATTTAGAATAACGCTTTTTGGCGTATGAATAATGAACTTTGTCTCATATATTCTGCGGACAAGCCAAGTACTGGCTTACTTTTAGTAGATAGGTTTGTCTTTAAAAGACTATCTAAATTATCGTTTATTTTTATTATTTGTGATGGTTTTAACTTGATTCAATTCAAACAACTTACCTTAGTTCGCGGCTTAAAAGTCCTTATTCAAGCAGCTTCATTGCAGCTACATCCCGGCCATAAAGTCGGTTTAACTGGCGCAAACGGCGCGGGTAAATCGTCACTTTTTGCCTTGTTGCGTGGTGAAATGCAACTTGAATCTGGTAGTTTGGATATGCCTGCGGCTTGGGTGATTGCGCATGTGGCGCAAGAAACTCCATCGCTTGCCATGCCCGCCATTGAATTTGTGCTTGATGGCGATGTGGAACTACGCAATATTGAAACTGCATTGGCCGATGCGGAAGCTAATCATAAAGGCGAGTTGATTGCTGAACTGCACCATCGCTTGATGGATATTGATGGATATAGTGCAAAAGCACGTGCGGCAGAGCTATTAAGCGGTTTAGGTTTTAGTCAGACCAATTTACAGCAAGCCGTTTCTACCTTCTCTGGCGGTTGGCGTGTGCGTTTAAACTTAGCGCGGGCTTTAATGTGCCGCTCAGATTTACTTTTGCTGGATGAGCCAACCAACCATTTAGATTTAGACGCGGTTATTTGGCTCGAAGGCTGGCTACAAAGCTATCGCGGCACGCTGGTATTGATTTCACATGATAGAGATTTCTTAGATGCGATTGTTAATCACATTGCGCATATCGAGCAACAAACGCTTACTTTGTATCGCGGCGGTTATTCAGATTTTGAACGTCAACGCGCAGAAAAGTTAGCCTTACAGCAAGCCATGTTTGAAAAGCAACAACGCAAAGTGTCACATTTACACAGTTATATTGACCGTTTCCGTGCCCAAGCCACCAAAGCACGCCAAGCGCAAAGCCGTATTAAAGCGCTTGAGCGCATGGAGATGATTTCAGCCGCGCATATAGATTCACAATTTAACTTTGAATTTAGAGCGCCAACATCCGCGCCAGATCCATTATTGGTGTTAGACGATATGTCTGTTGGTTATAACAATGTTGCGCTAATTAAAGATATTGTTTTAGCCATTCGGCCAGGTGAGCGGCTAGGTTTGCTCGGGCGCAATGGTGCAGGTAAAACCACCTTGATTAAATTGCTGGCTAACGAATTGCAACCTTTAACGGGTAAGCGCGTAGAGGGCAAGGATTTAAACATAGGCTACTTTGCACAGCATCAGCTAGAGCAATTGCGTCCGGATGATTCGCCGTTAGAACACATGATGAAGCTAGACCCGCTGACGCGTGAGCAAGAACACATGAATTATTTGGGTGGTTTTGATTTCAAAGGCGAGATGGCAAGGTCGCCTTGCGCTAACTTTTCAGGTGGTGAAAAATCACGCTTGGCTTTAGCCTTGTTGATTTGGACTCGACCTAATTTATTGCTGCTAGATGAGCCAACTAACCATTTAGATTTAGAAATGCGACATGCGCTAACGCTAGCCTTGCAAGATTACGAAGGCGGCGTGATTTTGGTGTCGCATGATAGAGCCTTGCTCCGTGCTACTTGCGACGAGTTTATATTAGTTGCCGATGGCAAGGCCGCGCCATTTGATGGCGATTTAGAAAATTACGGACAATGGTTAGCTGAGCAACGCTTAAAAGAAAAACAAGCCACGCAAGTGATTACAAGCGACAAGCCGAACAAGAATGACCGCGCCGCAAATAAAGCGGATAAGCAAGCCAGAATTTTAGAACGCAGGCCATTTGTGAAAGAGCTGGAGCAGATTGAGCCTAATATCGCCAAATGGCAAATTGACAAAAAAGTGTGTGATGACCGTTTAAGCGATAGCGAACTTTATACCGCAAGCGATACAACAGAATTACAAACGCTACTTAAAAAGCAAGCCGAGTTGGCCAGTAAAATAGAAACTGCTGAAGAGCGCTGGTTGGAACTGCATGAGTTGTTAGAAGCGCTGCCAGCTTTAGATTAAAAATAACGTACTAAACTTTAATACAAAACAATAGGATTTATCATGGAAATTCAATACTCAAAACGCATCAAACTCATGCATGCTTTATGTTTAGCCGATACATTACGTGACGATGAAGCTGCACCCAATACCAACTTAAATGACTATGATGCGCTTGCCGCCGCAGATTACTTAAGTTGCTATGTGACATTTAAAGCCATTCAAGCCGCGGAGCGTTCACCATTAGCAGAACGCACAGACAACTTTGATATGTTGAGCGTATACCAAGCTTACGCGCTGTTAGTCTTCGCTTTTTTATCACGTCCGCTGGCGCAAGAAGATATTATGCCAAACCTGCAAGCCGCGCAAATCACCATTGCTAAAACTTTGTTCGCAGGCTTAAGCGATGCAGAATTAATAGAAATTGTTGATGCAGGTTTCAATAAATTCAAGTTGATTGGCGATGCAGAAACTGAACATTGGAGTGAATTTAGAGAAAACTTAGATAAATTGGCTATCGCCTTTGTTGTTGCAGGCACCGATGATGATAGCCCGTACGATAAAGATGAGGTCATTCCATTGTTTGGGCAATTGTTAAGCCAGTTGTGTGAGGCTTTTGAGAACGTGTAAGTAATACAACGTTACAGGGTTTAGCTAATAGCATAGTGCGCCAAATGTACACATCTAACACTTGGTGAAATACGCTACGCTATTTCGTCATAGACTCAATAAAGCTCAATTTCATTATTTTAGGTCACTGCCAACCGAATAATACCAGCGACCTTCAATGCGTTCAAACTGGCTTAACTCATGCAGCCTTCCGGCTTTGCCAGCGACCTTATAACGCGCAACAAATTCTACTGTTGCAGTTGTTTCGCTAATAGGTTTGATATGCTTTACTTGAAGACCTAGCCATTTGGTAGGCGCGTCTTCATTGAGATTGAGTGCGACCGGGCGCGTTTCAGGATGCCATGTTTGTAGCAGATATGCTTCTAAACCTAGTGCAAATGCGGTGTAGCGGGAGCGCATGAGTGCTTCGGCAGTTGTTGCTGCTAGCCCAAAGTGACATGGCTGGCAGCAAGCCTGGTAAGGCTTGTTGCTTTCACATGGGCAGAGGTTTAGAGTGCTGATTTTATTGAGGTGTTTAGATGATTTCACGCGTTTCTAAAAACTCAATATCTGGGTAACGTTCTTGTGCCATTTGCAGGTTCACACGGTTAGGTGCAAGGTAAACATATTCATCCGCGCCATCTAGCGCCACGTTAAAGCCGTATTTATCTGCAATTGCGCTTAGGTCTAAATCTTTGCCGCGTAACCATCTTGCGGTGTAGCAGTCATAATTTTCAAACACAATATCTACGCCGTATTCATGCTCTAATCGATGCGCGACGACCTCAAACTGCAACATACCGACTGCGCCTAAAATAAGGTCGTTGGATAATAATGGGCGAAATAGCTGTGAAGCACCTTCTTCAGCCAATTGTTGCAAGCCTTTTTGCAGCTGCTTCATTTTGAGTGGGTTTTTTAAGCGTGCGCGGCGGAAAAATTCTGGCGCGAATGATGGAATACCTGTAAATCTTAGTTCTTCGCCTTCACTAAAGGTGTCGCCAACTTTGATGGTGCCATGGTTAGGGATACCAATAATGTCGCCTGAATAGGCTTCATCCATCGTTGTACGGTCTTGCGCCATAAAGGTAATTGCGTTGTTCACCGCCATTTGCTTGCCTGTGGATACTTGTTTGATTTTCATGCCACGTTCAAAACGGCCTGAACAGACGCGTAAAAAGGCGATTCTATCCCGATGTTTCGGGTCCATATTGGCTTGAATTTTGAATACAAAGCCTGAAAATTTAGTTTCATCAGGATTAACCAAACGCGATGAAGTATTGCGTGCAAGCGGGGCAGGGGAAAGGTCTACTACCGCATCCAGCAACGATTGCACGCCGAAGTTGTTAATTGCTGAACCAAAATAAACAGGGGTTTGTTTGCCGCTTAAAAAGCGTGCTTGATCAAACGTGTGAGAGGCACCACGTACGAGTTCAACATCCACTCGCAACTCACCAGCAACACGACCAAGCAGCTCATCTAAACGTGGGTTATCTAAGCCTTGAATAATCTCCGATGTGCCTTTGTCAGCACGCGGATCAAAAAATGAGATGGTGTCGGTATATAAGTTGTAAACGCCTCTAAAGCTTTTACCCATGCCAATAGGCCACGTCATAGGCGCACATTCCATACCCAAAGTGGTTTCTATTTCATCGAGCAATTCAATCGGCTCGCGGCTTTCGCGGTCTAATTTATTGATAAATGTGATGATAGGGGTATCGCGCATGCGACATACGTTGAGTAGCTTGATGGTTTGCGCTTCAACACCGTTTACCGCGTCAATCACCATGACCGCAGAATCCACCGCAGTTAATGTACGATAAGTATCTTCTGAAAAGTCGTCATGGCCTGGCGTGTCCAGCAGATTAACCATGTGCTCACGATAAGGAAACTGCATGACGGATGATGTAACTGAAATACCACGTTGTTTTTCTAGCTCCATCCAGTCTGACGTTGCATGGCGTGATGCTTTACGTCCGCGCACTTCACCCGCCACTTGAATCGCGCCACCAAACCATAAGAGTTTTTCGGTCAGCGTAGTTTTACCCGCATCCGGGTGGGAAATAATTGCAAAGGTGCGACGGCGTTTGATTTCTTCTTGCAGAGATGCCATTTGATGATGATATTTAATATAAAACGCTATTTTACCTTAAATGTTTATTTATGCTTAATGGTGATGCCA
>JAYWDO010000027.1:0-7165 GCA_043779795.1 Pseudomonadota bacterium
TATTTATTAGGCGATGCAAAAGGCTCAAGCTTCATTAATGCCGTTGTTGACGACAAAAAAGTGGGTGCTAAAAAACGCCTAAGTATTTATCATGATGCATATCGATTTAGAATTATCGAAGCCCTCGCGACTGCTTACCCACAGTTAAAAGGCTTATTGGGCGACGTGTTGTTTGATAAAACTGCCCGCGAATATATTGAAGCGTATCCTTCCACGTACCGTAATTTACGCTGGTACGGCAGCCAAATGTGCGAGCATTTACTTATAACACTATCGCAACACCCAATAGCCGCAGAAATGGCAGACTTTGAATGGGCGCTATCATTAGCCTTTGATGCAGAAGATGTACCCGAATTAAACTTGCAAGATCTCGCGGCAATTCCACCAGAAAATTGGGCTGAGCTTAGCTTTAAATTTCAGCCTGCAATCAAAATAGTGCGCGCAAGTTGGAATGTTATTCCGATATGGAAAGCGCTAGAAATTGGAGAAACACCGCCAAAACCTGCGCAGGTAAGTAGCTATCAATCGTGGTTAATTTGGCGTAAAAACTTCAATCCGCAATTTCGGTTGATTACGGAGATAGAAGTCATAACGCTCAACATGGCGATGTCAGGCGCAACCTTTGGCGATGTATGCGAAAGCTTAAATATTGCAATGGATGAGGAAGAAGCCGTGACAGCAGCAGCTCAATACCTTGCAGGTTGGTTAGAAGCGGGGTTGATTTTTAAGGCGTAGTTATAGTGGGTCATTACTGGTTTAGACAACGGTCACAAGCAGATTTAATCTTCCGTGTAAGGTTTCATTTTCTCTAGCGACTAATAATTTCGTTCATTCAACATTTGGAGTTCTTTATGAAAAGTTTAATTACATCTTTATTGTTAGCGTCTAGCTTTCTTGTTGCTGGAACAGCCTTTGCAGAATCTACCGCGTTCACTCAATCAGGTTTTAATAAATTGCAGAAAGAAGGAAAATCTATATTGGTTGAAGTTCATGCGCCATGGTGCCCAACTTGCCGCGCCCAAGGGCCTGTTGTAGAGACTTTACTCAAGAAGAAGGAATATCAATCAATTAATACATTACGTGTGGATTTTGATAGCCAAAAAGATGCTTTAAAAACATTAAATGTCAGTAAACAAAGTACATTAATTGTTTACAAAGGGTCTAAAGAAGTGGGACGAAGTACTGGTGACACTTCACCAGCAAGCATTGAGAAATTAATTCAGAAAGCTATTTAGATAAATAAAAGGGTTGATGATTATGATTGCTGATTTTGGTGTTTATGGACTTAGTTTCCTTGCAGGGATGCTGTCTATCTTATCCCCATGTGTATTGCCAATTATTCCCATTATTGTGGGGACTGCATTCAATACGCATAGATTTGGTCCTTATGCCCTAGCATTGGGATTAGCGATTTCATTTACAGTCGTAGGGGTTTTCATTGCCACAATTGGGGCCTCAATTGGCATAGACCAAGAAGTGTTTAGATCTATTGCCGCCTTACTTTTAATCATATTTGGTGTCGTCTTGCTTTCTGGAACATTGCAAGAGAAGTTTGCCAGCATGACTGCCAATATTGGTGGATCCGGCAATAATTTACTAAGCAAAGTATCTACAGACTCATTATTTGGTCAGTTTGTTTTGGGATTATTGTTAGGTATTGTATGGAGTCCTTGTGTTGGGCCCATTTTAGGAGCGACCATCACTTTAGCTAGTCAAGGTACTAACTTGCTTCACGTTACATTAGTGATGGCAATATTTGGACTAGGCGCAGGTTTGCCACTAATTATATTGGGTTCGCTATCTAGGCAAGTTATGGCAAGAGTCAGAAGCAAGTTATTTGCCGTGGGTAAAATTGGTAAACGTGTACTTGGCATCATTTTATTGTTTGCGGGTTTGCTTATTATTACTGGTTTAGACAAACGTTTTGAGACACTGGTCGTAACGGCGTCACCTGATTGGCTAATCGCTATCACTACAAGATATTAAAAACTCACCTAAGATGGGCGCGCTCAAAAACCAACTACAACACCTAGAGAAATTAAGGTGTTGTGATAGAAAGAACAAGAAAGCAATACTGATCTTGCCTCTGAATTTCGTTGCTTTTAGCCGATTCATTATGCGGCATGCTTCAACTGCTGTCCTGTTTTACTTGACCATTATAGTTAGCGATGGACTACAGTTTTTGTAGGGTAGGGTAGGATGAAGATGCTGGTTTGCCATAACCAATTGCTGGTTTACTGGAGGATTTTAATATTGCTACTTCCAAAGGTAATTTGTTTGATGTGCGATAAACAATTTAGTTAATTAATTGAGCAACCGATATTATTATCTGCACAGATTATCAAAATCACACTAGATTAATTGCTTATTTGAGCTGAGGCTATAACAGGTTGTGTAGTCTGCTATAGCCTTTTAATTCAACAACTCAGTTAACGACTAAGAATTAAATTGACCTGTATACAGCGCAAGTGATTTAGCAACATCAGGTGTACCCTTGCTCACAGAGCTTGGCAGACGGATACCAGTACCAAGAATGGTTGCGGCACCAATCGCTAAATTTTTATCCACACTTGGTTTTTCATGACCTGCTGTGCCAGTGAAAGGCTGTGATTTTCCTTGATAGCCATCAATAAACGATTTGGCTGAGGTATCGGCATTAAAAGTCTCGCCAGCTTGTGCTAAAGATGCACCTGTTAATAGTACTAAAGCTAATAATGTTTGTTTTTTCATGATTGAAGTTTCCTTAATAAATTGATTAATTTTCAAATAATATCGATTCAGACTTTTTGTCTTGCTCGTATGGTTTGTATTTAATCGGATTATCTTCATCCACTGAAATTGATTGATTCAATGAGAATATTGAGGAAATCAATCAGCATAAATTATGCACACTACGTGCTTTTAAGCTAAAGGTTTGTAAGCTAACAACAGTGCTAGCTCCTCAAACAGTTTTTTTCTAGGGTGATTTTTACGCCAGACCAAGGCGATGGTACGGCTCGGTTTTTGTTTAATTTCAATGTATTTAATATCAGAGTCTTCAGTTTGAATAGCGACAGAAGGCATTAGCGTCACGCCTACGCCGTTTTTCACCATAAACCGTAACGTTTCTAAGCTAGAGGCCCGAAAATCATTTTCAATGAATCTTGAAGGGCTACATAATTGTAATGATTGGTCACGCAGGCAGTGCCCTTCTTCCAATAGTAGCAAGTTTTCTTGGTGTAAATCATTTAAATCCACCGAGTCTAACTTGGCCAGCGGATGATTTGCGGGTACAGCGAGAGTGAAAGGGTCTTCAAATAACGGTTTGCATTCCAGTAGCTCGTGAGTAACAGGCAAGGCAAGTAGGGCGACATCCAGTTTCATTGACAGCAAGAGACTGATGAGTGACTCGGTTTTTTCTTCAACCACCAGCATTTTCAGGTCTGAAAAGTGCTGTTTAATCATGAATACATACTCCGGAAGCGCATAGCTTGCCACTGAAGGAAAGGCGCCCAAAGAAAGCTTGCCGCTATAGGGGTTTTTCCCATGGGCAGCAATTTCACGTATATGGCGAACATCATCCAATGTTCGACGTGCTACTTGGATAATTTCTTCGCCCAACTCCGTTATGCTGACAGTATTTTTTTCACGTACAAAAATCTGCACACCAAGATAGTCTTCAACTTTTTTGATTTGTGTGCTCAGGGTCGGCTGGCTAATAGCACTTTGTTCTGCAGCGCGACTGAAATTCTTTAAATCTGCGACTGCTACTATATAACCTAAATCTCTTAAATTCACATGTACACCTTTTGTTTATCCTGACAGACGCACTCTGTGGCGATCCTGACAATGAGTGGGCAGTTTAGCAACAACGCTTATATTAATCACCGTAGTGTTTCCGTATTTATTTAGCTGGTTCATCATTACTGATGAACCGGTATTATCGAAGTAAAAGTGTTTGTCAGTCCTATTGACTTTACCTATTGCGCTATTGAGTAAATTAATTATATGTAATTTTTAATGCTTATAAAATTATAGAGTCAAAATTCAGTTGATGAATATGGCTTTTTCAGACTGACTCTGAATTAGGGTTAGTTAACTAAATAGTATGAAGCAACTTTCAAATAAATCAATAAGCAGCGCATTGCGCTTTTTAAAAAGAGGTGAAAAATGAATTTAAAAAAAACATTCATGATGTCTGTGATGACGCTAGCAATAGCAACAGCATTTTCTTCAAATATGGCTATGGCAAATGATGAGAATCAATCAACCAAATTTTGGTGGCCTGAGCACCTAGACTTAAGGCCGCTTCGCCAGAACACAATAGAGTCTAACCCAATGGGTCAATCTTATATTTATGCCGAACAATTTAAAAAATTAGATTTGAATGCAGTAAAAAAAGATATTGAAAATGTGTTAAAAACATCACAATCATGGTGGCCTGCAGACTATGGTACTTACGGCCCGTTCTTCATTAGAATGGCTTGGCATAGTGCAGGCACCTATCGAACTTTTGATGGGCGGGGTGGAGCTGGCGGTGGAGAGCAAAGGTTTGAACCACTGAATAGCTGGCCAGATAATACAAACTTAGATAAAGCAAGACGACTATTATGGCCAGTGAAGCAGAAATATGGCAACCAGATTTCGTGGGGTGACCTCATGGTATTGTCAGGCAATGTCGCACTAGAATCTATGGGATTTAAGACATTTGGTTATGCTGGTGGAAGAATTGATGAGTGGGAACCAGAGATGACTAATTGGGGACCTGAGAAGAAATTTCTTGGTGATGAGCGTTATTCTGGAGATAGAAAACTAGCAAACCCACTTGCTGCTGTTCAGATGGGGCTCATTTATGTAAATCCAGAAGGTCCTAATGGAAATCCTGACCCAATTGCTGCTGCAAAAGATATTCGCGAAACATTTGCTCGTATGGCAATGAATGATGAAGAAACTGTAGCATTGATTGCTGGTGGCCATACATTTGGTAAAGCACATGGTGCGCATCATCCTGATAAATGTTTAGGTGCAGAACCTGCGGCAGCTGGCGTTGAAGAACAGGGAATGGGATGGAAAAATAGCTGCGGTAAAGGTAATGCTGAAGACACCACCACTAGTGGCTTAGAAGGTGCTTGGTCAGTTAGCCCAACAGCGTGGACAATGCAATATTTAGACAATCTGTTTAATTTTGAATGGGTTCAGACTAAGAGTCCAGCAGGTGCAATTCAATGGATTCCTAAAGATGGTCAAGCTTCCAATCTTGTTCCGGATGCCCATGTTCCAGGTGTACGTCATGCCCCTATTATGTTTACGACAGATCTTTCTATGAAGTTTGACCCAAGTTATAGCAAAGTAGCCAAACGTTTTCAAGAAAATCCCAAAGAGTATGAATTGGCTTTTGCTAAGGCTTGGTTTAAATTAACACATCGTGACTTAGGCCCACGTGCTCGATATCTTGGAAAAGAGGTGCCAAAAGAGGATTTGATTTGGCAAGATCCTCTACCCAAAGCTGACTATAAAATGATAGATGCAAAAGATATTGCAAAATTGAAATCTTCAATTTTATCATCAGGTTTAAGCTCTTCAGAATTGATCAGCACAGCATGGGCATCTGCCTCCACATTTAGAGGTACAGATATGCGCGGTGGTGCTAATGGTGCGCGTATTCGATTAGCACCTGAGAAAAATTGGGAGGCAAATAATCCTGCGGAACTTGCTAAGGTATTAGGTCGCTTAGAGGCTATTCAGGGTGATTTCAATAAGGCCCAATCAGGTGGGAAAAAAGTATCATTGGCCGATTTAATTGTATTAGCTGGATCTACAGCGATTGAACAGGCAGCAAAAAAAGGTGGTTACAGCGTTCAAGTTCCTTTTACAGCGGGTCGTGTTGATGCATCGCAAGCGCAAACTGACGTCAACTCTTTTGCTGTACTAGAGCCTAAAGCGGACGCCTTCAGAAACTATTATGCACAAGGAAGCTATTTGTCACCTGCAGAGATGCTCGTTGAGCGTGCAAATATGTTAACACTAACCGTGCCTGAAATGACTGTGTTACTTGGTGGTATGCGTGTACTAAACTTGAATGTTGGGCAGTCTAAACATGGTGTTCTTACTGAGCATCCTGGTACCTTGAGCAACGACTTCTTTGTGAACTTGCTGAGTATGTCGACTAAATGGTCTAAGTCATCTGCGGATCAAGCAGTTTATGAAGGTCGTGATCGTGATAAAAACCAAGTTAAATGGACAGCTACACCAGTTGATTTGATTTTTGGATCAAACTCAGAGCTACGTGCAGTGGCAGAAGTCTATGCCGCTGATAATGCTAAAGATAAATTTTTAAAAGACTTTGTAAAAGCTTGGACTAAGGTCATGACTTTAGATCGTTTCGATAAAAATTAATTTTGATTGTTACATTGCCTAACCTAAGTTCTGAATTCAGGTTAGGCAATGATTTTGTTATTCAACACTATTAGTAATCATTTTAATGATGGTATTCATAGATATTCGATAGTAAAAAATAAATTATCTGCACAATTCGTTCAGGCTTAGCTGACACAGCAACATCCAAAATGCAGCATAATAATCAAATTTGACCAGCTACGAAATCGCCGCTAATTCAGTAGGCTATGCGGTTAAATTCGATCTTATTCATGCCTCTATACCTAGCCAATAATCGCGCATTAGTTTAATCGATAATAACGCTAATGCTTATTTTTTTGGTGGAATACTAGATTTCATTGGAATGATAGAGCTTGATGGCACCACAACATCTTTACTCTTTTTTGGTTTTTTAGTTTCTTTATTACCGCGAATTTGGCCTTTAGCCATGATATTTCTCCTAAAGTTATCAGCTTTAAAATAGCCAGCTACCTACGTTAATGCAATGATGGGTGACGTTTATGCTTGCAATGGTTTAACGCCATTATCGAATCTGCTTTCATCATAGACTGATGTAAAAATATAGGTGGATTATTTATTAGGCTGACTTTTAGTTTAACCTTAAAACAGCACAGTTAATTCATTTTAACTGTTGAACTTTGCTTATAATCTAAACGCTGTGCAATCTGCTTAAATGCTTTGGAGGCAGCAGTTAGTGGGAACGCATCAATCACCGAACGACCGAGCTTAGCTGCTTTCGTCAGGTGATCATCTTTAGGAATTGCACCAAAGAACTCCAGCTCAATTTGCA
>JAYWDO010000028.1:0-18230 GCA_043779795.1 Pseudomonadota bacterium
TGCATCGCCTAAGGTATGCACAAAATCACCAAGTTCCAAATCACACACTTGCGCGACCATCATGGTGAGCAAGGCATAAGATGCGATATTGAATGGAACGCCGAGAAATATATCGGCACTACGTTGATACAACTGACAGCTTAATTTACCATCGGCTACATAAAACTGAAAAAAAGCATGGCAAGGTGGTAGTTTCATTTGATCTATATCTGCTACGTTCCACGCTGATACGATTAATCGACGTGAATCCGGGTTGATTTTAATAGCATTAATAACTTGGGCGATTTGATCGATGTGCGTGCCATCGGGCTTAGGCCAATTACGCCATTGGTAACCATAAACCGGGCCTAAATCACCATTTTCATCAGCCCATTCATCCCAAATACGCACGCCATTTTCTTTCAGGTATGCAATGTTAGTGCTCCCTTGCAAAAACCAAAGAAGCTCATGAATAATCGATTTTAAATGGACTTTTTTTGTAGTGACTAGCGGAAAGCCTTCGGCCAAATTAAAGTGCATTTGGTAGCCAAACACTGAAAGCGTGCCTGTACCAGTACGATCTTCTTTTTTATTGCCATGCGTTAATACATGGCGCATTAAATCGGTATATTGCTTCATATCAGCTCCGTCTTTCTGGATTTAGTCAGAAAGACTTTCTAGGTATTTTTTACAATAAAATCTTTGATTGCAGCCACATCAACATCCATCACAATATGTTTTTGCGGTAAATTTTCAATGCCATTCAGCGCAGCTGGACGCTCTGGTACTTTACCCAATGCTTCAATAATTGCATCTTCAAATTTCGCTGGCAGTGCAGTTTCTAACACAATCATTGGCACATTTTTTTGCCGATGCTCCAAAGCCACTTTCAAACCATCAGCAGTGTGCGTGTCAATTGTAACCGCATACTTTGCATACGTTTCACGAATAGTATTCATACGGTTTGCATGATTGCTACTGCCAGAAACAAAACCATAATCAGCCAGTTTTGGCAGAAGATGTTTAATATCAAATGCCCCACCTTGATCTACACTGCCCCATAGCTCAAGTACTTTCGTACTATCGCGCCCCACTAAATCAAACACGAAGCGCTCAAAGTTAGAAGCCTTGCTAATGTCCATAGAAGGGCTACTGGTATGGTATGTATTTGCTGAGCCGCGTGGACGATAGGCGCCTGTTTTAAAAAACTCATCGAGTACGTCATTTTCATTAGTCGCAACGACTAACTTATCAATCGGTAAACCCATCATACGGGCGATATGCCCTGCACAAACGTTACCAAAATTGCCAGATGGCACAGCAAAGCTAACTTTTTGGTCATTGGTTTGCGTGACGGCAAAGTAACCTTTAAAGTAATACACCACCTGCGCGATGATACGACCCCAATTGATAGAATTAACCGCGCCGATTTTGTTCTGCGCTTTAAATTCGGCATCATTAGACACGGCTTTCACCATGTCTTGGCAATCATCAAACACGCCATTGACTGCAATGTTGTAGATATTCTCATCTTGCAGGCTGAACATTTGTGCAGTTTGAAATCGGCTCATTTTTTTATTTGGCGACAACATAAAAACACGTATACCTTTTTTACCGCGCATCGCATATTCAGCGGCAGAGCCGGTATCGCCTGAAGTGGCACCTAAAATATTGGTAGTTCTACCGGTTTTAGCCAGCACATGTTCAAACAAATTGCCAAGCAACTGCATTGCCATATCCTTAAAAGCCAGTGTAGGCCCATTAGAAAGACTTAATAGATACAGATCATCTTCTAACTTTAAGGTTGGCGTAATATCTGCCGCATTTTGACCTGGGCGCGTAAAACTGTAGACCTCAGCCGTGTAAGTTCTGTCAATAATCGCTTTTAAATCTGCGGCAGAAATATCATCAATTAATCGACTTAAAATAGCAAAAGCTAAATCTGCATAATTCATGCCGCGCATAGCCGTCAGGTCAGCATCGTTAAATTGAGGGTAACTTTCAGGCAGGTACAAGCCACCATCTGGCGCTAAACCCCCAAGTAAAATTTCACTAAAACTTAAAGCAGGCGACAGCCCACGGGTAGAGATATATTTCATGATTTACTGACCTAGTTTTTACTGACTTAATGTTACTTGCCTAATTCTTCCATACGAATTTTGACTAACTTACCGACAATTGCTGGCAAGGCTTCAATTTCCGCGATGCCTGCATCCATGTTTTTTTCAACAGTAATGTGCGTCAAAATCACAATATCTGCCTCAGTTTCATTGTCATCTGGCTCTTTTTGCAACATCGCATCAATCGAAATGTTACGGTCTGCTAGAATTTTAGTCACACCAGCCAAAACGCCCGGCTTATCCGATGCGCGTAAACGTAAATAATAAGCACTGTTGATCTCGCTAATAGGTAAAATCGGCAAATCATTGAGTTGACCTGCTTGAAAACCTAAATAAGGCACACGTTGCTCAACAGTGGCATTGCGTAATCGTGCAACATCCATCAAATCAGCCACAACAGCGCTAGCGGTTGGCTCTGCACCTGCACCAGCCCCGTAATAAAGCGTAGGCCCAACTGCATCGCCCTTCACTACCACCGCGTTCATTGCGCCATTTACATTAGCCACTAAGCGTTTTTCTGAAATCAATGTTGGATGCACACGCAACTCAACACCAGTTTCAGTACGTTTTGTAATACCTAATAGCTTTACGCGGTAGCCTAACTCTTCTGCATATTTAATATCAGTTTGTTGCAACTTAGTAATGCCTTCTGTATAGGCTTGCTCAAACTTCATTGGCATACCAAAAGCATTAGCCGCCAAAATTGTGAGCTTGTGCGCGGCATCGATGCCTTCTACATCAAACGTTGGGTCAGCTTCTGCATAGCCTAAACGCTGCGCCTCACCTAACACATCAGCAAAGGCTAAGCCTTTTTCACGCATTTCAGTCAATATGAAATTAGTGGTGCCGTTGATGATTCCTGCCACCCATTCAATACGATTAGCGCCTAAACCTTCGCGAAGTGCCTTGATAATAGGGATACCGCCAGCCACAGCGGCTTCATACACCACAATTACACCCTTAGCTTGTGCTGCTGTAAAAATCTCATTGCCATGTAATGCTAATAAAGCTTTATTAGCTGTGACTACATGCTTACCGTTTTCAATGGCTTTTAACACTAACTCTTTACTCAGTGTATAACCACCAATCAACTCAACCACAACATCTACCGCAGGATTATTCACCACTGCAAACGCGTCATTAGTGACATCAATTTTGCCACCCGTCATCGTTTTTGCATGATCAACATTTCTGTCCGCAATTTGTACAATATTGATTGCACAACCAGTACGACGCGTAATTTCTACCGCATTACGCGTTAATACTGTATAAGTGCCACCACCAACGGTGCCAATGCCTAAAAGACCTACATTAAGATTACCTACGTTAAGTTGCTTCAAACTTTAGCTCCAAACTTTTTTCTATAATTTTCTAAAAACCGCGCAATACGTTTAATGGCTTCAGTCAAATCGTCCACATTCGGTAAAAATACTACGCGAAAATGATCAGTTGCTTTCCAGTTAAAACCTGAGCCCTGCACAAGTAACACTTTTTCTTCTAACAATAAATCCAGAATAAATTGTTGATCATTTTCAATCGGATACACTGCTGGATCTAACTTTGGAAATAAATACATGGCAGCGGCAGGTTTAGTACAACTCACCCCTGGAATTGCAGTCAAAAGTTCATAAGCAATGTCACGTTGCCTGCATAAACGGCCCTCTGGTGCCACTAAATCGTCGATACTTTGATAGCCACCAAGCGCGGTTTGAATGGCTAATTGCCCCGGAACATTGGCACATAAGCGCATAGAAGCCAACATATTCAGGCCCTCAATATAGTCGCTGGCATGTTTCTTTTCACCACTTAACACCATCCAACCTGCACGATAACCGCAAGTACGATAGTTTTTTGATAGGCCATTGAATGTCACAAACAACACATCATCAGCTAACGATGCCATTGATGTGTGCGTATTACCATCATATAAAACTTTATCGTAAATCTCATCGGCAAAAATCACCAAATCATGATGACGTGCGATCTCAATAATTCCCTCTAAAATTTCACTGGGATACAATGCGCCTGTCGGGTTATTTGGGTTAATCACCACAATACCGCGAGTATTAGCGGTAATTTTAGATTCAATATCTTTTAAATCTGGCATCCAGCCCGTTGCTTCATCACACAGATAATGCCTGGCAGTGCCGCCGGCTAAAGTAACCGCAGCAGTCCAAAGTGGATAATCTGGCATCGGTACCAACACTTGATCACCATTATTCAGTAAACCCTGCATAGCCATAACAATCAATTCAGAAACACCATTGCCGATAATGATGTCATCAACCGTTACGCCATTAATATGCTTGGATTGCGTATAGTGCATAATGGCTTTACGCGGCTCAAATAAGCCTTTGCTATCAGTATAGCCGCCCGCTTTAGCCATATTACGAATCACGTCTTGCTGAATTTCTTCAGGCACTTCGAAGCCAAAAGCCGCAGGGTTGCCGATATTCAACTTGATAATGCGCTGACCTTCCTCTTCCATCTGACGCGCACGCTGCAACACAGGACCACGAATGTCGTAGCAAACGTTGGCAAGTTTATTTGATTTATGTAATGGTTTCATATCTGCACTAGCCTCTAACTTGCTCAATTAAATCACCTCGGGTAAATGCTGATTTTAGGCTTACTTTACTCCAGCTTGGGTGAAGCTTACAAAGTATGCTATCTTACATTGCTAGCGCACTTGCAGGCAATAAAACAGTATGGATTTGCGGCATCTGCAGCTAAAATAAAGCGCAATTTTGACGATACATTAACCCACTATCACTATGAAACTACATCTCACCCATGGCGAAGGCCAAAATCTCATCACCGGCTACACAGATGATGCAATTGCTATCAACCATAGACAATATTCAAGCAATTTGATTGTATTGCCAGATAGGCTCATCACCGATTGGATGTCTGCATTCAACATCATATTAACGATAGATAATTTGTCAGAAAACGACTTTGAAAGCATCATTGCGTTTAAACCAGAAGTGGTATTGCTAGGCACTGGCAAAACGCATAAATTTTTACACCCAAAAACTAGTGCGTTACTCATCAATCAAGGAATTGCCTTGGAATGTATGTCTACATCGGCAGCATGCAGAACTTACAATATATTGATGAGCGAAGGTAGAAAAGTCGCTGCGGCACTATTGTTGAATTAAATCTGGTAGTGAATTAAATTAGGTTAAGTCTTTAATGATGGGCGGCTTCAAGTTTGAAGTGCGAATATCTCAAAAAAACAAACTAATGAGCAGTAACAAAGAGGCAATATGCGTAAAGTTTAGTTCAGCAAGCACGAAGCTCGCCACGCCAATAGCAACCAACAAACTATCAATACTAGCCATGAGCCATAAATTCTAGATGGTGAAAAATTGACACCATCTAAGCCTCATAATCATCAAAAACAATAACTTACATACAAAGCAAATATTACGCTATGTCTATGTAGCTTAACCAATGGCGGTCTTGAATAGCTATTGTTCACTTATGTTAGCTGACTTGATTCCCCATATTTATAATTTCCTCCAGATTAATTCGAGTTTTATATTACCAGTTTCGTTTAAAGGCTATCAGTTGAAACTAGCATTACACTACTCTGATTTACCTAGAGATTTCTACGTGAAAAAGTAAGTGATGCGTTGGTGCCACCAAAGCCAAAACTATTTGATAATGCAGTTTCAATCTTCACGTTATCAACACGTTTTTGTACAATATTCAGACCCTCAGCCGCTGGGTCTAGCGTTTCGATATTGGCAGAAGCTGCAATAAAATTGTTTTGCATCATCAGTAATGTGTATATCGCTTCATTCACGCCGGCAGCACCTAGTGCATGGCCTGATAATGATTTAGTAGAGGCAATTGCTGGGTTTTGCTTCAAGCCATTATCGCCAAATACTTCACGTATAGCTTCAAGCTCTTTGCTATCACCCACTGGTGTACTGGTGCCATGCGTGTTTATGTAATCCACATTACCTTCAACACCTTCTAAAGCAAGCTTCATGCAACGCACCGCGCCCTCACCGCTTGGTGCGACCATGTCATAACCATCTGAGTTTGCACCATAACCAACGACTTCTGCGTAGATTTTTGCACCGCGCGCTTTGGCATGCTCGTACTCTTCAAGCACCACAATGCCACCACCGCCAGAAATCACAAAACCATCACGGTTAACATCATAAGTACGCGAAGCTTTTTCAGGCGTATCGTTATATTTACTGCTTAGTGCACCCATCGCATCAAACATGAAAGAAAGCGTCCAGCTTTCTTCTTCAGCACCACCGGCGAAAATAATATTCTGCTTGCCAAGTTGAATCTGTTCTACCCCAGCACCTATGCAGTGTGCACTAGTAGAGCAGGCAGAACTGATACCATAGTTAATACCTTTAATTTTCGCACCTGTTGCCAAGCAAGCAGATACACCACTCGCCATGGCTTTGGTCACCATATAAGGGCCAACACGGCGAATACCTTTGGCACGCAAAGTATCAATACCCTCAAGTATACTTTCATGAGAAGCACCGCCAGCGCCTACGATCAAGCCTGTGCGGACATTAGACACTAAATCATCTGGCAAGCTCGCATCAGCAATCGCTTCTTGCATGGCAAGCCATGCATAGGCATGACCTTTGGCCATAAAACGCAATAATTTTCGATCAATACGCGCTTCAATATCCAAGTTTTTGATAGACCCTGCCACATGCGAGCGCAAGCCGCGCTCTGCATATTCAGGCTGAAAAGTGATACCAGACCTGCCATTTTGCAGGCTATCTAAAACTTCTGACTTATTGTTTCCTAAACTGGAAACAATTCCCATACCAGTGACAACAACACGGCGCATTATCGTTCACTCCTATAAAAAATTAAAATAATATTAAACTTAATCAAATGTAAACTTAACCAAATAAAAAGTTTAAAAATTATCTGTACGCGTAAACAAACCTACACGCAAATCTTGTGCTACGTAAATCACGCGTCCATCGACTTCCATACGTGCATCAGCAATACCCATGACTAATTTTCGCATAATCACACGTTTTAAATCAATCGTATAAGTCACTTTTTGGTGCGTAGGTAATACTTGACCGGTAAATTTAATATCACCAGCACCCAATGCACGACCGCGTCCCGGGCCACCCATCCAGCCTAAAAAGAAACCAACGAGTTGCCACATAGCATCTAAGCCCAAACATCCCGGCATGACTGGATCGCCAGGAAAGTGGCATCCGAAAAACCATAAATCTGGCGTAATGTCTAATTCGGCTACTATTTGCCCAGCACCGTGTGCTCCGCCATCTTGAGTAATAGAGATAATGCGATCAAACATCAACATAGGCGGCAGCGGGAGTTGCGCATTACCGGCACCAAACATTTCCCCACGACCACATTTAAGTAACTCTTCTTTTGTAAAACTATTTTGTTTTTGCATGATTTTTGATAACGTTATTCTAAATTTATTTATGTTGAATTTAACTTCTGCTATTTTCGCTGGAAAACCATTTTAGTGAAAGCATTATTAGCTTTTTACGTTATTTTTATTCAAATTTACTTGATTAAACTGAACTCTACATAAATAAATTTCACTTAGGGGTATACAGATCTGTTTACCCCTAATCAAAAAACGTTTACTATATAATGAAATTCAATTAAACCATTTCAAAAAAAGTCAGGGAAATTCAATGAGCGATCGTCAGCTGGCCGATTGGCGCAATCATGCGTGTAACTTAGAATCAGAAGTCAATAAAGTCGTTGTAGGTCAACAAACACCAATACGCCTGATTACCACTTCAATTTTTGCACGTGGTCACGTACTGCTTGAAGGCGACGTAGGCGTTGGCAAAACCACTCTACTACGTGCATTTACTCGCGGTATTGGTGGAGGTTACCAGCGTATTGAAGGCACCATTGACTTGATGCCGAACGATTTGGTGTATCACACATATCTTGGTGAAGACGGTAAACCTCACGTGAGTGCTGGGCCATTATTGATGTCTGGTGAAAACTTATCAGTATTTTTCTTTAATGAAATCAACCGTGCACGCCCTCAAGTTCACTCATTATTATTACGTGTGATGGCTGAGCGCAGTTTATCTGCATTCAACACCGAGCATTATTTTCCGCATATGATTGTGTTTGCAGATAGAAACCAAGTGGAAAAAGAAGAAACTTTTGAAATTCCATCAGCCGCACGCGACCGCTTTATGATGGAGATTCCAATTGTTGTACCTAACAACGACGAGATTATGGAAGCACTTGTGTTCGACACCAAGTTCCATAACGTCGATGCTTTAGTGAATACTGTACAAGCTGATGTGTTGCAATTCGACCAACTTAATGAATTTTCTGGCATCGTTCAAAATAGCGTTGAGGCCAGCGATACACTTAAAAAATATGCACTTAATCTTTGGAAAGCAACAAAATCACCACTGGATTACGGCGTTAAAGTTTCAGGTGTCGATATGAATCGCTTAGTATTATCAGGCGCCAGCCCACGCGGCATGAGCATGATGTTACGTGCTGCACGTGTCAATGCTTGGTTAAACGAGCGTACTGCGGTATTACCAGAAGACATTCACGCAGTTTTTCACTCAACTATTGCGCATCGCTTGGTATTTAGCCCAGTGTATGAAATGCGCCGCACAGAAATTGCACGCGAAATGTTGCAAGGTATTATTAATGCAGTTGCCGCGCCTTAATACATGCCTTTGGCCTAACAACCAGCCATGTTTATGTCGAGAAACTCGCCCAGAAAGGTGATACATCCATGAAAAATTTGATTTTAAAATTAATTTTTATGCTCAGCCTGATTGCTCTGACCATTCCAGTCTCCTTTGCCGAGGAGAACGCAAAAATCATGGTACTGGATTTTCAGCTTAATGACCTCACTGATCTTCCTAACGCGCCAGAAGAACTGGCACGAATAGGCTACTTATCTTCCGCTTTCAAACAGAACCTTGTTGATAGTGGTGTAGCGATTGTGCCTGTAAACGACCAGTTGAAGGCGGAATTATCAGAGCAGTCAGCCACTTATCTGTTTGACCGCGTCGAGCATGCTGCCAAGCTGGCGGAGAGAAGTGGCGCTGATTACCTGCTAATTGCAGTAGCTCTGAAGCCGACATACCTATTCGTCTATCCAAGAATTCTGTTGGTGGATATCAAAATGCAGAAAGTGGTAATGGCCAAAGCCTCTCAGCTTGAAAGCTCTTGGCTAGATAAAAACGCCACGGCACGCAGCGCGGAAAAACTTGCGAACATGGTCAGCGAAAAACTCAAGGAGTTGACGAGGCTAGCAAACTGATGCATAACAGATCAATTGAAGCAAAGCGAATATTGAGTAAAATGGCTGAAAATAACACACAGCAATCCACCCATAAAATGGATTTTTTCAATGATTGAAGACATTAAATCATTCAATTACCACATAGGCTGGCGTTCTCGTGGACACCATCCAGGTAGGCATGCAAGTAAGCAGCGCGGCATGGGTATGGAATTTCGTGGGCACACCACCCTACTTTCTTACCCTGACCCACGTCGCATCGATATTCGACAAACAATACGCGATCCGCTTGAGCAAGTGTATGTACGACTTTTTAATCAAAAAAGTGCTACACCCGTTTACGTGATTTGCGACTTATCGGGCAGTATGAATTTTGGCGCCAAAAAGAGAAAAATAAAATTGGCGGCAGAAATTGCAGAATCCATCGCACAATCCGCCCGCCAACACCATGATCCATTTGGTTTTATTGGATTTGATGAAATAGTACGCGAAGATTGGATAAGCACCTCCTCATTTAAATCATATCGCGCTATTGCCATGGCTGAAGCATTAAAAGACTTTCATCCTGCGCAGGTCAATTGCAATGGCATTACTGAAGTTTATCATTATTTACCACGCGAACGCTCATTGGTTTTTTTGATTTCTGACTTTCACATTCCCAACACTCTGCTCGAAGAGTCGTTATCTAACTTATTGCGCCATCATATTGTGCCGATTGTCTTGTGGGATTCTGCAGAATATAAAAATCTACCAGAATTTGGATTAACCAATGTTTCTGACCCTGAATCTGGTGAACAACGCACGCTATTTTTACGTAAAGAGCTACGAGAGAAAATTATTGCTTCATTTGAAAAGCGTCGTAATGAAATTTATGAGCTGTTCATGCGTTTTGATATGCCTCCATTTTATGTTGAAGGTAATTTTGATGCCGACTTACTTACAGAATATTTCCACCAATTTGTTGTCGCCTAACACCATGAACCAAACACTATGAAAATAATCATTCGTATTTTTTATTTGCTACTCGCCTTAAACGTAGCACCACAAACTGCTTTTGCTATCGACAGTCAAAATCTACCAGATGTTCCAGCAGAAATAGTCACTATTAAAACGATAGACCCACTAAGATTAGTGGGCTATACAGTGGGCGACATTATTGAGCGTGAAGTGATTTTAACTATTAAAGCGCCTTACAAACTGATTGAAACTTCGTTACCAATTATAGGATACGAAAAGCGCTATAAAGGCCAAGTGATTGGCATTGAACTTAGAAATGTCAGCCATACTAAAAAAGAAAATAAGGATAGTGCAACCTTTAACATTAAATTAGCTTACCAAATTTTTACCAATAACGTGGTAGCTAAAAATGCCACGCTAGGGCCTGAATACCTGAACTTAATCAACACAAAAGATAGTAAAGATTTAGTTAAGTATCGCATACCAAATTTAGATATTGCCATTTCGCCGATTGCAATATTTGGCCAAGTTAAAATTGAAGACAATATGAGTACATTGCGCGGGCCACTTTTACTAAGTAGCGTAAAAGAGAGTAAATGGCTAAAAATATCAATTGGTTTTCTCGCGATCAGCTTACTTGGCTTGCTTTACATATTAGGTCAACGCGCTTGGTTACCACTTATGGGTGGCACGTTTGCAAAAACTTACCGTACATTACGCAAATTACCACAGTCGCCAGAAGGCTTGAAACTCGGCATTGCTGCGCTGCATGATTCACTTAACACCACTGCCCGCATGAGCGTATTCAGTAATAATCTAGAGGTATTCTTAGCAGTAAAACCTAACTTTTCACCAATGGCTACAGAGTTACAACAATTCTTTAGCTTATCTCGCCAAGTGCATTTTGAGCCTAATGCGGCGCATGGTTTGGCTACCGATCCACAACTATGGTTGCAGGGCTTTGCGCGCCGTTGCCGCGATTGCGAACGTGGCTTGACGCCAGAAACATCTATTCAAAATTCAGGGTCTTAACACATGGCTTTTTCACATCCATGGTTATTATGGTTACTGCCGCTAGCTATTTTGCCATTATTATTGCAACGCGCGCATGCAAAACAATACTCTTGGGTAGATATGCTGCCAGCAGATCGGCTTTCAGACTTAATTAGCCTACTTTTAAAAGTGCTAGCGGTATTCACGCTGATATTTATTATTACTGGCCTAGCAGCACCACATACCAATGAGCAAAAAGTCGAGCGTATTGGCATAGGTGCTCAAATCGCATTAGTGCTAGACCGCAGCGCAAGTATGGATGATCCTTTTTCAAGTGGCATCACAGTCACGGGCAATGCTACTGTTGGTGAAACAAAGTCAGTTGCTGCGGCAAGACTAATTACAGACTTTGTAAAATCGCGTAAACAAGATATGTTTGGCATGATCACTTTCAGTAACTCTGCGATGTATGTATTACCGCTCAGTGAGAATAAAAAGGCAATCGTAGCCGCTGTGCAGGCCACTGGAGGTAATGCCCTATTCCAGACCAATATTGGTAGCGGGCTTACTAGCGGCGCAGGTTTATTCGATAAAATTCAAGACTCTGGCTCACGCGCTTTGATTTTACTATCAGATGGCGCAGGCAGAATAGATGCCAATACACAGCAAAAAATCAAAGATTGGTTTGACCACCTGCACATTAGCCTTTATTGGATTGTATTAAAGCAGCCAGGTGGGTTAAGTATTTTTGACACTAAATATGTACGCCTAGAAAATGCTGCGTTACCACCAGAAATTGAACTAAACGACTTTTTTAAAACGCTAAGATCTCCGTTTAAAGCCTATGAGGCAGAAGATCCGAAATCATTACAATTAGCGATGAATGACATTAATAATCGCGAAAAGAAAGCCATTAAATACTTTGAAAAAATTCCAGGTCGTGATTACTCAAACTTATGTTTTGTTATCGCAGCCATTATGATCAGTTTATTATTGGGTGTGAAATATCTAGAGGTTAAAACATGGCACTAAACAAATTAAGCATGAATGAATCATTGCTGACTAAAATCACACATTTCTTTACTGTAAAAAAAATCACATGGTTACTGATTATTATTGCCGTAATTTCTGCCGTTAATACCGCATATTTATATACGCGAGTTAAACAAATCGATGCTTTTAATATTGCGATAAGTGTAGGCTTACCTCCAAAAACAGATTTACAAAGCTTTGAAGCCAAGTTCTCAACCGCATTTTGGTTAGCTAAAAATGAGCGCTATAAAGAAGCAACCCTGTTATTTAATAAAGCACTTAATTCTGCCAACACTACTCAAAAGTCAGCAATTCAGTATAACTTAGGCAATATTTTCTTTAGACGCGGCTTAACCATTAACGGCTCAAATATGACCGTCCGTGACGAAGCGGAGTACTTATTCCACCAAGCTAAAACGGCGTATCAACAATCACTTAGACTAGATAATACGTTCTGGGATGCACGTCATAATATGGATCGAATTTTAACCATGTTACCAGGCACACCTACACCTGGCGCGGGTGAAAGCGATACTCCAGGTTTAATTATGGGCAGTATCCCAGTGGGTCTTCCATAATGCATAAACTATTCAACTACTTTAGACATCGTCACGATGCAGCCTTGCTATTAGGTGCATTATTGCTACTTATCATCGCGTTATTTAACCCGAAAATACCAATTAAACGCAACATTTACAGTTACATGTTCGTCGCAGATATTTCACAAAGTATGAATGTGATTGATAAAAGTTTAAATGGCCAACCTGCTACACGCATGGCAT
Organism: Pseudomonadota bacterium; assembly: GCA_043779795.1. GTDB lineage: Bacteria > Pseudomonadota > Gammaproteobacteria > Burkholderiales > Methylophilaceae > Methylotenera. The sequence goes on from JAYWDO010000028.1 coordinate 13,137, forward strand.
TTACACAAGATACGCTGCATAAATTAGTAGGTGAATTGCCCTGTGGCACTAATGTAAGCATCGGTTTATTTGCTGGTGTGAGTATTGCAGCGCTATACACGCCGATTGAAGTTTGTGAGAACTTTGATGCTATTAACGACACTATAGACCATTTAGACTGGCGCACCGCTTGGTCTGGCAATAGCCGTATACGTAATAGCATGCCAACTTTAGCTAGAACAATTCGTTCTTTTCCTGAACCTGCGCAAGTGGTATTTTTTACGGATGGCGAAGAAGCGCCTAAGCTGCACGTATTCAACACTCAAGATTTAACCGCTTTTCAAGGTGGTGAAGGTTGGCTGTTTGTAGGTATCGGTGGCGACAAAGGCACGCCTATTCCCAAGCTAGATGAACACAATCAGTTAATCGGTTATTGGTCTAACGAAAGCTTTGCCATGCAGCCTGGTATTGCTCAAATTAGTGAAGCTAACATCGGTGTACGTAATGACAACGTTGCTAGTGGAGATAGTGATCGATATATGTCTAAGTTAGAAGAAGCATACCTCGCTTCAGTGGCTAAAGAAGTGGGTGGTTATTATGTGCGTGGTGATAGCGTGCAAGACGTTTTAAGTGCGATGAAAAAACAAAAACCAGCACGTCGTGACAAAGCTGGCTATGAAATTCGCTATATTTTAGCAGGGCTAGCAGGCATATTATTTATATTAGCTTATATGCCAAAACACCCGATGAAAGTGCTTTCATCACAATGGCGTGCTTTTTTAAATCGACGTAAATCCACTAAAAGTAAAGCTCAAACTAGCTAAGTTAAGCAATTATAGACAATATTAATTAGCTAGTTCTCTAGGTCTGGTTGTCGAGTATAAGCCCAACGTAACCAAACACGTAATTCACGATAATCATCAGCATCGACTGAATCTGGAAAGATAACTAGATGCTGATGAAATAATAAATGATAGATTAAGCCGGCACCTTTTACACGACTATTTAGCACCGTTAAATAGGGTGTTACTACACTGTTTGCTTGTACAATAACCTCCGCAACATCACCGTTTTTAAGCACTAATTGTAGCTGACTTTTGTGACTCACTTTCAGTCCTACACACGACCAAGGTAGCAATAACAAGCCATGACACAACAATGTATAAATTACAAAAACTATAATCATAGTATTTAACAACAATTTAATCTGCCAAGAAAAAGCCAGCAGCATTACAATACAAATCGCACTAAGACTCATTGTTGTAAATAAAACATTCGCCAGTATTGAGGGCTTGAAATCGAGCTGCATTGGCTTCATCTTACAACCGTAAAGTTATTTATCATAAGGTTAGCACGCACATGCAACAATGGCATCAATTTCTTATTAACTCTCAGCCTAAAAATATCTCTTGTGACAATCAAGATCTAACCATTGAAGGTAACAAAATTATCAGCTTTGGTAACCCTGTAGCAGAGCGTCAAGCACTAGCTAACGAAACCATAATTTGTGATTTGTCTCACCTTGGTTTATTAGAGTTAAAAGGTGCTGATGTATTAACATTTCTACAAGGCCAAGTGACTAATGACATTAAATTACTAGATGGCAATAACGCTCATTACACAGGCTACTGCAACCCAAAAGGTCGTTTGTTAGCCTTATTTTTAGCATTTTCACATCTTGATCACGTGCATTTACAGATGCCAAAAGAGCTGGTTGAAAGTATTACTAAACGTTTAAGAATGTATGTAATGCGCAGCAAAGTTGAAATTTTAGATGTCAGTGAATCTATTATCAAAATGGGCTTAAATGGTATCAATACGGTTGAATTGTTAACACCAATATTCGATAAAATCCCACACAATGATTATGAATTAGTCAGCTTAAGTAACGGTGCATTATTAAAACTGCCTGGCGCTACACCTAGATATGAGATTTTCACTGATTCTATCAATGCACCAATTATTTGGAATGCGCTGACGCAGCACTCTAAACCCGTAGGTGCAGCTTGCTGGGAATGGCTAGAGATACAGGCGGGGATTCCCGTTGTAACACTCAAAACCCAAGAAGAGTTTGTGCCACAAATGCTAAATTTAGATGCATTAAATGCTATCAATTACAAAAAAGGCTGTTATACAGGGCAGGAGATTGTAGCCCGTACGCATTATTTAGGTAAAGTAAAACGCCGTACTCAACTTGCATATATCACAGGTGTTGTAATGCCAGAGTTAGGTGATGATGTGATGGATGTTAACAAACAAGTGATCGGTAAGATTGTACGTTGCGCACCATCGATTGACGCAGGTTACGATGTATTAGTGGAATGTAGATTAGAGAATTTAATGCAAGCTAGCATCTATTGGAATGATATTGCACTGACTATTAAAGCATTGCCATACACACTAGAAAACGGTGAGTAAGTTTTAATTAAACTGTAATAAAATCTATTTAGCTGTAGCAGGGCTTGCTGGAATTTGAATTGGTAAGACCACTGGAGCTACTGAGCTCGGTGGTTTAGTAGGTGTATTTTCAAGCACTTGGTAGAAAACTTCATCTTGTTTTACCATGCCTAATTCACTTCTGGCACGCTCTTCAATTGCAGCGCGACCACTTTTCAAATCAAGCACTTCGGCATTAAGCGTATCGTTACGCGCTTTCAAGCCATTATTTTTTTCTTGCTGTTCGGAAATTTGTCGATTGAGATCCCACACGCGCAACCAACTGCCCTTGCCTAGCCACAGTGGATACTGTAACAAGGCAATGAGAATAACAAATATTAGCGTTAAGGCTTTCACCTACTTTAGTACCCTATCTAACTCACTTAAATAGTTGATAAAATGCTGACATACCTGCATAGCTAGAAGCATCGCCTAATTCTTCTTCAATACGTAGAAGCTGATTATACTTAGCAATGCGCTCTGAACGTGAGATTGAGCCAGTTTTAATTTGCAAAGCATTAGTCGCTACTGAAATATCAGCAATCGTTGTATCTTCTGTTTCACCAGAACGATGTGAGATTACAGAGGTATAGCCAGCACGCTTTGCTGTTTCAATAGTTTCAAATGTTTCTGTAAGCGTACCTATTTGGTTGACTTTAATGAGTACTGAGTTAGCAACACCGCGTCTAATGCCTTCACGCAATATTTTTGCATTGGTCACAAAAAGATCATCGCCTACTAATTGGGTTGTTTTACCTAGACGTTTAGTCAGAATATCCCAACCGTCCCAGTCAAACTCGCTCATGCCATCTTCAACACTGATAATTGGGTATTTATCACACCAAGTTGCTAGATAATCACTAAATTGTGCTGATGACAACTCCAATCCTTCTGAAGTTAAATGGTATTTACCATTTTTGTAAAATTCAGTACTGGCACAATCTAAACCTAAATACACATCACGACCTGGCTCGTAACCCGCATCAGAAATCGCTTCCATGATGTATTGAATTGCTGATTCATTTGAAGGTAAGTTAGGTGCAAAGCCACCTTCATCACCCACTGTAGTGGCTAGACCTTTTTTATGCAAAGTTTTTTTCAAAGCATGAAACACTTCTGCACCACAACGCAACGCTTCTCTAAAGCTAGGACGACCAGCTGGAATAATCATAAACTCTTGCATATCCACGCTGTTATCAGCATGTGCGCCACCGTTGATGATGTTCATCATAGGCGTTGGTAATTGCATAGCACCAGAACCACCTAAATAGCGATATAAAGGCAAGCCGGACTCTTCTGCCGCAGCACGTGCGCAAGCCATAGAAACGGCTAAAATTGCATTCGCACCTAAACGATCTTTATTCTCTGTACCATCTAATTCAATCAATGTTTTGTCGATAAAACTTTGTTCTTCAGCGTCTAAGCCGATGATTGCTTCTGTGATTTCAGTATTCACATTTTCAACAGCGCGCAACACACCTTTACCTAGATAGCGGCTTGCATCACCATCACGCAACTCTGTAGCTTCTTTTGAGCCTGTAGAAGCACCTGACGGCACTGCGGCGCGGCCAATCACGCCACTTTCAAGGAGCACATCAACTTCTACGGTTGGATTACCACGTGAATCTAAAATTTCACGGGCGATAATATCTACAATTGCACTCATCACTTCACTCCTCAAATATACAAAGTTTTAATTTTTTACGAAACTACTATCACCTCTTAATGATCACCAGCTATTAATCATAGGCTATTAAGATTAAGTGTAATTATCGTTTTTTATAAGGTTGATTCAATAAAACCAGCTTTTTTCACTAATCGATCTAAATCCACTAACACTTCCAATAGATCTTTCATTCTGTGCAATGGCCATGCGTTGGGTCCGTCAGATAAAGCTTTAGATGGATCTGGGTGTGTTTCCATAAAGATACCAGCAATACCACTTGCCACTGCAGCACGCGCCAATACTGGCACATGCTCACGTTGACCGCCGCTCTTATCGCCCTGCCCACCTGGTTGCTGTACTGAGTGAGTTGCATCAAACACCACAGGGCAGTTTGTTTCACGCATAATCGCTAAACCACGCATATCTGAAACTAAAGTATTGTAGCCAAATGACACGCCACGCTCACACACCATTATCGTATCTTGGTTGCCATTGGCTTCACGCGCTTTTTGCACCACATTACGCATATCACCCGGCGCCATAAACTGGCCTTTTTTAATATTCACCGGCTTACCAGACTTTGCGCAAGCCGTGATAAAGTCCGTTTGGCGGCATAAAAATGCTGGTGTTTGCAGTACGTCGACCACGGCTGCTACATGTGGCACTTGTTCTTCAGTGTGTACATCAGTCAAAATTGGCACACCAATTTGGCGACGCACTTCATCTAAAATCTTCAAGCCTTCTTCCATGCCGAAGCCACGGAAGGTACTGTTTGAGCTGCGGTTCGCTTTATCGTAAGAAGATTTGTAAATAAACGGAATACCTAAAGCGGCGGCAATCTCCTTAAGCTGGCCTGCTGTATCAATCGCCATTTGTTGCGATTCAATCACACATGGCCCTGCAATCAAGAATAATGGCTTATCTAGCCCTACGTCAAACCCACATAATTTCATAATAATCCTTTGATTAATACGTCTCTAAAAAAGCGGCCTTCATTCAATACCTATTCGCTT
>JAYWDO010000029.1:0-7132 GCA_043779795.1 Pseudomonadota bacterium
GTATTAAGTATGTGATCGATGCGGGTTTAGCGCGTATGAACCGCTACAGCACGCGTGCTAAAGTTGAGCAACTACAGATAGAAAAGATTAGCCAAGCAGCCGCTAAGCAGCGTGCAGGCCGTTGTGGACGTGTTTCGAACGGTATTTGTGTGCGCTTATATTCTGAGCAGGATTTTGATGGCCGCCCAGAATTTACTGAACCAGAAATTTTACGCAGTTCACTCGCCAGCGTCATTTTACGCATGGCGGCGTTGCGCTTGGGCGATATTACCGACTTTCCATTTATTGAAGCACCAAGTAGCCGATTAGTCACCGATGGTTACCAGTTGCTGCAAGAATTAGGTGCAGTAGATAGTCGGCGCCAAATCACTGAAACAGGTTTACAACTTGCGAAATTGCCATTAGACCCACGTGTTGGCCGCATGATTTTGGCTGCAAAACATGAAAGTTGCTTAGCTGAAATATTGATTATTGCCAGTGTGCTGAGTATACAAGATCCGCGTGAAAGGCCGATGGACAAGCGCGAAGCGGCCGATAATGCGCATGCCAAGTTCGCAGGTGAAGGCTCAGATTTTATGAGTTATCTAAAGTTGTGGGACTTTTTTGATAACGTGCTTAAAACTAAAAAATCTAATAAAGAGTTGCTCAATCAATGCCACAGCAACTTCTTGTCATTTTTGCGCTTAAAAGAATGGCGCGAGTTACATGGTCAAATCAAGCAAATTACCGATGAGATGGATTTTAAACTCAATGATAAAGCGGCTAGTTTTGAGCAGATTCATAAAGCACTATTAGCTGGATTACTCGGTAATATAGGTTTTAAAGATGGTGATAATGACGCCTACTCAGGTGCACGAGGCATTCGTTTTCACGTGGCACCAGGTTCTGCACTCAAGAAAACACGTCCTAAATGGGTGATTGCTGCCGAGTTGGTAGACACAACCAAGCTTTATGCACGTTGCGTGGCCAAAATAGAGCCAGATTGGATAGAGCCGCTGGCAAGAGGATTAACCGAGAGCCAGTATTCTGATCCGCGCTGGGATAGAAAAATGGGCATGGTGAATGCCTGGGAGCGGGTTTCGCTTTATGGTTTAACCATTATTCCTAAGCGCCGTGTGCATTATGGTCCCATTGACCCAAAAGAATCGCGAGAGATATTTATTCGTGAGGCGCTAGCAAATGGCGAATTTGATACCAGAGCTGCATTTTTCACTGCAAATGAGCGCTTGATTGCCGAAGTCGAAGAGTTAGAACATAAGGCGCGCCGGCAAGATGTGTTGGTCGATGAACATCAATTATTTACGTTTTATGACACCAAAATACCTGCAGATATTTTTCAAGCGGCGACGTTTGAAAAGTGGCGTGAGGGTGCAGAAAAAGCGAATCCTAAATTATTGTATCTGACACGTGATGATTTAATGCGCCATGGTGCTGATGCGATTACAGCCGTCCAGTTTCCAGAAAAAATGGTGTTAGACGGCGTAGAAATTCCGCTGAAATATCGTTTTGAGCCTGACCATGTGCTGGATGGCGTTACTGCAACTGTGCCACTGGCTTTGTTGAATCAACTCAACTCAGCCCAAACAGACTGGTTGGTGCCAGGCATGTTGCGCGAAAAACTGACTTATCTGATAAAAGCCTTGCCTAAGGCTTTTCGCCGCGTGTGTGTGCCAGTGCCAGAGTTTGTCACTGTATTCTTAGAGCAAGCTAAAATTGGTGAAGGTTTCATCAAGCAAGTGTTAGCGGCGCATATTCAGCGCGTGACTACCCTAAAAATTTCGGTAGAAGACTGGACTGAGGAAATGCCAGCACACTTGCTAATGAACTTTAGCGTGGTAGATGATGCAGGTCGTGAGTTGGCGATGGGGCGTGACTGGAATGCGCTTAAAAAGCAATTAGGTTCAGCCGCGCAACTTACGTTTAGAAACACGTCGCCGGATAATGTTAAATCGCTTGAAAAAACCGGTTTAAAGCAATGGGATTTTGGTGATTTACCTGCAACGCTAAGTTTTGAGCGCGATGGCCTGAAAGTCACTGGTTATCCGGCGTTAGAGGATGATGAGGATAGCATCTCGGTTAAGTTGTTTGATACCGAGCGTGAAGCAGTAATCAATCATCGCAAAGGCGTATGCCGCTTGATGCGTTTTGAGCTTAAAGAGCAAATGAAGCAGTTAGAAAAAAGTTTGCCTAATTTTAATCAGTACGCTTTGATTTTACGTAATGTTGTATCGCCTGATGATTTACGAGAAGACTTGATTGTTGCAATCTCAGACCGCGCTTTTATTGGTGAAGATGAGTTGCCGCGCAGTAATGCGGACTTTATGAAGTTGAAAGCACGAGCAAGAACGCGTCTGCCAGCGGTTAGTCAAGCGATTGCCAGGCAAGCACAGACTATTGCAACCGAATATCAATTGCTCGTAGCGCAACAAGCTAAAATGCCAGCCACAGTGAATCGCTTAAAGCGAGATTTAGAGCAACAAATTGCTTTATTGGTCTACAAAAACTGCTTTAACCAAACGCCATGGGAGCAGCTACAACATGTGCCGCGCTACTTAAAAGCCTTGCGTTTACGTATTGAAAAACAGCCAGCCAACCCCGATCGTGATGGTAAGAATGCCGCTAGTGTAGGTATCTTATGGCAAAAGTGGCAAGATAAGGTCAATGTGCTTCATCAAGCGAATCTTGATGTTCCACAAGATATACAAAACTATCGCTGGTTAATTGAAGAGCTGCGCGTTTCATTGTTCGCGCAAGAACTTAAAACGCCGTTTCCTATCTCAATCAAGCGCCTTGAAAAAAATTGGGCAGATATTCAAAACTAAACACGCATGAAAATAGGAGAAACCATAAATTCAGCTTCAAATAAGACGTCAGTGCATCAGTTCGACGATTTTTTGCTTAAGCCGCTTTCAAAAGGCCGTCGTGGGGATCAATTGATTCGTATTAATATTAGCCGCAATACACTCATTGCGATTATATTTTCGCTATTGATTCACGCGCTTATTTTATTTTCTGTAGTACCGCACATTCAGTTTGATAATGCTTCTGCACCTCAGCCGCAGGCGATTGAGGTGAGTTTAGCACTGCCAAAGCCACCTAAAGTGATAGAGCCTAAAGTGGTTGAAGTGCCGCAAGAAATACCACAAGTAAAACCAATACCTAAAAAGATTAAACCTAGCCCCAAAGTAATTGCGCAGAAACCAAACGCAAATGTTAAGCCTGCTTTTACGGTGCCTGATGTTGTTGCTACATCCAAGCCTGTGCCACCGCAAGATAATGTGACCGATATGGCTTCTTACGTGAAAATGCAGCAAGCAAAGAGGCAGGCATCGGAAACTGATGCTGCCAAACAAAATGCCGAAGCCGTTGCGCGTGAAATTGGACCGAGCGAAGATGAAAAGAGAAGTGAAAGAATCAAAGCTAATTTTAAAAGAGGTAGTAATGGACTCTTTAATATCTCTAGCTTAACTAGCCGTCATGCGACTTTTTCTTTCAAAGGTTGGACTAATGATTACAGTAATGCCCAACTTCAATTTTTTGAGGTCGAGGCAACGGGTAATCAAAACATAAAATTACTCATTGTTAAGCGTATGATTAGTCTTATTCGGGAGCATTACCAAGGTGACTTTAATTGGGAGTCGCATCGTCTAGATCGTGTCGTTGTTCAGTCCGCACGGCTAGAGGATAACGCGGGTTTGGAAGAGTTTTTGATGAAAGAACTTTTCTAAGTGAGATTGAAATAGTGACCTTTACACTAAATAAATTTTAACCATAAAAGCTCACTGTGTAACATGTGCTTAGTTTACGATCCTCATTTACGCATTATTATTCATGGCGGTTTCAAGGTTGCAGTAAATCAATTATTGACATCTTCCACGCCCTAAAGAGCTGCGAGGACGTCAATAAGAGATAAGCGTTATTAGCTAAAATTGCATTAATGCTTTTCTAATCTCTAATTCATTCAAGCCTTTGCCGATAATCACAATACGTGATGTCGGATTTTCTTCATTCCAGCCTTCAAGCAATGTTGGCGGGTAGGGGGTAAAGTGTACTGCATGAATCGCTAGTGGCGATGGTTGGTCTGCCGCATGGATAATGCCTTTGAGCCGCAATAGGTTTTTACCATAGGTTTTACAAAACCATAATAGATGTGGTTTTAATTGAGCCCAGTTAAGCGGGCTAGGCATCATTACCGTAAAACTCACAATTTCGTCATCGTGGACTTTATTTGCCACACTTGTTGGTAATGTGCCTTTGGTGGTTTTATTTCTCAAAGGTGCACGCAACCAGCGTTGCGGCTCTGCTTGTTTAGTTTCACTATCAAACAGACCTACGTCAATTATAAATGCAGGGTCTAGCTCACCGTTCATAATATGGTGCTGCGTCGCGCCAGCATTGATGAGGGTGAGTTTTTCTTGCAATGCGCTGATGTTCTCAGCGTTTGCTAAGTCTGTTTTAGTCAGTACCAATACATCTGCCACGGCTGCCTGCTTCAAAGCTTCACTATTGGCTTCAAGTTGTTGTAAGCCGTACACACTATCTATCGTTACTACTACCGCATCTAAACGATACACAGATTCAATCACAGGCTCATTCATCAGGTTTGCAAGTATTGGGCCCGGATCTGCCATACCTGTGGTTTCGATGACTAGTCGTTGGAATTGAGGAATGGCTTGCAACGCGCGTTTGAAAAATAAATCGCGCATGGTATCTGCCAGCTCATTTTTTAAAGTACAGCACAGGCAGCCAGAACTTAATAGTACTGTATTGTCGGCAATATGCTCGTTTTCAATATTTTGCGCCAAGTTGCTATTGGCAAACACTTGGTCTAATCCCGCATCACCTAATTCATTGATGATAATAGCGGTGTCGCGCATAGCAGGGTGGTGCAGCAGTTTGTTGAGTAGCGTGGTTTTACCACTGCCCAAAAAGCCAGTAAGCAATGTAACGGGAATGCGTTTATCCATAGAAATGTTGTATTAGCTGTATTTTAATTGACCACTATTTTATATTGCATTAAAGCTAATCTGCTAATACAAGGTAAAATGTAAGTAACTTAGTAATTATACTTTGTATGTCAATCAACCCCAGCATGAAAAGCGGCGCATGAACGTATTTTTTGAAGAAGATGGCAGCTTTAAAGTTGCCTCAATAATGACTGAAGCGCAAGGTTCTTTGCAAATAGAATCCGCCAGTGGCAAGCGCAGCAAAGTTAAAGCTAGTAATGTATTGATGCGTTTTGAAACGCCATTAACAGGGTTTATGGATGCCGCAAATGCAGAAGCAATTACCTTAGATGTGGATTTTTTGTGGGAATGTTGCGCCGAGCCTGAGTTCGGCTTTGAAAGCTTTTCTCAAGAATATTATGGCCGTAAACCTACTTCAATAGAGGCTGTAGCGGTTGCGCTTAAACTGCATAGCGCACCTGTTTATTTTAATCGTAAAGGTAAGGGGCGCTATAAAGCCGCACCAGCTGAAATTTTAAAAGCAGCGCTTGCCGGACTTGAGAAGAAGCGCTTATTGGCCGAAAAAATGGCTCATTTTGTGCAGCAACTTAAAGTACAAATCATGCCCGATGAATTGATGCAAAAAATAGATATGCTGCTCTACGAGCCTGATAAAAACGCATTCGAATACAAAACTTTAGAAGCGGCTTCTGCTGAAACTCATTTAAGTCATCTTAAACTGTTGCAATCTTGCGGCGCAATACCTTCAGCTCAAGATTATCATTTAGGCGCTTTTTTACGCGAACATTACGCTAAAGGTACCGCTTTTAAAGAATATGAAGTTGTGCTTATTCCAGCTAATTTGCCAATGGCAGATGCTGAGGCTTTTAGTATAGATGACAGCACCACCACTGAAATTGATGATGCTTTTTCAATCAAACAATTAGCCGATGGTATTACTCGCGTTGGCATTCATATTGCCGCACCTGCACTAGGTATTGCACCAGATAGCCCGCTTGATAAAGAAGTCATGCAGCGCTTATCTACCGTTTACATGCCGGGTAATAAAATTACAATGTTGCCAGAGCTTGCGATTAGGCCGTTTAGCTTAGATGCAGGCCATACCAAGCCTGTACTTTCATTATATTTACATGTGAATGCAGACCTTGTAATTACACAGCGAGACACTAAAGTTGAGCTGATGAAAATTGCAGATAATTTACGACATGATACGCTAGAACCATTTTTCAACGAGACGACTTTAGAGGCTGATAGCGGCCATCCGTACTGGACGAAGTTATTGTATTTATTCAGCTTGGCTGAGTCTTTAGAAAAAGCTCGTGGTAAGTATGACCCAAGCAAACCGCCGCAAATTGATTACAACTTTTATGTGAATGATGGCAAAGTGAGCATTGTTGGCCGCCATCGCGGTTCACCGATGGATAAACTTGTGGCTGAACTGATGATAGAGGCGAACAATCAGTGGGGTGCGCTATTGGCAACGCATGACGTACCTGGGCTTTATCGCGCGCAATCGGGTGGCAAAGTGTATATGACAACCAAGGCTGAGCCGCATCAAGGCCTGGGCGTGGCGCAATATGCATGGAGCACATCGCCATTACGTAGAGCGGTAGATCTGATCAATCAACGTCAAATTATCAGCGTAGCGCAAAATATAGCGCCCGCTTATCTACCAAACAGCGAAGCGTTGACCACGCACATGCGTAATTTTGAACAGACTTACCAAGCTTATAGCGAGTTTCAAACACGCATGGAACGCTATTGTTGCTTGCAATACTTGATTCAAGAAAATGTTGAAACGATACATGCCACGGTCTGGCGTGAAAACTTAGTGCGACTTGATAACCTGCCTTATATGACCAAAGTATATGGCTTGCCAGAGCTAAAGCCAGGCACGCGGGTGAATTTGCAAATACAGGAAGCTGATACTTTGTTAATTGAGCTGCGTACCAAGTTTATAGGCGTGCTGGAAAATGCACCAGTAGCGATTTTAGATGAACAAGAAGTTGCTGACATTGCTGAAGTCGCTAATGCTGATGAAACTGCTGCCGATGTGAAGCCTGAGATCGCTGCTTAATGTTCCGTATAGCTAAGCATTTAATGCGCGGGCTGACGAATAGCAGCGACGACTCCGTGGATGTGAGCGAGAGTGATGGTATACGGTC
>JAYWDO010000030.1:0-7093 GCA_043779795.1 Pseudomonadota bacterium
ATTCTAAACGGTTGCATATCGTGCTGGGCTATTTGGTCAAACGCTCTATCATCTACCGGCATACTTACATGCGAATCAGCCACCACAAAGCCATGACCAGGAAAATGTTTTCCAACAGCAGGCATACCGCCTTTTTTAAGGCCTTGCATTAAAGCAAAAGCTAGATCATTAATGGCTTGTGGATTCAAATGAAAAGCTCTATCGCCAATCACCAAGCTATCACCATAGTCCATGTCTAGCACGGGTGTGAAGCTAAAATCAATGCCGTGTGCACGAAGTTCAGCGGCTAGAATCCAACCAGCTTCTCTTGCAAGTTCTTTGGCTTTTTTAGGATTGGTATCCCAAATTTTACCAAACTCACGCATTGCTGGAATTTTAGTAAACCCCTCTCTAAAGCGCTGTACACGGCCACCTTCATGGTCTACAGCAATCAATAAGGGTGGGCTGCGAACCGCATGAATACTGGCTGTCAGGGCATTTAATTGTGCGTTTTTTTCATAGTTACGTTTAAATAAAATAACGCCACCGACCAAAGGGTGCTGTAAACGACGTATATCTTCAGTGGTTAGTGTTATACCAATAACATCCAACATAATAGGACCTAAACTCATGCGTTACCTTTTTTAATGATCTGGTTTTATATTCTAAGTTACTTAATTTTCTGTTCTAACGTCCAGCTTATCACGCAGATAATCGCCACCTAGGTTAATAGCTAAAATCAAACTCATCAAACTTAACCCAACGATTAACACATAGTGTGGCGCAACCAGCATATATCGCACACCATCTCGTAGCATTGCACCCCACGAGGCATTGGGGTTTTGTATGCCTAAGCCTAAAAATGACAAACTTGCCTCGGCAATCATCACACTGGCTAAACTATAAGTGGCTTCTACCACTAAAATAGAAACTAGCATCGGTAAAATATGGCGAAATATGATGCGGGGCACTGTTGCGCCTAATGATTCTGCTGCTAGTACATGCTGACGATTGCGTAAAGCCAAGGCTTGTCCACGTGTTAAACGTGCGTAACTCACCCAGCCGGTGATGCTTAGCGCAAGCATCAAATTACCTAAACCCGGCCCCAGTACCGCAGCAAAAGCGATTGCGAGTAAAATGCCAGGGAATGCTAAAAACACATCAGTGATTTGCATCAGTATTCGGTCAATCTTTCCACCGTAAAAACCAGCGATTAGACCAATAAATACACCAACAAGCATAGTAAGAAATGTCACGACAATTGCCACTAAAAATGACACTTCTACACCACGTAATAACCTTGCTAAAATACTACGGCCAAGATCATCTGTCCCCAGTATGTAGCTGGCGTTAGGCATACTTAAAGTGGCACTCAAATCAATATGATTAGGGCTTAACTGTAGTAATCGCCCCGCCAATACAGCAATAATCCAAAAACCTAGTATCAAAAAAGATAGTTTTTTAATCATGATTAACTAGAAAACTTAACTAGAAAGCTTAACGCGTGGGTCAGCGAGGCGGTACAAAATATCCGTCACTAAATTTACCAGCACATAACTCAACGCAACAATCAGTACGCAAGCTTGGGTCACTGGATAATCACGCTTTTCTATGCTTTCTACCAGTAGGTGCCCTATGCCATCCCAGCTGAAAATGGTTTCGGTAATGACCGTACCAGCCAGTAAACCCCCCATTTGCAAGCCGACAATAGTGATAATCGGCAACAGAGCCGCGCGTAAAGCATGTCGTAAAATCACTGTTTTTTCAGTTAATCCTTTAGCACGCGCCGTGCGAATATAGTCGTCATTCAATACATCAAGCAAACTGGTGCGCGTCATCCGCGTGAGTATTGCACTTAAACCAAACCCTAAGGTTAAGGCTGGCAAAATAATTGAGGTATTCGATTCCATACCGCTCACCGGCAACCAACCTAGCCATATTGCAAATATCAGCATTAACATGGGGCCTAGCCAAAAAGCAGGCATGGCTGATAAACGAACACTCACTAACGTGACCACCAAATCTTGCCAATGATTCGCTTTTAAAGCGGCGTAAATGCCTAATGGAACACCTATGCACAAACCAATGAGTAAAGACAAAACCGCAAGTTTTAATGTGGTTGGGTAATGCGATTTAATCAGCTCGAAAATCGGCGTTTGCGTATGAATAGAACGCCCTAAATCACCAGTGCCAAGTTTGTGTAAATAGCGGCCAAACTGTGTTATTAAAGGTTGATCCAAGCCCAAGTCAACCCGTAATTGCGTGCGGTCTGCGGTACTGGCAGATTCGCCTAACATCACTTCAACGGGGTCGCCTGGTACTAAATGGATGAGTAAGAACGTGAGTAGCAATACGCCAAAAACTACGGTGAAAAAACTAGTTAAGCGCTTAATCATTATGAATCAACACCAGCGTGCCAGCTTCAACCATATCAAACAGCGCAATCATATCGGCATTATGCATACGCACACAGCCATGCGAACCTATCTTGCCCATCTCGGCAGAGTCTGGTGAACCATGAATATAAATATACCGTTGCATGGTATCTACATTGTCCAATCTATTTTTGCCAACTTCTGTACCAGAAAGCCATAAAATGCGCGTTAAAATCCAATCTCGATTAGGGAACTCCGTCATCAACGTTGGCGTACAAATTTCACCTGTCGCCCTACGTCCCACAAACACAGTATTTGGCGGTGCATTTGCGCCAATCTTAGCGCGAATGATGTGATTGCCTAACGGCGTGCAGCCACTATTCTTCTCGCAGCCAATACCATTAGCCGCAGTGGATACTAAGTACTCAGCTTTTACGTCGCCAAAATTATCGAAGAACGTGAGGGTTTGCTGCCGAAATGAAATTTCAATGCGCATAATTGCTTATTGTAGCTAAATCATCCCAATTACCATCTGGTTTGGGTGAATAATTATTGATATGTTTACCCATTGCCGCAAACTGCCCTTCATACCACAATGGAATATACGGCAATTGATTGTGAATACGGCTAGTGGCAGCAGGCCAGTTTTCATTGGCAAGTAACTGGTCTAATTCCATATCAGCATATCTGCCACGATTAAAACCATTAGGCGGAATATAGTTTGAGCCGAACGCTTTGACGTAGATCTCAGGTGTTTTTATACCCACCCAAGTAAGGCCATATAGTTGAAAATTACCTTGTTTTACGTCTTCAAAAAACGTGCCCCAATCTAAGCTGCGTATTTCTAAATTTATGCCAGCCTGCTGCATTTGCGCTTGCATAATGGTGGCAAAGCGCACACGCTGTGCATCAGTAGATGTTTTGTAAATGAGTTTGAGTGGCAGTTTTACACCAGCTTCAATCAACAATTGTTTAGCTAACTTTGGGTTATAGCCATAAGAAGTTGGTAACTTATGACTAAGCGAATGATTGGTGTAATGTTCTGGCGGTAAAATCATATCTGCTTCGCGGCTATGTTGAATCATCACTTTTTGAATGATTTGCTTTCGATCCAATGCGTAAGCAATTGCTTGCCTGACTTTTAAGTGTTGCAAAACAGGGTCTTGCATATTTAAACCTAAGTATGAAAAATTAGCACCGATGCTAGTTTTTACTTTAACTTCAGGCTTGGTCTGCAGATATTTAACCAGCTCTGGTGGTAATTCCCCTTGCAACAAATCCACTTCGCCATGCAATAACTTAAGCACGCGCACTGTTGGATCTTTCACTTCTAATAAGCTGATTCTCATGCCATCTTTAACGCGTTGTAAACTTAACTTATTCTGCCATGAAATAAATTTTAGTGTGCCATTACCCATTGGCTGATGAGAAAAGTCTTGGTTTTTTGTAATCAAATCAGCAGGCAGAATACCGATGATTAACTTAGCAGGGAAATGGCTATCGGCTTGTTTTAAATGAAACACCACAGTGTCATCGTCTATTACAGTAATGTTTTTAATGTTGGTAAACTGTGCTGTGTGTGGCGAATTATTTAATCTAGCTAAAGAATCATAAGTCGCTTTTACGTCACTAGCATTAAGTAATGTTTGATTATGAAAAGGTGTTCGAGGTCTATTGAGCGTGAATTTATACTCGGTAGCATTAACCTCTACCCATGAAGCTAAGCTAGCCATAGGTTTTGATTGTGTGTCAAAATCTACCAAACTTTGGTAGATTAACCGATTAATCCGCTCTGAAGCTGCGTCTGTGGCATAGCGGGGGTCTAAATTCAGAGGTGCTTGTGCAATGGCGAAAATAATTTCGTGGTCTTGTGCGTAGCTTAGGTCTTGTTGCGTGCAAGCACTTGCCAGCACGCAAAACAAACCAACAAGAACATTCAAAATTTTCATATCACTCGATTTTACTAGATTATCAACGAGCTGAATGCCTGACTTGGGGATTAATTGAAGTAGTAATCACAAAAAAAGTTTGCGGCGGACCTCTCGTACACAGATACGCCTAGAATAACTTCGCAGGCTTTTGCGCTAATCGCTTGGTGATGATTTGCATTTAATGATTCTTTTGGGGTTAGACGGACTACCCTGAGCGAACATTTATTCTTGAGGTTGCTTTTGACTCCAGCGTATGAGTACATAAAGCAAACCCATCATAAAGGCGCCGCCTGCCCACATACCTATTTCTTCAATGGTTGGCGATGCATCTTGCACTGGCAAGACGATTAATTTTCGTAAAAATAATACCAATACCACTTCAATAAAGGTTTCAACAATCAATTTGCTGCCATTTAAATAACGTATCTCTGCCGAAATTAATGCAGAAATAGACCATAGCAACATGAGCGTGCCTAAGGCATGTAAGAATCCATGCACAAGGTTATGTGCGTAAGCCGCTTCTTTTACATCGATAAAGAATAACCAAGTAAACATAATGACTGAGGTGGCCAATGCTAAGCCAATGACGATATGCGCAAAACCATTAAGCCAAAGCATGGCTCTAATTGCAATTCTATTGAGTGGTGCAAATTCTTCTGGTAATTGGTCTTGTGTCATGGCTGTGTTCCTATGATAATCAAGCATGATTATATACGCATTAAGTTTGTCTAAAAGTGAATGGATGCACCACTTTTGGCAAGTTTAGGCCTAACAGAAGTTGACACTTCATCGAACCGAAGCAATAATATTGTATTATTAGGAAGGCTTAATCAATTTCTTACACGCATTCAAATTTCACTGTGCCGCTTAATTTATTTACTAAAAATAAAAATTTGGTAACAATTCTAGTTCTTAATCATTAAAATCTGCAACAATCCAACTAAATCAATTTAGCGACTTATGTTGCAGTATTCATTTACATTTTCGGAGAAAATAAATGGCATTAGATTTATTTAGCCCAGTCAACTTAGGTTCAATCAGCCTTAATAATCGTATGGTGATGGCGCCATTAACTAGAAATAGAGCTGGAGAAGACGGCGTGCCGCAATCCATGAACGTTACTTACTACGAGCAGCGCGCTTCAGCAGGTCTAATCATTACTGAAGCAACGCCAATCTCAGCGATGGGACATGGTTACCCGGCTTTGCCTGGTATTTATACCGATGCACAAGTGGCTGGCTGGAAAGAAGTAATCGATGCCGTGCATGCCAAAGGTGGAAAAATTATCATACAACTATGGCATGTAGGCAGGATTTCTCATCCAACATTATTGCCGAACGGTGCATTGCCAGTCGCGCCTTCTGCAATTAAACCGGCAGGCCAAGCATTTACTTATCAAGGCTTGGTTGATTACGTTGAGCCGCGAGCATTGGAGGCCAGTGAATTACCAGGCATTGTCGCCGATTATGTGCATGCTACGCACTGTGCGATTGCTGCAGGTTTTGATGGTGTGGAAATTCATGCAGCTAACGGCTATTTAATTGATCAATTTTTACGTGATGGCAGTAATAAACGTATTGATAATTATGGTGGTAGCTTTGAAAATCGCACACGCTTCTTAATGGAAGTGACTAAAGCCGTGGTAGATGTTGCTGGATCAGACAAAGTAGGTGTTCGTATTTCTCCAGTGAATCCATTCAACGATATGCAAGATAGTGACCCTCAAGCTTTATTTAATTATGTAACAAGTGAATTGAATCAATTTAATCTCGCATATTTACACACTGTTGAAGGTGGTATGGCCGGAGAAGATAGTCCATTTGATTTTGTCGCCATGCGTAAGCTATATAAAGGATCCTATATGGCGAATTTGGCTTTTGACAAAACGCGTGGTAATGCCGCAATTGCCAGTGGCTATGCTGATACGATTGCTTTTGGCGTACTTTTTATTGCCAATCCAGATTTAGTCGAGCGTTTTAAAACAGATGCTCCGCTCAATGAAGCAGACTCTTCAACTTTTTATGGTGGTACTGAAAAAGGCTATACAGATTATCTTTTTTTAAACGCCTAGCTTTCAAGGGATGCCAATGATGCTTAAACCAGCCATTACTCAAGTGCCAATTAATGAAACCATCGCGAATCGCTGGAGCGGCCGTGCTTACGATACAAGCCTGCAAGTTAGTCATGTGCAGATTATTGCTTTGTTGGAGGCCGCGCGGTGGGCGCCTTCTTGTTTTGGTGACCAACCTTGGCGGTTTATCGTTTGGCATAAAAGTGCTGACCCACAATCTTTGCAGAAAGCATTTGATTGCTTGGCACCGAGCAATCAAGTATGGGTAAAAGATGCGCCAGCGCTAATGCTAGTGTGTGCGGATACTTTATTTAATCACAATCAGCAGCCGAACCGATGGGCACAATACGA
Source organism: Pseudomonadota bacterium (assembly GCA_043779795.1). GTDB lineage: Bacteria > Pseudomonadota > Gammaproteobacteria > Burkholderiales > Methylophilaceae > Methylotenera. The sequence continues at coordinate 6,708 of JAYWDO010000030.1, forward strand.
TACAGGCGCTGCTGCTGAAAATATTTGCCTACAAGCTGCCAGTATGGGGCTGATGGCCCATCAAATGGGCGGTTTTAATGCCGATAATGCAAGGAATGCGTTCGCTATTCCTGCGCAATTTACTCCAATGGCAATGCTTTCAGTCGGCTATGCGGCCGATCTTGCTAACTTAGAAGGTGAAGTGCTAGCGCGTGAAACTGCTGCTCGTTCACGTCGCCCGCTCAATGAATTATTCTTTGCGGATAGTTGGGGAAATCCATTCGATTAATGTGTTTAGATTGGCCAGTGCAGTATATTCCAATCCAGAAATGAGTCTGAACGTAGTCGGTTTGAATTTAAGTATTTGAGCGTTGTTCTAACTCGGTCTGGTTAATAAAGGTTGCTTT
>JAYWDO010000031.1:0-7069 GCA_043779795.1 Pseudomonadota bacterium
TTCTGATGTTATTAGCCAATCAATTGCATTTAGTTGCCCCGCTTGCGGCTTACTTTGTGATGATGTGGCCTTAGTTTCAACCTCCCCCATCAACATCAAAAATGGCTGTGCTAAAAGCATTACTTTTTTTGAGCAAGCTTATTCCTCAGTTAATGTTGGCTCAGCCAGCATCGCAGGAAAAGCTACCGACTTAAATTCTGCCATACAATTGGCCGCAAAAATATTGCGAGCTAGCAAGCAGCCTTTATTTGCGGGTTTAGGTACAGAAGTTAACGGTATGCGAACTTTAATGAGCTTGGCAGAAAAAACTGGTGCTACGCTTGACCACATGCATAGTGAAGGCGCAATACGTAACACTTTAGCGTTGCAAAATGGTGGCTGGCAAAACACCACGCTAACCGAAGTTAAAAATCGTGCAACACTGATTTTGGCGATTGGCACCGATATTGTGAGTAGTCACCCACGTTTTTTTGAAAAATTGGTGTGGAATGCGAATAGTATGTTTGATAAAACCAGCCCTGAAGTCATTTACCTAGGTGTTGCTAAAGAAAAAACTACAGCAGGTATTTCACCAGACGGTAAACAGCCAATGGTGATTGAAGCTGACACGGCAAAGCTACCTGAAATTATCAATGCTTTGCATGCTTTAATGAACAGCAAAAATCCTTTACATAAAAAACCAGCCTTAGATCAAATTGGCGGGGTTTCTATTGCTTCATTGCAGGCTATTTTAGAAAAATTAAAAACCGCACAATATGCGGTTGTTGTTTGGGCTGCGGGTAACTTTAAATATGCGCACGCTGAACTCACCGTTCAAAGCATTACCCAATTGATTGTAAAATTCAATGAAACCAGTCGCATAGCTGGCTTGCCACTCAATACTGACGATGGCGATGCCAGTGTGAACAGTACCAGTACATGGCTAAGCGGCTACCCAACCAGAAACCGATTCACGCGTGGCAAAGCTGAGTACGATGCTTATCACTTTTCTAGCGCACAACAATTGAAAAGTTGCGATGCATTATTATGGATAAGCACTTTTAATGTACATCAGCCTCCACCAAGTGACCTGCCGACGATTGTGATTGGGCATCCCAACATGAAATTTGACCGTATACCTGAGGTGTTTATCCCAGTAGGTATCCCAGGCATAGACCATACTGGCTTAATGATACGCATGGATAATGTGGTTACTTTGCCATTAAAAAAAGTACGGTCATGGCCGCTGCCAACTTTAAGCGCAGTAATTGAACAAGTCATTCAACAAATTAACGATAGCCCGACATGATTACCCAACTTAAAAACGGCAGGATTTACGATCCTAAACACGGCAAAGACGGTGTTGTTCAGGATATTTTCATCCGTAATGGTTATATTATCAACAAACCAAGCGCCAGTGAAAAAATTAGTCAAACTTATGATTTAACAGGAAAAGTCGTGATGGCAGGTGCGATTGATATGCACAGCCACATTGGTGGCGGCAAAGTCAATATTGCACGCATGATGTTACCTGAGTTTCAGGAGCGTAAAAGTTACATCGAGCCAGAAGCGCACATTTGCACCCCAGGCTGTACGCACAATGCGACGCCAAGCACTACTGATGCGGGCTTTAGATACATTGAAATGGGCTACACTGCCGCTTTTGAACCGGCCATGCTGCCAATAAATGCCCGCCAAGCGCATTTAGAGATGGGTGATACGCCTATGATTGATAAAGGCGGTTACGCAATGCTGGGTAGTGATGATTACTTTTTGCGCATGCTTGCGGCAAAAAAAGATCAAAAAGCCATCAATGATTATGTTGCATGGACCATGAGTGCCGCGCAAGCCATTGGCATTAAAGTGGTAAATCCCGGTGGCATCAGCGCGTTTAAATTTAATCAGCGCAAGTTAGATCTAGATGAAAATCATAGCTATTACTATGTTTCACCACGTGAGATTTTAAAAAGCCTGAGTCGTGCGGTCTATGATTTAGGCATCGCCAAGCCGTTGCATGTGCATTGTAATAATTTGGGTGCCGCAGGTAATTTTGAAACCACACTGAATACAATGGGCGCCTCAGAAGGCCTGCCTATGCACCTCACACACATTCAGTTTCATAGCTACGGCACTGAAGGCGATAGGAAATTCTCATCTGCTGCTGCGCAGATTTCTGAAGCATTGAATAAAAACAAAAATATCACTGCCGATGTTGGTCAGATTTTGTTTGGTCAAACCGTCACCGCATCAGGCGATAGTATGGTGCAACATTTAAATGCAAAGCACGGCAACCCTAAAAAATCCGTCATTATGGATATTGAGTGTGATGCTGGTTGTGGCGTTGTTCCGTTCAAATACAAAGATCAAAACTATGTAAATGCGCTGCAATGGGCAATTGGTTTAGAGATATTTTTATCCGCCGAAGATCCTTGGCGTATCTTTTTAACCACAGATCACCCTAACGGCGCACCATTTACCAGCTATCCACACCTGATTCGCCTACTCATGGATAAAAGTTTTAGAAACGAAACTTTTGCCAAACTGAATTTAGATGCACAAGGGATGAGTAATTTAGCAAGCTTGGACCGCGAATATAGTCTATATGAAATTGCCATTATGACGCGTGCAGGCGCAGCAAAACTCATCGGCTTACATGACCGCGGCCACTTAGGTATTGGCGGTGGCGCAGATATTACTGTGTACACAGACCAGTCAGACCGTGAGTCGATGTTTACCAAACCCGATTACGTGTTTAAAGATGGTGAACTTGTGGTTAAAGATGGCAAAGTGGTAAAAGTCACTTGGGGCGCAACGCACACAGCAAAACCAGCTTTTGATATTGGTGTAGAAAAAGATCTTAAAGATTATTTCGATAAGTATCACACTATGCAACTCGATAACTTTAAAATCAGCGATGATGAAATAAGCAATGACGGTCGTGGCAGCGTAATCGTTCACGACAATAAAGCAGCATAACAATAACTAAAACAAGGGATATTATGAGCCGATTGTATGGGGAACAGCACCGTAGCATTCAAGATGACTTTGGCACCAGAGGCATGGCCGACCGTGTAGAAGAGCTTGTTTGTCGCACTGAATTTGATGATGGCGCTAAAGGTTTTATTGAGAGCGTCGGGATGTTTTACTTATCGTCTATCGACCATCAAGGCCGCCCTACCGTTTCATACAAAGGTGGCGATGTAGGTTTTGTAAAAGTATTAGACAGCAATACCTTGATATTCCCTAGCTACGACGGGAATGGCATGTTTTTTTCTATGGGTAATATTAGTGGAAACCCGCAAGTTGGCTTATTGTTCATCTCATTTGAAACACCAAATCGACTGCGTGTGCAGGGGACTGCAAGCATTTCAAAAGACCCTACTTTAATGGCGAATTTTAAAGAGGCTGATTTTATAGTAACCGTAAAATTATCTGAATTTTGGCAAAACTGCCCACGTTATATTCCACAATATACCAAAGTGCGCGATTCACGCTATGTCCCTCGCGAGCATTGCGAAACACCTTTAGCTGGCTGGAAACAGCTAGATTTAGTGCAAGATATATTACAAGAAGCTGATCTTAAAAAAGTAGAGAAATTAGGCACCATCAATATTGAAGAATGGGTGGGTAAAATTCAAACTGGCGACCCTACCGCTTAACGCTTTATTTTGTCGAAAATGTTTACTTAAAAAATTATGTTAATTAATGGCGTACAAATAGATGACACCTTTGCCGAAGCATTCAATATGCGCGGCACACGCGTCATCATCACGGCACAAAACCTAAAATGGGCTTATCACGCAGCTAACGCAATGACAGGCTTCGCCACATCTGTGATTGGTTGCGGGGTTGAAGCTGGGATAGAACGTGAGCTTAATGCTGAAGAATCGCCAGATGGCAGGCCTGGACTAAGCATCTTAATGTTCGCCATGGGCAGCAAAGTGCTCATGCAGCAACTTGAAACACGCATGGGGCAATGCATACTCACCTGCCCTACTGCCGCTGCATTTGCTGGCATTGAAAGTGAAGACCAGATCAATTTAGGTAAAAACCTACGTTTCTTTGGCGATGGTTATCAAACTTCAAAGTTATTTTCCAATGGTAATGGAACGTTTAAACGTTACTGGCGAATTCCAGTGATGGATGGTGAGTTTCTGTGTGAAGAAACCACAGGCATGGTACGCGCAATTGGTGGCGGCAACTTCTTGATTTTAGCAACATCACAACCTGCTGCACTTGCTGCTGCAGAGGCTGCAATTGAAGCCATGAAACAGATACCTAACGTGATTATGCCTTTTCCAGGGGGTGTTGTTCGCTCTGGCTCTAAGGTCGGCAGTAAATACAAAACCATGTTTGCATCCACCAATGATGCATTTTGCCCTACGTTAAAAGGCGCTACCAATACCGAACTTTCACCAGAAATTGAAAGCGTGATGGAAATTGTGATTGATGGCTTAAACTTTAAAGATATTGCAGACTCAATGCGCGTAGGTATACAAGCGATTTGTGATTTAGGTGAAGCTAGCGGTGTAAAACGCATATCAGCAGGCAATTATGGTGGGAAACTAGGCCCACATCATTTTAAACTACACGACATTATGGGTAAAAGTTCAACATGAATGCGCTCACTTTTACCTTAACTAAAAAACTTCATTTTAGCTTAAACTGCACTTTTCTTAACCCTAGCCATTTAGTCAATAAATCAAGGTCAGACATAGCAAGCATGCAGCTTAACTATGGCAATAGACAGTGTCGCGTCGATGATATTTTTGAGATTACTGGCAGCGATACACAAAATATACACTTTAAAAACACTAGTAATAAGCTCGACTACTTGGGTGCAAATATGGCATCTGGCAGCATATTGGTTGAAGGCGATGCTGGTGCTTATCTCGCTTACAATCTTAAAAAAGGTGAAATTCACTGCAAAGGTAATACCGAAGCCTATGCCGCATGCAATATGGTTAGCGGCTTACTGACGATTGATGGCAACACTGGTGACTTTCTTGGCGGCGCAAGTGCTGGCTTACGCAAAGGCATGCGCGGCGGCACGGTGATTGTTAAAGGCAATGCAGGTGACCGCGTTGGCGACCAAATGCGTAGAGGCTTAATATTAATAGAAGGCAAGGCAGGCGATTATTGCGCTAGCCGAATGATTGCAGGCACCATAGGCGTATTAGGTGGCGTAGGTGAATACGCTTGCTTTAACATGAAGCGTGGCACCTTATTACTCACCAAATTGCCGAATCTGCACGCGACTATACAAGATTGCGGTTCACATACCTTGCCATTTTTGAGCTTAATGTTCAAATCATTTGCGCAATTCAAAACTAAATTCAGCAACATTCAAACACAACGCGTGCAACGTTTTGTGGGCGATGCCGCCTGTAATGGTAACGGTGAAATACTGCTTATTTTGCCAGCGCAATAATACGAGTACCAGTTAACTGTACCGCAAGTGATAAAATAACGTTTTACAATTATTTTTATTGCTATGACCACGCACTTAACACCTAACGAATTAGCCATACCAAATTCAACACCGGCAAATACTGCACACCAGTATTTAACAGCAGCGCTTTATAAATTTGTAAGCCTACCTGACTACAAAGCCCTGCAAGCGCCGATTCTAGCTGAATGCGAACGCAATCACATTAAAGGCACCTTGCTACTTGCTGAAGAGGGCATTAACGGCACCATTGCTGGGTTATCTCAAAACATTTACAGTCTGCTTCACTTTTTACACACTCATCCGCTATTTGAAAATAGATTTGCAGATTTAGAACACAAAGAATCATTCGCTGATGAACATCCATTTTACCGCATGAAAGTTAAGCTCAAAAAAGAGATTGTGACATTAGGCATAGCTGGTGTGAGCCCTACCAAACAAGTCGGCACTTACGTCAAACCTGAAGATTGGAATGCGTTAATTTCTGATCCAGAGGTTATCTTAATCGACACACGCAACGATTATGAAGTAGACATAGGGTCATTTAAAGGCGCGATTGATCCAAAAACCACAACATTCCGTGAGTTTCCTGAATACATTGCCAAACACTTTGATAAAACCAAACATAAAAAAGTAGCCATGTTTTGCACTGGCGGCATTCGCTGTGAAAAAGCATCGTCTTATATGATGGAGCAAGGTTTTGAAGAGGTATTTCACCTGCAAGGTGGTATTTTAAAATACCTTGAAACCGTACCTGAAGCGGAAAGCATGTGGCAAGGCGAATGTTTTGTATTTGACCAGCGCGTGGCAGTAAAACACAATTTAGAAGTTGGCGAATTTGACCAGTGTTACGCATGTCGTCATCCATTGTCACCCGTCGAGATGCAAAGCTCACAATATACGCCAGGCATTTCATGCCCTTATTGCTATGACAAAATTTCTGAAGAAAAGCACGCCGGCCTCACAGAGAGGCAAAAACAAGTGATTTTAGCCAAAAAACGCGGTGAAATGCATATTGGCGAAAAACAGAAGAAATGAAAAAATAACTCAAGTGATCAAGCTAATCTATTAGTACATTCAAGTATTAGGATAATAAATATAAAATGAATCTGACACGTGAAAAGGAAGCCGTCAGCGCCTACTTAAAACTGTTACAAACTAAAGGTGCCGCGAGTGGCATGCTGTATAAACGCTCATTATTTTTAGATCAACTATCTGAAAATCTTGCAGATAAATCACTTAACAGCACCGAATACGGCAAGGCTCTAGTGATCGCTATTAAGAAAATGCCAAGTGATCAATACCATATCAACCTGAGTGCCGCTCGTGAATTCTATCCATTTTGGATGAAAGATCTCAAAGCAATTACGACTTTTAATCTACATTATGGCTTTAATATTGACACCAGCCAATGGAAACCATTGTCTACCTCACTAAAATCATTAACAGATGATTTGAAAACGGAGAAATTTGACACGGCCGAAAGTTGGGCGTTAAAAGCCTACGCATTGACATTACGTAATGGAGGCGCTGATAAATTAGTATTAGAAACACGCACTAATTTTGCAAAAATTATATTAATCCGTCTTAGAGATGCACCTGTAAAAGACCATAAGTCTTATCGTACGGTGGTTGATATGA
>JAYWDO010000032.1:0-18085 GCA_043779795.1 Pseudomonadota bacterium
ATGGATCGCCATTTCGATTTACGTTTTGGTCGCCATTGTGAAGAAACGCCTCAAAATCAAGTCTTCGCTCTACACAATATTACAGATATTGAGCCTGACGCTTTTGGAAAAAATACCACTCGATCAACTACTTAACAATATGGAGCTACAAATGCACGAGACTGAAAATTATAACCAATTGAATTTATTCAACTAAATTGCCGGACACTACTGAGACTGGATTAAACGATATATTTGGCACAATGGCAAGCGGCACCCTAAAGGCATTTTTGCGTTTATTGCACTGTGGTAACAATGGGTTTATTATAACAATTGTTATAACTTAATATTCAAGAGCCATATCATGCTAACTTTAAAACTCACCCAAATTGGTAATTCTGTTGGTTTGATTCTGCCTAAAGAAGTATTAGCGCGCTTAAAGCTTGAAAAAGGCGATACCGTATTTTTAACCGATGCGCCAGGCGCTGTGACCATTACGCCGCATGACCCAGAGTTTGAAGACCAAATGACTTTGGCGCGAAAAATTATGAAAGAGCGCCGTGAAGTGTTGCGTGAATTGGCAAAATAGATGAAAAGCGCTTGGGTTTGGCTAGATGCATCTATTTTGTTGGCAGTGCATGATGAGCAGTTGGTCGAGCATGGCGGTATGTCAGGGGTGCGCGACAATGGCATGTTTGAATCTGCATTGGCTAAGCCTCAGAATTTGGCGGCTTATGGTGAGCCGGATTTTGCTGAACTGGCTGCTTCTTACGGTTTTGGATTAGCCAAAAACCATCCTTTTTTAGACGGTAATAAGCGCGCGGCATTTGTGGCAGTGGAGTTATTTTTGAGATTAAATGGCTATCTACTTAAGGCAGATGACGCTACTTGCGTTTTAACCATGCTTGCAGTTGCCGCTGGCGATATCAATGAAGCGAATTTTACGGTATGGCTACGCCAAAATTCAGTACAAAAATAGCGTTTACTTACACATTTCTTTAGCTTGTTGAGGCAAGCTAGTCTAATATTACAGCTTAATATATTGCACATTAATATATTACACAATTAATTAAATTATGGATTTAAAATATGCCAGTTTATCGTTCACGTACTACAACTCACGGTCGCAACATGGCGGGTGCTCGCGCACTATGGCGTGCTACAGGGATGAAAGATGGTGATTTTGATAAACCTATCATCGCTGTTTGTAACTCATTTACGCAGTTTGTGCCGGGTCATGTTCACCTTAAAGACTTAGGTCAGTTAGTGGCACGTGAAATTGAGCGGGCTGGTGGTGTGGCAAAAGAGTTTAATACCATTGCGGTAGATGACGGCATTGCCATGGGTCACGGTGGTATGTTGTATAGCTTGCCTAGCCGCGATTTAATTGCCGATAGCGTGGAATACATGGTGAATGCGCACTGCGCTGATGCCTTAGTTTGTATCTCCAATTGCGATAAAATCACGCCGGGTATGTTGATGGCGGCTTTGCGTTTAAATATTCCTGTGGTGTTTGTATCTGGCGGCCCAATGGAGGCTGGTAAAATTAACTGGCAGGGTGAGGAGCTTAAGCTAGATTTAGTAGATGCCATGGTAGCCGCGGCTGATAGCAAAGTCAGCGATGAAAAAGCCGAGGCAATTGAGCGTTCAGCTTGCCCAACTTGTGGCTCATGTTCTGGCATGTTTACCGCAAACTCTATGAACTGTTTAACCGAGGCGCTTGGTTTAAGCTTGCCTGGTAATGGTTCTGCACTTGCTACGCACGGCGCACGTAAAGAATTGTTCTTGAAAGCGGGTCGATTGATTGTAGAAATTGCAAAACGCCATTATGAGCAAGACGATTATTCAGTATTGCCACGCAGCATTGCCAATATGAAAGCTTTCGAAAATGCGATGGCTTTAGATGTTTCTATGGGCGGTTCAACCAATACCGTGTTGCATTTGTTAGCCGCGGCGCACGAGGCGGAAATCGATTTCACCATGAGCGACATTGATCATATTTCACGCAAAGTACCTTGTTTAAGTAAAGTAGCACCCGCTTCACAAAAATATCACATGGAAGACGTACACCATGCAGGTGGTGTGATGGGTATTTTGGGTGAGTTAGATCGTGCAGGCGTGATTCACCGCGACACACCAACCGTGCATAGCGCAACATTAGGTGACGCCTTGGATAAATGGGACATTATGGTCACGCAGGACGAAGACGTTAAAAAATTCTTCCGCGCGGCACCGGGCGGCATTAAAACGACGATTGCCTTTTCACAAAGCATGCTTTACCCAACGCTAGATGATGACCGTGCAGAAGGCTGTATTCGTGACAAAGCGCATGCTTATTCTCAAGACGGTGGTTTAGCGGTGCTGTATGGCAATATTGCCTTAGATGGATGTATTGTTAAAACAGCAGGCGTGGATGACAGTATTCTAAAATTCACAGGTCGTGCGCGAATTTTTGAATCACAAGATGCGACGGTTGAGGCGATTCTAGCCGATAAAATTGTAGCAGGCGATGTGATAGTGATTCGTTATGAAGGCCCACGTGGTGGCCCTGGCATGCAAGAAATGTTGTATCCAACGTCATATTTAAAGTCTAAAGACTTAGGTAAGGTCTGTGCATTACTTACAGATGGTCGCTTTTCAGGGGGTACTTCTGGTTTAAGTATTGGTCATGCCTCGCCAGAAGCGGCTGAAGGCGGCGCGATTGGCTTGGTTGAAGAGGGCGACACGATAGAAATTGATATTCCAAACCGCACCATTCATTTGGCTGTGAGCGATGAGGAAATGTCGCATCGTCGTGCAAAAATGGAAGACAAAGGTAAAGAAGCTTGGAAGCCGATAGGCCGTGTACGCGCAGTTTCACCTGCATTACGAGCTTACGCAGCAATGACCACCAGCGCGGCTCGTGGCGCAGTGCGTGATGTTTCTCAGATAGAAAAGTAAGATGCTTATCATTTACTCGAATCACTTAAAATTAGCTAAAAAGTAAATCAACATGACACATGCAAGTGTACTTTCACATCTAAACGTTGCAAATACCGTACAAACAAATGATGTTCGTTTTACTAAAGACGCGAACGGTTTAGGTTACATTGAAATCAATAATCGCCACGCAACTGCCAAAATAGCATTGCAAGGCGCACACGTCATGCAATGGCAACCAAAATCTACGGCAGAGCCAGTATTATGGCTTTCAAGTAACGCACGCTATGTCGAAGCGCGTTCTATTCGTGGCGGCGTACCTATTTGCTGGCCTTGGTTTGGTGCTCATCCTACCGATAGTAGTTATTGCCCACATGGCTTTGCGCGGGTGATTCCTTGGCAAGTTGTTAAAAGCTGTAAATTGCCCAATGGAACAACGCGGCTACACCTCGAAATGACACAAACTGAAATGGCTAAAAAGCAGCTTTCGTATCCATTTCAATTGACACTGGAAATTACCATTGGTAATTATCTGCGTTTAGAAATGACTACTAAAAATCTCGCTAATCATCCGTTTATGATTGGTGAAGCATTTCACACTTATTTTAATGTGAGCGATGTTAAAAATACGCATGTGACAGGTTTAGAAAATTTAGTGTATTCAGATAAAGTTGAAGGCTATGTACGCAATGTGCAGCATGGGCCACTACAGTTTGATGGCGAGTTTGACCGAGTATATATCAACAGTGATGAAGACTGTATTATTCGCGATAGCGGTTTTAAACGGGCGATTCGTGTTGCAAAGTCTGGTAGTAATACTACTGTGATTTGGTCACCTGGTGCAGAGAAAGTGGCGCAAATGAGCGACATGGGCGAGCCAGACGAGTGGAGAAAAATGCTCTGCGTAGAATCTGCAAATGCCATGGAAAATAGCGTGACCATTTTTCCGGGTGAGTCTCATACAATGGTCACGGAATACTCGTTGGAGCTACTTTAGTATTTTTGTATTAATCAGTGTCGTAACACAGCCAAAAAATTGTAAATAAAATTAGTAAAAGATGTCAACGCACGAATTTGCAAAGGCGTTATATGCTCACAAAGTATTGATAACTTACCAAGTTTGTTTAGTTGCATTGAATGTATTGAAATGATTCAACTTGCTGGCTTAGCTTTGACTTGTTACGAATTATAATTCTAGGTATTATTACTAGTTGTAAAAATGCAAGATTAATTATTACGTGTAAACTCAAGGAGATAGCATGAAAGCATTATTGTTAGCAATCGCAGCAGCTGGTTCTATGTTAGTTGCAGCTCAAGCAAACGCAGTGGACGCTGCAGCAGCACAAGCATTAGCACAAAAAAGTGGCTGTTTAGCTTGCCATAGTATCGATAAAAAAATATTAGGCCCAGCATACAAAGACGTTGCTGCAAAATACAAAGGTGATAAAACTGCTGAAGCAAAATTAATTGCTAAAGTTAAAGCGGGTGGTAGTGGTGTTTGGGGCCCTATGCCTATGCCAGCAAACAGCCCACAAGTTAAAGATGCTGATATTAAAACGATAGTTGAGTGGGTATTAAGCCTGTAATTTAATGCAAATTACTTAAGCTTTAAAATCAACGGTGTTAAAGCCAACAAAAAAGCCAGTCAATTGACTGGCTTTTTTGTTGCGCTGAGCAAAGCGTTATGTCTGTTGTTAGGATTTTAATTTACTGTGGTGGATTGAGTAAGTGAAATAAACCACTATGCCGATCAATATCCATATAAAAAACCTAAACCAAGTAATAGCCGGTAAAAAGGTCATTAATGCGCCACAGGATAATATACCTAGCACTGGGATTAATGGATTCCATGGATTTTTAAATGGCCGTTTAAGGTTGGGCTGACGAATACGCAATACGATAACGCCAACACATACCATGACAAAGCTTGCTAAAGTACCTATGTTTACAGTTTCTGCTAATTCACCTAGTGGAATAAAGCCTGCGACTAGAGAAACGACAAGCCCGCACATTAAAATAATGCGTGTAGGCGTTTGACGATCTGGATTAATCTGCGAAAAAACAGGTGAAATTAAGCCATCACGACTCATTGCAAATAAAATTCGCGTTAAACCATATAACAGCACCAGTAATACTGTAATGAGGCCAGCAAGCACGCCTGTAGAAACTAGGGTTGATGACCAAGTATGGCCAATTTTACTTAAAGCAAATGCAACTGGTGACGGCACATTAAGCTCTGTGTAAGAGACTACACCTGTGAGCAAGCCAGAAACAACAATATAGACAAGTGTGCAAAAAATTAGAGAAGCGAGTAAGCCAATAGGTAAATCGCGTTGCGGATTTTTAGCTTCTTCTGCTGCGGTTGAAACTGCATCAAAACCAAAATAGGCAAAAAATACTAAAGACGCACCAGCTAATACACCAACGTTTTTACCATTCTCTAATGTGCTAAACCAACCAAAAGGCATAAATGGATGCCAGTTATCAGTATTTAAATGCATACTGGCAATGACGATGAAAATGGCAATCGTGCATAATTTAATCAATACAATAATATTGTTGAAGCGGGCGCTTTCCTTTACACCTATCATCAATAGTATTGTGAGTATCCAGATAATGGCAAATGCAGGCAGATTGATGAGTCCGCCCATCATGGGTGCTTTTGTGAGGGTTTCTGGCAAATACATATTGAAGTTAGCTAGGGTATTGACGAAGTATCCTGCCCAACCATTCGCTACAGCTGCCGCACCAACGCCATATTCCAGCAGTAAAATCCAACCCATCACCCAAGCCGCAAACTCACCAAACGCTACATAGCTATAGCCGTAAGCACTACCAGAACCACCAACGGAGGCGGCTAATTCAGCGTATGAGAGTGCTGCAAATCCGCTAGCAATACCAGCGAATATAAATGACAAGACTACAGCCGGGCCAGATTGAGTTGCGGCGGCAATGCCTGTGAGCACAAAAATACCTGTGCCAATTGCACAACCTATGCCGAGTAGCGCCAAATCGAATGCAGTCAGACATTTTTTTAGACCACTGTCAGAATGCGCTAAAATTGGTTTAGTGCGTAAAAGTTGTTTGTGCATAAAAGGTATCCAATAATTAGGTGCTTTTGAATATACTAACTAATTAACTTGATTAATACTAATTAACTTGATTAATCACCGTACTTTAACTATTAATCAAATTGTTTCAGCTATTAATCACAGTGCTTTAACTATTAAACATGGCTTTTAACACCGTAATCATATAGCAATGATCCAGTACGCCAGCACTTTCACGAATGCTGTGCATTGCCCACATCGGCGAGCCAATATCTACGCTAGCTACACCTAAGTTTGATGCTACGATAGGCCCTATAGTGCTGCCGCAACCTAAATCAGTGCGGTGCGCGTATTGCTGATATGGCACATTCGCACTTTCGCACAGCGTGATAAAGCGCGCTGCAGTATCTGCATTGGTAGCATATCGTTGGTTGGCATTGGTTTTAATGACAGGGCCTTTGTTGACCAACACATGGTGGCAGGGCTCGTAGGCAGAAGGATGGTTTGGATGATAGGCGTGTGCCATATCTGCACTAATGAAAAAGCTTTGCGCCATTGTTTGTAATCGCGCTTCTTCACCTAATTGTAGGCTGATTGCAATACGGCTTATCACGTCGGCTAAAAAGCTACCACTGGCACCAGTAGCACTTTCACTGCCGACCTCTTCATGGTCAAATAATGCGCAGATGCAGCTTGATGCTGGGTTCTCTGTTGCAAGTAAAGCCGTTAATGCCGCATGGCAAGAGGCGAGATTATCTAGCTGACTATCTGCAATAAATTCTTGATTGGCACCCCAAAACACACCTTTTTGCGTATCAAACACATTGAGTTCAAAATTTAAAATATCTTTAACTTCAACGGCTAGTGCATCTGCAATGTGCTTTAAAAACTGTTTGTCAGCTTCAATGCCTGTTTCATGCTCACCAAAAATAAGCGGTAACCCCGTTTGTTTATTTAATAACAAGCCTTTGTCATTCACTTCACGATTCATGTGTATGGCTAGGTTCGGCAAGCGCATGATGGCATCATCAAACTTGAGTAAACGGGTCTCGAAGCCTGTTGCCGTACGTATATTTACGCGACCAGCGACACTTAAATCACGGTCAGTAAATGTTGCTAAAATCGGACCACCATAAATTTCTACACCAATTCTTACTAGACCATCATCACTATAAGCTGCATTGGGTTTAAGCCGCAAGCTGGGTGAATCTGTATGCGCACCCAACATGCGGAAGCCTGTTTCGGTAAGTGCTTGGCTACCTAATGTAAACGCAATGATAGAGGCGCCGCCACGTATTACGTAATAGCTAGCTGCTGGTTTAAGTTGCCATGCTTGTGTTTCGTTTAACTGTGTAAAACCCTGACTTAATAATCGCTTTTCAACTGTATGCACTGCATGCCAAGGGCTAGGGCTAGCATCAATAAAATCGAGCAAGTCTTGGGCCTGAATCTTGGCTTGGTTTTGAGATGGCGTTTCAGTAGGCATTAGTATCAATCATTCCGATTAGTTAAATCTGTCATAGTGGCATCACGCAAATTGAAATTGCACCTTTAAGTATAGGGCGCATATCAATATACGTTGCATAAAATATATGGTGGATATTTTAGCATGACAGACAGTCGTCACCCATTTTGGTCTATAGGCTACTCATTAAGTTGAATAGTGTTTACTCAGTATTGAACGGCTTTAGAGCATTGGTTTTAACAGTTATTTTAAGCATTAGTGGTTGATTGCCAAAATGGGATAGTGCAGCGCTTTAAAAAGTTACATTATTGTGACCAAGGCTAGCAACTAGTAGGCGCAAAGCTTTAATTCGGTGATTATTAAAGACACCATATTCAACACAGCATATTTAACACTAAGGAGAGTAGTGATGAGTTCATCATTAAAAGCAACGCTGAATGGTTGGCATTTGTGGGGTCTAGCAGTCGGGTTAGTGATATCTGGTGAGTATTTTGGTTGGAGTTATGGTTGGGATAAAGCAGGTACTTTAGGCTTTCTAGTGACGACTATTCTAATCGCATTGATGTACACCACCTTTATTTTTAGCTTTACTGAGTTAACAACGTCTATTCCGCATGCAGGTGGTCCTTTTGCTTATGCGCGGCGTGCTTTTGGCTCAAAAATGGCTTATGTTGCAGGCTTTGCAACGTTAATTGAGTTTGTGTTTGCACCACCAGCGATTGCTATGGCAATTGGTGCTTATTTAAACGTGCAGTTCCCGGGGATGGACCCTAAGATGTTTGCGATGGGGGCGTATGCGGTATTTGTCGCATTAAATATTGTAGGTGTTCGCATTGCTGCCACGTTTGAATTGTTTGTCACTGTATTAGCCATTGTTGAATTGCTAGTGTTCATGGGTGTGGTTTCTCCTGGTTTTTCTGTCAGTAACTTTGTCGCTCATGGCTGGTCTGGCCAAAATGACCTTAGCATGGCGGCTATTCCTGGTATCGTTGCCGCGATTCCTTTTGCTATTTGGTTCTTTTTGGCGATTGAAGGTGTTGCCATGGCCGCAGAAGAAGCCGAAGACCCTAAAAGAACCATTCCTAAGGCTTACATCGGTGGTGTTTTAACCTTGGTTGTGTTGGCGATTGGCGTAATGGTCTTTGCCGGTGGGGCTGGCGATTGGAGAATGCTTTCAAATATTAATGACCCATTGCCACAAGCGATGAAGATGATTGTTGGTGCAAATAGCGGCTGGTTGCACATGTTGGTGTGGATTGGCTTGTTTGGCTTGATTGCCTCATTCCATGGCATTATTCTTGGTTATTCACGCCAGATTTTCGCGCTATCACGCGCTGGTTATATGCCAAAATACTTTGGTGCGGTAAACGATAAATACAAAACGCCACATCGCGCAATTATTGCAGGTGCAGTGGTTGGTGTCGCTGCAATCATGGGTGATGGCTTTCAGTTTGCAGGGCAAACGCTCACCGCTAACTTGATTACCATGTCAGTTTTTGGTGCCATTGTGATGTACATCGTTTCTATGCTGAGTTTGTTCGCGCTACGTAAAAATGAGCCTAATCTGGAGCGCCCGTTTATCGCTATGGCTTACCCGATATTTCCAGCCATCGCGCTAGGTTTGGCTTCTGTTAGTTTGGTGACGATGATCTACTTTAATCAACAACTGACCGTAGTGTTCTTTGGTTTAATGGCCTTAGGATACGTTTATTTCAGCATGACACAACATCATCGTGATGCCTCTGCTGATAACAAGCTAGCTACTTAAGCTTGTAGGTATGAAGTCGCGCCAGAATCAATTTCTGGCGTGATAAGTGTTATATCAGATTTAAAAGATTTATCTGAGATCAATGAAGTGAGTGCATGATGAGTTACCAATATAGTGTAGGCGCACGTACTTATCAGTTTGCAGACCTTAAGTGTGTGTTGGCTAAAGCAACTCCGGCACGCTCCGGCGATCAGCTTGCTGGCGTAGCTGCAGAAACTTATGCTGAACGCATGGCGGCCAGAATGTGCTTAGCCGCAATTCCACTTAAACAATTCTTAGAAGACTTAATCATTCCGTATGAAACCGATGAAGTCACGCGGCTCATTGTGGATACGCATGATAAGCAGGCCTTTGCTGAAATTAGCCACCTTACCGTCGGTGATTTTCGTGATTGGTTGCTGTCAGATATTGCCGATTCGGCAACTTTAAAGCGTGTAGCACTCGGCATTACGCCAGAGATGGCAGCTGCGGTGAGCAAGCTCATGCGTAATCAGGATTTAATTTTAGTGGCAAAGAAATGCCATGTTATCACTGCGTTTCGCAATACTATAGGCTTGCCCGGACATCTTTCTGTGCGTTTGCAACCGAATCACCCTACGGATGATCCACGCGGTATTGCTGCTTCAATGCTAGATGGCTTGCTATACGGCTCAGGTGATGCAGTCATTGGTATCAATCCTGCCACGGATAGCATTTCAGCCTTAATGGAGTTGTATTATCTGGTCGATGAAGTCATCAACCAATACGCTATTCCTACGCAATCTTGCATTCTCACGCACGTTACCAACCAGATACAGCTGATTGAAAAAGGCGCACCGCTGGATTTGGTGTTTCAATCGATTGCCGGTACTGAAAAAGCCAATAAAAGTTTTGGGATTGATATTGCCATGCTTAAAGAAGCGCAATCGGCAGCGTTATCATTAAACCGTGGCACGGTTGGCAACAATGTCATGTACTTTGAAACAGGACAGGGCTCTGTGCTTTCCGCCAATGCTAATTTTGGTGTGGATCAACAAACCTGCGAGGCTCGTGCTTACGCTATTGCACGTCATTTATCGCCCTTGCTGACCAATACCGTAGTGGGCTTTATCGGCCCCGAATATCTGTACGATGGCAAGCAAATTATTCGCGCAGGTTTGGAAGACCATTTTTGCGGAAAGTTACTCGGTGTGCCGTTGGGTTGCGATGTCTGCTATACCAACCATGCCGAGGCCGACCAAGACGACATAGACACGCTCATGACTTTACTTGCAACGGCAGGGCTGACCTTTATGATGGGCATCCCTGGTGCTGATGACATTATGCTGAATTACCAAACCACCTCGTTTCACGATGCACTGTATTTACGAAAAGTGCTAGGCCTAAAGCCTGCCCCAGAATTTGAACAATGGTTGAAAAAAATGCAGATTATGGACGAACATGGTGTGGTGCGTGCCATCACTGACCAGCATCCTATGCTGCAAAATATGCCAAAAAATTTATTGGAGGAAAAATGAGTGATGCTGACAAACCTAGCTTGCAACAAGATCCTTGGTATCAACTACGTAGGTTTACACGCGCAAGAATAGCCTTGGGGCGCGTTGGTAGTAGTCTTCCTACCAAAGAGGTGCTTGATTTTGGTTTGTCGCATGCTATGGCGCGTGACTCCGTACATTTGCCCTTGGATATTGACACATTGGAGCAATCTATCCAGGCACTTGATTATCAAACACTGCGTGTAAAAAGCCGTGCAACGGATCGCGCTAGTTATTTATTGCGGCCTGATTTAGGACGTCGTTTGCATGCCGATAGCCTCACTCAATTACAAGCATTGCCCAAGAAGCCTATTGATTTTTTAATTGTTGTCGGCGATGGTTTATCTTCATTAGCAGTCTCTAGGCATGTTAAACCATTGCTAGAAGCTATGAAGGCTTATATTCCGGTTGAATGGAATCTTGGTTTAGTCGTGATTGCCAGTCAAGCCCGTGTAGCCATTGCCGATGAAATAGCAGAAACTTTGGCAGCCAAGATGGTGGTCATGCTGATTGGTGAGCGTCCCGGCTTAAGCTCGCCAGATAGTTTGGGTATCTATCTTACGTTTAATCCCCACCTAGCTTGTAGTGACGCTGATCGCAATTGCATCTCAAATGTTAGGCCGGAGGGCTTGGTTTATGATGCTGCGGCTAAAAAGCTGCTTTGGTTAGCCAAAGAGGCGTTGCGTTTGCAAGTATCAGGAGTGGTATTAAAAGATGAAAGTGATGCAGTGCAAATTGAGGTAGAAGACATTGGCTATATACGCTAGCTATAAGCGTTAATGCATCCCATGCAAGCGTTTGTGAGTTACCGAAGGCAATTCGCCAAACATTTTTTTGTATTCTTGTGAAAAATGGCCGAAGTGCCAAAACCCCCATTGTGCCGCTGCTTCTGTGACCGAATGGCTGGTGCGTAACATGCGGCGTACGCCGTTTAAACGCCCTGCTCGCAGGTAGGCTGCAGGATTGGTGTTCAGCAAGTTTTGAAAGCAGTACTGTAGGGTACGGCGGCTAGTACCAAGTACGTTGCATACATCAACTACACTTAACGGGCTATCGGCATGTTGTTGCACCAATTCACGTGTGTCATTGATGATTTTCCAGCACTTGAGGCTAGAAGGGTTAGCTTTTAGCATAGGCGTATTGTCGATCAAGCCTTCTGCTAACAGAGACATCACTGTTTTGATGAGTGAGTGCCGCGTATTGGCTTGGTGCAGTAATTGTGGGTTCTTATTCAGCATGTCAAACGCACCGCTCATGAAGACTCGCACGGATTTGGCTTTGTGCATTTCTAATGGCATGAGCCGAGTTTGCTGGGTTTTGCTGTTAATGATGTCGATGTCTTGTTCTGATAACCATGACGCCAGTTGAGCGCGCTTTATCACCATGCCGCCCATTAATAACTGTGTCGGTGAGAAAAATTCAAACCCATTCTTCCCTGAAAAAATATGCATTGATTGATGGTTACAGGCCGAGCCACAAAACAAGCCATTACCGTTGAATTGAATTGGAACACCTACTGCAATCACATCGTCTGACAACTGGCCATTTTGAAATAAGCTTTGGCTACTGTATTCCATGAATAAATGCAGGTCATCAAAACGTATCTCAGAAACGTAACCTTCAAAGCCGCCCGCTGAGAGTTGCCCGTAGCCTTGGTTCCAGCCATCCAGCAATACGGCCTGTTCTTCAAAGTCTATGGTCGACTGAAAACTCATTACAGGTGAAGGGTGTTTATTTTCTGCCGATGCAAGGTGAAGAAGGGGAGGCGCCATGATTAAACTCCATGCTAAGTGCTATTTATTATGCAATAAATAGGCCATTAAAAATAGACTTTATTCATATAAACCAAGTAAACACTTATATTTTGATGCGCAAAAAATTGGTGAGTTATCATTTGAATAATAGAGTGCTATTTTGCGATGCTAAGCCAGTCTTTATCAATCAAAAAGTCAGAATAAAGCTTAGCTTCTGGGCTGTTTGTGTCCGGCTTCCAGTCGTAGCGCCATTTCACGATAGGCGGCATCGACATTAAGATTGACTCAGTGCGACCATTAGACTGCAAGCCAAATAGCGTGCCGCGGTCATATACCAAGTTAAATTCTACATAGCGACCACGTCTATAAGCCTGAAAATCACGTTCATTTTTAGTATAAGGTAACTCTTTACGGCGTTGCACAATTGGTAAGTAAGCTTGTAAAAAGCTATCACCCACGGTACGTTGTAATTCAAAACTGCGCTCAAACCCTAACTCGTTAAAATCATCAAAAAATATACCGCCGATACCGCGCGGTTCTTTACGATGTTTTAGGTAGAAGTATTCGTCGCAATGTTTTTTAAATTGTGGGTAGTACGATGAGTCAAATGCGTCTAATGCAGATTTGTTGGTGCGATGGAAATGTGTACAATCCTCTTCAAAACCATAATAAGGCGTGAGATCCATGCCGCCACCAAACCACCAAATAGGCGCTTCGCCTTCTTTTTCTGCGACAAAAAAGCGAATATTCATGTGTACAGTTGGTACATAAGGATTGCGCGGATGCAACACGAGCGAAACGCCCATCGCCTCCCAGCTACGACCCGCAGCTTCAGGGTGTGCGATAGTCGCTGCAGGCGGCAACTTGTTACCCAATACATGCGAAAATCCTACACCGGCACGTTCAAAAACATTACCTTCTTCCAATAAACAAGAGGTGCCACCGCCGCCTTCAGGGCGATTCCAGCTATCATGCAGAAAGTTTTTACCATCTACCAGCTCTAGCGATTCAACAATGCGTGATTGTAGGTTTTGCAGATAATGTAAAACGGCTTTGGTATCCATTGCATTAACCTTTAATGGCGCGATAACCAATATCTGTGCGGTGTTGCGCGCCGTTGAATTTAATCTTATCGACTATTGAGTAGGCTTGTTGTTGGGCGAACTTAACGGTTTCACCTAATGCGGTAATGCACAATACGCGACCACCGCTGGTGAATACATTGCCATCCGTCAGCACTGTACCTGCGTGAAATACATGTGCGTCTTCTAAATGCTTAGGTAAGCCGGTAATCTCATTGCCCAACCTTGGCGTGTCAGGATAATTGGCTGACGCCATCACCACGCCAAGTGCGGTACGTCTATCCCACTGCGCTTCCGCTTGGTCTAAGGTGCCATTCACGGCATGCTCCGCCAGTGCTACAAAGTCAGATTTTAAACGCATCATAATCGGTTGCGTTTCGGGGTCACCCATGCGGCAATTGAACTCTAAGGTTTTCACACCGCCATCGGGTGAAATCATCAAGCCCGCGTATAAAAAGCCGGTGTATGGCAACCCATCTTTTGCCATGCCTTCAACTGTTGGTCGAATAATTTCACGCATGACTTTGGCATGAATTTCAGGCGTGACGACAGGTGCAGGTGAGTAAGCGCCCATGCCGCCAGTGTTTGGCCCTTGATCGTGATCTAATAGTCTTTTATGGTCTTGGCTAGTGGCTAGCGCCAAGATGTTTTTGCCATCTACCATCACAATAAAGCTGGCTTCTTCACCAGTTAGAAACTCCTCGATTACCACTCTTGCACCAGCGCTGCCGAGTTTGTTGTCTGACAACATCGCGTCAATCGCCGCATGCGCTTCATCAGCAGACATCGCAACTACTACACCTTTACCAGCAGCCAATCCATCGGCTTTAATCACAATAGGGGCACCTTGTTGCTTCACATATTCATGCGCTTTGGCAGCGTCAGTAAAAGTAGCATAAGCAGCTGTTGGTATGTTGTGACGCAGCATAAAGGCTTTAGCGAAATCTTTAGAGCCTTCTAATTGCGCGGCTGCTTTTGTTGGACCAAAAATTTTAAGGTTAGCCGCATGAAAAGCATCAACGACACCAGCGGCGAGTGGTGCCTCTGGACCAACAATAGTGATGTGTATATGTTCATCTTGCGCGAATTTAACCAAATCCGGCACGCTGGTAATAGGCACATTAAGCATATCAGGATCAGTGGCAGTACCTGCGTTTCCTGGAGCTACATATACGCGGCTAACTTCTTTATTTTGGGCGATTTTCCAAGCAAGTGCGTGCTCGCGACCACCGCCACCAATGACTAATATTTTCATGACTTTACTTTTCCTAACTAGATTTTTCCTAAACTAAATTTGAAATCACAAGTTGTGATTTCAAATTAGCTTTTATGAGCAACGCGGTATAGTGACGAAAGTTGAATTAAAAGTGCTGCCCTAGTGCCTAAAATGGCGAATACCAGTTACCACCATCACCAAGCCGTGTTCATTCGCGGCGGCAATCACTTCTTCATCACGCATACTTCCGCCTGGGTGAATCACGCAGCTTGCACCGGCTTCTGCCAGCACGTCTATACCATCGCGGAAGGGGAAGAACGCATCGGAAGCTACGACTGAGTCTTTTAGCGTTAGCCCTGCATTTTGCGCTTTGATTGCAGCGATTTTGGTACTGTCTACGCGGCTCATTTGACCTGCGCCCACGCCTAGCGTCATGCCGTTACCACAGAATACAATGGCATTTGATTTCACATATTTAGCGACACGCCAAGCAAATAGCATATCGGCCATTTGTTGCGGGGTTGGCTGTTTTTTTGTGACTATTTTCAAGTCAGAAGGGCTAATTTCGTGATTATCAGCAGTTTGAATCAACAAGCCAGAACCTACGCGTTTAGTTTCGTGTGAGTTACGGCCTTGTTCAAACGCAGTATTGCCGCCTTTAGGCAAAGTAATTTTAAGTACACGTACATTGGCTTTAGCGGAAAAAATAGCCAAGGCTTCAGCCGTATAATCTGGCGCAATTAACACTTCTACAAATTGTTTAGAAACTGCTTCAGCCGCAGCTTTATCAACCGTAGTATTAAACGCGATGATGCCGCCAAATGCGCTGCTAGGGTCAGTTTGAAAAGCCTTAGTGTAGGCCTCAAGTGCGTTAGCACCTAAAGCAACGCCGCACGGGTTTGCATGCTTTACAATAACGCAGGAAGTCGTGTCAAAAGACTTTACTGTTTCCCAAGCTGCATCAGCATCGGCGATATTATTGTAGCTTAATTCTTTACCTTGCAATTGCTCAGCGGTGACAAGTGAGCCGGGCGCTGGATGTAAATCGCGATAGAACGCCGCTTGCTGATGTGGGTTTTCGCCATAACGTAAATCTTGCACTTTAATAAAATTGGCATTGCTTTGGGCTGGAAACTGCTGAGATACGGCTTGGTTACTCGCCATGCTGGCCGTGTAATCAATCGCAGACAAATAGTTGCTAATGGCTGCATCATATTGCGATACGCGATTAAAAGCGGCGACTGATAGTGCAAAAGTCGTGGCCTCAGCTACCGCGCCACCCGTACTTTGTAGCTCGTTGATGACATCTGTATATTGGCTGGCATCGGTCAGCACAGCGACATCTTTCCAGTTTTTAGCGGCAGAACGCACCATGGCAGGGCCACCAATATCAATGTTCTCAATCGCATCTTCAAGTGTACAGTTTGGCTGCGCTACAGTTGCTTCAAACGGATACAAATTCACCACGACCATGTCGATATTCGGAATGCTGGCAGCTTTCATCGCCGCGACATGTTCGGGTAAATCGCGCCGCCCTAAAATACCACCATGTACTTTTGGATGCAGGGTTTTTACGCGGCCATCTAACATTTCGGTAAAGCCGGTGTAATCACTGACCTCTATGACTGGAATGCTGTTGTCGCGGAATAGTTTTGCTGTGCCGCCGGTGGATAATATTTCTATATTTAGCTTAGTGAGTGCGAGTGCTAATTCTAAAATACCTGATTTGTCAGAAACGCTGATAAGCGCACGTTTAATAGTTGCCATTTGAAAGCTCTAATGAAGTTGATGACTAAGGGAAAAGTGCGGGTTAATAAATTCAAACGCTAAGGTAAAGTAAATTACTCGATGTTGTATTGCTGAATTTTCTTACGTAAGGTATTACGATTTAAGCCTAGTATTTCTGCGGCTTTACTTTGGTTACCAGTGACGTACTGCATCACATATTCCAGCAGCGGTTTTTCTATACAACTCAATACCATGTCATATATTGCATGTGGCGGTTCGCCATCTAAGTCTTTAAAGTACTGATCTAAGGATGACTTTACGCTGTTAGCGAGATCACATTTACTCATTGCACAACCTTAAGTATTAGACTGGTTTCAATTAGACCAGTTGTTTCAATATTGTCGCTTGAATCGTATTGCAAACGATTATCGCGACTCTGTAAGTGATCAAAAAACGCATCAATCGCCGCCAATTGTAGCGGTATTGTTTGCAACGTATTCATGCTGTGGCGAAAATTAGCGGAATCTTTTAAGC
The DNA here is from genome assembly GCA_043779795.1 of Pseudomonadota bacterium. Lineage (GTDB taxonomy): Bacteria > Pseudomonadota > Gammaproteobacteria > Burkholderiales > Methylophilaceae > Methylotenera. Next base: position 17,010 of record JAYWDO010000032.1, read on the forward strand.
CTTTGGTATACCAGGAAATATGCTTACGCGCCATGCGCATGCCTGTTAGCTCACCATAAAACTCGTACAAATCATGTAGATGCGTCAGCATAACTGCGCGAATTTCAGTCACTTCAGGTGGAGGTAAATGCTCACCAGTTTTAATGAAATGTTCAATTTCGCGGAATATCCACGGCCTACCTTGCGCTGCGCGGCCTATCATCACCGCATCCGCACCCGTGTATTCCAACACGAATTTAGCTTTTTCAGGGGTAGTAATATCACCGTTAGCAATAAGTGGAATTTTAATTGCTTGTTTTACCGCAGCAATCGTGTCGTATTCAGCATCACCTGTGTACAAACAAGCGCGCGTGCGGCCATGCATCGCCAAGGCCTGAATGCCTAAGTCTTCTGCCATTCTGGCAATTTGCACCGCGTTACGATTGCTTTTATCCCAACCTGTACGAATTTTTAAAGTGACAGGCACGTCAACTGCATTTACTACGGCGCGTAAAATTTGTGCAACAAGCGGCTCGTCTTTAAGTAAAGCCGAACCAGCCATCACGTTGCAGATTTTCTTGGCGGGACAACCCATGTTAATGTCGATAATTTGCGCGCCGTTATCTACATTATGCCTTGCAGCATCCGCCATCATTTGCGGGTCAGCACCAGCGATCTGCACTGAAATAGGGTCAACTTCACCTTCGTGATTTGCACGGCGCAATGTTTTTTCGCTGCCATAAAGCAATGAATTTGATGTCACCATTTCTGAAACGGCTAATCCGGCACCCATTTTTTTGCAAAGCTGACGGAAAGGTCTATCCGTTACACCCGCCATGGGAGCAACGATCAGGTTGTTTTTTAAGATGTGTGAGCCGATTTGCACTGTTTATATAATCTTTTGTTTGTATTGTTAAGATAAGGGTGCCTATTTTATACGCAAATGACATACCAAAAAACTTAAATCCCTATAAAAGTATAAGTTTATTTTATTAATTGAGAGCTTTGTACGAGTGCTTTTTAATCCTAAAACATATCAATTACGTCATTACCGCGAAGGCTGGAATCCAGTTAACTATTTGATATAAATATATTTA
>JAYWDO010000033.1:0-2368 GCA_043779795.1 Pseudomonadota bacterium
TCCTCGATCCACCAAAGCTAGTGCCGCGATTGACAGGCTTAAACGACGTAGTGGCAACAATCAATATTCAATGACACTAGGCAGTAATGGTCTGTTTAGCTTGGTGTTGGCATTAGGTGCTGGCGAATCTGAGCGCTTATGTGAACCGATGATGTTGGACGAATTTGTTGTTTTTGTGAATGCTTACGGGCCGCAAACGCCAAAACGTGTGAGTAAGCTTGAAGTAGAGTTTAGTAAGCAGCTCACAAAAAAAATGGTGTAATCAGTTTTGTCATAACAGCCTGCCTAGTACCAGTATATGCTTTAGCCAATATACGCTGTGGTGATTCGCTTATATGTTTATGCTGGATATGACGAACTTAACAAATGAGCGTTTACTTAACTTACTCGTCTAACTTTTCTTCTTCTATAACTTCAGTTTGCGGTTCTGACACTACAGGCAACTCTGCTTGCGTCATCAGAAGTCTACTTGCGGGTGTTTCCAAACTAATTCTACCAATTGCACCACTACGGTAATCGGTTAAAAAGGCCACGGCCGTTTTTTCCATATCGTATAAGCCATCATGACGTTTGTATGAGCGGCGCCTTGCGATAGCTTCGAGTAAATCTACACCATCCATTTTTAGCACATCTAAGAATCCGCCTTCATGTTTCATGGTGTCTAGTTTGTAGCGTGCATTGATGAGCGCAGGGTAAGTTTTGAGTATATTGTTAGCTAGAAATAACGCCACATCTTCATCAATCACCGCATTTCGACCAATTGCATGACTGGCAGCTAACATATAGCCATCAGACTCATACTGAATTTTTGGCCACATCATACCTGGTGTGTCGGTGATACTCATAGTCTCAGAAATATCGAAGCGTTGCTGGCTTTTAGTCACAGCTGGCTCATCACCCACTTTAGCCACACGGCGATTCAGCAACGCGTTCATTAAGGTAGATTTCCCCACGTTAGGAATGCCCATAATCAACATGCGTAATGGCTTTAAATGTGTGCCACGGTGCGCTGCAAGTGCTAAACATAATTTAGGAATTTTATTGGCTTCACCTGGCTTTTTACACGAAAGTGCAACGGCTTTGGTGTTGGGCTGTCTGTTAAAGTAATTAAGCCAGGCTTCCGTTGCTTTAGGATCAGCTAAGTCGGATTTATTCAATATCTTTAGATTTGGGCGCTGGCGAAATAAGCGCATTTCATTAATGACAGGATTGTGGCTCGCCTCTGGCACGCGCGCATCAAGCACCTCAATCACAATGTCCATAAATTCCATTGTTTCTTCGGCTTTTTTGCGTGCTTGGGTCATGTGCCCCGGATACCATTGAATTGCCATTTATTTCATCTCCTCATCAATTCTGACTTTGTTGCCTGCGCCTTGCCGTACTAAACGTACTGTCATGGGCTTGTCGCCTCGTCATCTTTTGATGATGAAACGAAATTAAGGTATGGTTTTCGTGTTAAACCATTAAACTTTACTGCAATTCGCGCATTTTAACATTTTGCGTATCAATTCAAGTTTTTATCTGCATTTATCTGTATTTATACTTTTTCCTATGTGATAAATAAGCGAGCATCGGCGAATAATGTATTTTTGCATTAAAATAGCAGCATGACATCAATTCCTGAAATTCGCCCTAATCAATCTATTGAGCTGTTAAAAGCGCTGCATATACTCACGCGTGACGGCAAGCTTAACCAAGATAGTCGCCGTAAACTTAAGCAGGTCTATCATTTAGTCAATTTTATCGAACCTTTATTTAATGAAGTATTCGAAAATAATGATAAGCCCGTGCTTGTAGACCATGGCGCTGGTAAATCTTACTTAGGTTTTATTTTGTATGACTTGCTGCTAAAGCAATTAAGCGATGGAGAAGTAATCGGCATAGAAACCCGTGCAGAGTTAATTGAAAAATCTAAAATTTTAGCGGAGGAGCTTGGTTTTTTAAGGATGCGATTTGAGCATCTGACTGTCGAAGAATCTATCGTATCGAATAGCCTGCCAGCTGAGGTAGATATAGTCACCGCGCTGCACGCTTGTAATACTGCTACCGATGATGCGATTCAATTTGGACTTAAAAAACAAGCCAAATACATGGTATTAGTACCTTGTTGCCAAGCCGAAGTCGCTGAAGTGTTAAGGCAGCATAAGAATGAGAGCTTTGCTAAAACACCATTAAGTGAAATCTGGCGACATCCGATTCATACACGTGAATTTGGTAGTCAACTTACCAATGTATTACGCTGCTTACAGTTAGAAGCTGCTGGTTATCATCATCGCCATTCTCGCGGCGGCCGCCGCGTGCAAAGGTGATGGACCACAGATTCCTACCGCGTTCACACCGACCGCCGGCATCGCGTCGCAGTACACCG
>JAYWDO010000034.1:0-40320 GCA_043779795.1 Pseudomonadota bacterium
AGCCGAATGGGGGTACCGTTTGAGCATCTTGACCCAGATGGCTGCGTACTTGTAGAGCCTGCCTTAGCCACGGTAAAAGATCAACTATTAGGTGGTTTACGTTTGCCCAACGATGAAACTGGCGATTGTCAGTTATTTACAACTAATTTAGCAGAAAAAGCCAAAGCACTCGGTGTGAAGTTTCGGCAAGAGGTATCCATTGAGCGCTTACTTATTGAACATGGAAAATTAAGTGGCGTAGAAATTCGTACTGCAGATGGCTTGGAAAGTTTGCATGCTGATCAATACGTGGTCGCGCTAGGCAGCTACTCTCGCGAGCTTATGTTAGCCTTGGGTTTGCAAATCCCTGTGTATCCAGTCAAAGGCTATTCGCTTACTGTGCCAGTCATCAATAGTGAAGCTGCGCCTATCTCTACTGTAATGGACGAAACCTATAAAGTTGCTATTACACGTTTCGATAATCGCATTCGTGTCGGCGGCATGGCCGAACTTGCCGGCTATGATTTAAGCCTAAACCCTCGCAGACGAGAAACCTTAGAAATGGTATTAAATGGTTTATTTCCCGATGCTGGCGATCTGTCACAATCACAATTTTGGACAGGCTTACGCCCAATGACGCCGGATGGCACGCCGATTATCGGTAAGGCTTCAGAGTTATATGATAATGTGTGGCTCAATACTGGTCATGGAACATTAGGTTGGACAATGGCGTGCGGCTCTGCTCAAGTGTTAGCAGACTTAGTGGCGCACCATCAACCTGCGATTCAAAGTGACGATTTAGCACTAGGGCGATATAATCAACGCGATAAAAGAACACTAGCTGCAAAACCTACTTTCTCAAAAATATAAAAAATTATGGCGCGTCCCGCAGTAGCTCATATTCACCTAGATGCATTTAGGCATAATTATCAAGTCGCTAAACAATCACATGGCGGTAAAGCACTTGCCGTGATTAAAGCCAACGCCTATGGCCACGGCGCCGTGCAGTGCGCCAAAGCCATTGAAAGTGAAGCCGATGGTTTTGCGGTTGCAACCATAGAAGAAGCGTTGCAATTACGTGAGGCTGGCATCAAAGCGCCAATACTATTGCTAGAAGGTTTTTTTGAGGCTGCAGAACTGCCACTGATTGTGGCGCAAGATTTATGGTTCATTGTTCATCATGTTTGGCAGATAGAAGTATTGCTTACGGCAAAACTAGAAAAACCTGTGCAGGTGTGGCTGAAAATGGATAGTGGTATGCACAGAATAGGCTTGTCGCCAGCAGAATATACCGCAGCTTATATGCGCTTAAGTGCACATAAAAATGTCGAAAAAATTGTGTTAATGAGCCATTTTGCTAATGCTGATAATTTAAATTCACCCCATACACAACAGCAAATTGCAGTTTTTAAAAGTGTTACCGCTGGTTTAAGCGCTGAGGTGAGCCTTGCAAATTCTGCCGCCATTTTGGGTTGGCAAGTAGCTGCCGCTGATTGGTCGAGGCCTGGCATCATGCTCTATGGCGCAAATCCGCTGAATGCTAACCAAGCCAATTTAACCGACGCAGACGCAAAAAAAACATTACGACCGGTAATGCAGCTAAGCTCAAGCATTATTTCTATACGCAAAATTGCCAAAGGTGAATCTATCGGTTATGGCAGCACATTTACCGCTGAGCGTGACATTACAGTTGCTGTTGTTGCTTGCGGTTATGCTGATGGTTATCCAAGATCAGCCGCAACTGGCACGCCTATCGCCGTAGATGGCAATATGACTAGGTTAATCGGGCGCGTATCAATGGATATGTTATTTGTAGATTTAACAGATATTCCTTCAGCAATCATCGGCAGCCACGTAGAGTTATGGGGCAAGCAAGTGTCAGCCAATGCCGTCGCCACAAGTGCTGGGACGATTGCTTATGAATTGTTTTGTAACGTTAAGCGCGTACAATTTAAATATTCAGACGCAGCTAATAGTTAAACGCTATCAGCATAATAAGATTACTGGTTCGTCATTCTCGCAAAAACTAGCATCTCTTGTGAATTGCAAGCTAACTGGGTTCAAGCCTACGAAAGAATGACTAGCAGGGTAAACTTTAAATTTTTCTATCACCAATTTTAAAAAGGTTTTAAATATGCACGTCATTCAAACACCAAACGCACCGGCTGCTATCGGCCCATACTCACAAGCCATGGTCGTCGGTGATTTATTATTCACTTCAGGCCAAATTCCATTACGTGCAGATGGCTCGCTTAACGATGGCGATATTGTTGTACAAACCACGCAAGTGTTAGCCAATTTAAAAGCCGTGATTGAAGCCGCAGGTGCAGATTTATCAAAGGTGATTAAAACCACCGTATTTCTAAAGAATTTGGATGATTTTGTGCCGATGAATAAAGTTTACGGTGATACTTTTGGTAGCCACACGCCAGCGCGCTCAACTGTGCAGGTGGCTAAACTGCCTCGCGATGTATTGGTGGAGATAGAGGCGATTGTTTCGTTGGCTTGATGTATAAAATTGATTAGCGCTAAAGTAGGTTTAATGCGCTGATTTTATGATGGCTACAGCATCACTAATGCTTCTAAACAATCGTTAAAAACGCGCACCAAGCGCTCAATATCATTATTATTGGTCGCTGGGCACACCAACATCATGTTATGAAATGGTGTCAGTAGCACGCCGCCATTGAGTAAATAAAGATGAATCGCGTTTTCTAAAATATCATTTTGCGCATCGCGTGCTTGTTGCGCATTGTGTGGTGTTTTTGCGCAAAACTGCAATTCTAAGCGTGCACCTAAACGGGTAATATTCCACGGTAATTGGTGTTTTTTGATTAAATTTGTAAGTTGCTGTGCTAACGATTCTGCCAGTGTCAGCATGTGTGTATAAGCTTCTGTAGTGGCTACCTCGGTTAAGGTGGCATGTATTGCAGATAATGTCATCATATTGCCAGATAATGTTGTGCCTATGCCAGAATGACCCACGGGGGCGCTATCTTTAGCTGCTTTCATGCGGTCTGCCATGCCTGCGCTGAAACCATAAGCAGCGGCAGGTAGCCCACCTGCAATCGGTTTACCTACCACTAAAAAGTCAGGTGTTACATTATTGGCTTTAGCCCAGCCACCGCGGCCTGCGGAAATGGTGTGTGTTTCATCTAATACTAATAAGCTGCCGTATTTTTGCGTGAGTGTTCGCAGGCTTTCAATAAAGCCTGTTTCTGCCAATACCATACCGCAGTTGGTTAGTGCAGGCTCGGTGAGCACACAGGCAACGTCGCCCTTAGCTAATGCACGCTCAACTGCTGCAATATCGTTAAATGGTAGCGCGACTGTATGTAAGCCTAAATCGTACACTTGTCCTAGCAAGCTGGCCCGATTAACCGTTTTACCCTCAATAATATCAATCGTCGCGTCATCACTTATGGCACTCTCTAGCAGGGTTTCATCAGCCATAGCCATGTCTACCATGGTTTCATCAATAGTCCCGTGATAGCAGCCATCAAACACTAATAGCTTGTTGCGACCAGTAACAGCGCGCGCCCAGCGCAATACAAAGCGATTCGCATCAGTCGCAGTAGTGGCAAGTTGCCAATAAGCGAGGCCAAAATGTTCGGCAAGCGCTGCGCCAACATCTGGTGTTAAGGTAGAAGGCAGCATCGCAGTGAAGCCAGCATTAGCTTGTGCGGCAATTGCTTTGGCAACAGGCGCTGAGCTATGACCAAACATTGCGCCAGTGTCGCCTAAACAAAAATCTGTGTAATCAATATTGTCCGCACAAGTGAAATGCGCACCTAACGCATGCTGCACAAATAGCGGCACTGGCGTACCCCAATCATTCATCCAGTGCATAGGCACGCCGTATAAAAAATGCGCATTAGATTTATTAGCTAAGGCTAATGAGTTTGGGTGTAACTGCAAGTAACGTGTCCGCTCGTTGCTAAGAAGCTGTTCAGCATTACTGATAAGTTTAGAATTTAACATAGTCATTACAGACATTCATTGCTCATAAAGTGGCTTTAAAAAAATGTTGATATAGCTGTATTTATCAAGCCTAAAATTAGTTTAGCGTCATAAAAACAAGATAACGCTTGATGAATAATATGACTGAATCAACCATGCTTATCAAGTAAAGCTTTAAGTTTATACAACAAATCCAAAGCCTGTTTAGGCGTTAAATCATCGGCTTGTGTCGCTTCTAATTCTCTGATAGCAGGGTGAATAGGTAAATTAACTTCAGGCTCACTCAACATAAACATGTCTGGTTGTGCCGTGTTATTGGCCACTTGATTATTCTCAAGTTGAATGAGTTTTCGTTTAGCTGCGGCCACTACACTTTTAGGAATACCCGCCAACTGCGCCACTTGCAGACCATAACTTTGGTTAGCTGCGCCCTCTTCTACCTTGTGCATAAACACAATATTGTTGCCATGCTCAACGGCATCTAAATGCACGTTAGCGGCATATTTAAACTCATCTACGATACGTGTGAGTTCAAAGTAGTGCGTTGCAAATAATGTATAGGCTTTATTTTTCTCTAACAATTGCTTGGCAACTGCCCAAGCTAAACTCAAGCCATCAAATGTTGAAGTGCCGCGCCCAATTTCATCTAATAACACTAAACTTTTATTAGTAGCATTATGCAAAATATTCGCTGTTTCGGTCATCTCCACCATAAAGGTAGATCTGCCGCCAGCCAAGTCGTCAGAGGCACCTATTCGCGTCATAATACGATCAATTTCACCGATCTTAGCTGAAGTAGCCGGTACATAGCAGCCACAATGCGCAAGCAATACAATTAAAGCTGTTTGCCGCATAAATGTCGATTTACCACCCATATTCGGCCCAGTAATCAGCAATAATTGGCGATAAGGGTTTAGTACCACATCATTAGCAATAAAAGGCTGACCTGACGCTGCTACCGAAATTTGCTCTACAACAGGATGCCTACCATTCATAATTTGAATACCAGCTTCAGTGATGAAATCTGGTGCAACATAATTTAGTGTAACCGCTCGTTCAGCAAAGCAACACAGCACATCTAAGCTGGCAACCGCACCGGCATTGGTTTGCAGCTCCGATATAAACGGCAACAACTGTTCTAGCACCGTTGCATAAAGCATCTTTTCACGCGCCAATGCACGATCGTTTGCACTGAGCACTTTGTCTTCAAACGCTTTTAATTCTGGGGTAATAAAGCGTTCAACATTCTTCAGCGTTTGTCTGCGTCTATACTCAGCTGGGGCGCTCTCTGCTTGGGTGCGGCTCATTTCAATATAAAAACCATGTACGCTGTTGTACTCAACTTTTAAATTGCTAATACCAGTCCGCGCTTTTTCAGCCGCTTCATATTGCAGTAAAAATTCGCCATGATTATTTTGCAATGCGCGCAACTCATCTAGCTCAGCATCATAGCCATCAGCAATCACACCGCCTTCGCGTAATACCGTACTTGGCTCAGGCTTAATGGCTGTAGTGAGTAAGTTCACAACTGCATTAGGTGCAGTTAAACTAGATACCAGTGTTTGTAGCAAGCTAGTTCGTATGTCTTGCAACTGCATTTGCAATAAGGGCAATTGCTGCAAGCTTAGTGCCAAGCCAGATAAATCCCTAGGCCTCGCGGTTGTTAAAGCGATTCTAGCGGTGATTCGTTCTATATCACCAATCGCTTTAAGTGCTTGGTTGAGTGAAGAAATACGGCCAGACTGAATCAACTCAGCAATAGCTTCATGTCGCTTAATCACTAAATTACGGTCTTGCAACGGATGATGCAGCCAATGTCGCAACAAGCGTGCGCCCATTGCCGTTTGCGTAGTGTTGAGTAGTGAATATAAAGTTGGCGATGCTTCACCACGCAAAGTCATATCAATTTCTAAATTGCGGCGCGTGGCAGCATCTAGCTGGAGATAAGCACTTGTCGCCTCAACGCTAATCCCGTTGATATGCGGCAATGCGGTTCGTTGCGTATGCTTCACGTAATCTAGCAATGCGCCTGCGGCACAAATAGCAGGGCTCAAATCAGCACAACCAAATCCATTCAGGTCGTAAGTACTCAATTGCTTGGTGAGGGTATTAAATGCGCTATCAAAATCAAATTGCCACGGGCTTAAGCGTTTTTTTGCAACCTTACTGGCATTAATTGCCGCATGTTGAAAATCATCCTCCAATAAGATTTCGCTAGGCGCAATACGTTCGATTTCCTGACCAAGCAGCCCAATGGCAATCTCACTCAAAATAAACATACCAGAGGCTAAATTCAACCGCGCCAAGCCAATCACACCCTCCGCCTGATAAATACTCAATAGTTGATTATCGCGTGATTCATCGAGCAATGCAGTATCGGTTAAAGTGCCTGGCGTTAAAATACGCATCACGCGCCTCTCAACTGGGCCTTTACTGCTTGCAGGGTCGCCCACCTGCTCACAAATGGCAACTGCTTCACCCAATTTAGCTAACTTAGCTAAATATCCTTCAGCCGCATGATAAGGCACGCCCGCCATTTTAATCGGCTGACCATTACTACTGCCACGATGCGTTAAGGTGATGCCTAGCAAACGTGAGGCTTTTTCAGCATCTTCAAAAAACAGTTCGTAAAAATCCCCCATACGGTAAAACAACAGCATATCTGGATGCTGCGCTTTAAGGCCGTGATACTGGCGCATCATAGGAGTGTGTGTTTCAATCGGTGCTGAATCACAGACGACTTCATTATGTAATTGTATTTTCTTCATTCGCTTGATTGTCAATGTTGGCTTCAATAAGCTAGTTTAATAACACTCCCAGCCCAATTTATTATTTTTCAAAGTCAGTATACTTTTTGTCCTTGTACCTTGCCATTGCTTTATCTGTTATCTGGCAACATCACGCTATTACGAACATGTATCAATGAATGAAATTATGTCGAAAGTCTAATCATGGATAAGTCACTTAACAGGCACTTAATGCCAGAAAGGTTTTTGAGCGCTAAATTTCAGCCAAATTTCGTCCAGTTGCGCATTGCCTCGTAAAGTATTGAATGCATTCCAACCAGCAAAGATATTAAGTGCATCTTTTTGCGATTGACTAGGACGAATGCCGACAATTTTACGTAGTAATTTTTCGGTGATGACGATGTCATTAAGCGCACCTAAACAGTCCTGCAACTGAGTCAGGTTTTGAATATATGCGCGTGATTTAGCGGTTGAATACAAGCTACAAAAAAATTCGGCGGTATCGCGTAATTTTTTGGCTGCTATGCGCGCTGTATGACGCGCTTCTGGCTGCATATTCGCGAGACTGTTGCCGCTTAATTTCAATTTCTTAGAACACATATTAAGATTAGTGGCAGCAATTTTTTGCACTTTAGGAGTTTTAGATCCGCTTGCATTCAGGCGCCAGCGCTTGCTTTCAATCCAATTCGATAACGTTAGCAACATATTGTGATAACGTTTTGTATAAAGTGTCTCACGCACTTCAATATAGGCTGCCGCCTGTGCAAGTAAGGCTTTATCTCGCAACTTCAGCATACCTCTATGATGACTAAACTGCGAAATAACCACTGGCAAGATTTGTGTCACAAAAACATCCAAGTCACGTGCCTTGCCCAGCACGTCAGAAACCAAAGTCAGTTCATCCATCAACGCTTTACTATTGCTCTTACCGACAACCTTTCGAAATACTAAAAAGGCACAGCGCAGGCGGCGAATTGCCACACGTAGCCGATGCACGCCTTCAATATCTGCGTCATGCAATACCACGTCTTGATTACTCTGAATATGCTGAATGCATTCCAACGCAATTCTCTTAAATGCACTATGCGCATCGGCGTGCTTCAATTGATATCCAGTGTCACTCCTCAACGTCAGTAGCCTCTACAACCCAGCTCAGCAAAGGCGCCCACTGCTGTAAATCTTGCACCACCAATGAGGGCCTCATATCAAACAAACTCACACCTTGCTCAGCCGCAGTTGCATACACTTGAGCATTGCGTAAATAGGTGAGCACAGGAAACCCTGTTTGTTGCATAAACTCAGCCTGCGCGGCAGCTGAGTGAGTGCGGCTATTCACGCGCATGCCAACCAGTGCAACAAAGGTCTTTTGTTTGCGAATGGCTTTTTCTGCCGCCAATATATCGAGAAAATCTCGCGTTGCGCCAATATCAAACGCTGATGGTTGTATGGGTACAATCACGCAATCGGCAAGTTTAACGGCATCCGAGAGTTTTTCTTCGCGCAAGCCAGCCGGAGAATCCGTAATTAACCACTCGCAATCTAAGCTTAATGTTTTGCTGCGGGGATTATGTGCGTGAATAATCGGTGCTTCAGCGGGCCTACGCTGCAACCATTGCGCTGATGATTGCTGCCGATCCATATCTGACAGCACTACACGCGCACCGAGCATTGCAAAATAACCTGCGAGATTGGTGGCAAGCGTTGTTTTACCGCTGCCACCCTTAGGATTGGCAATCAGAATTTTTTTCATGTATGTACTCCGAAGTAATCAAGCTGAATTTACTTAAAATGATACTGCAATTTTGCTTTTATCGGCGCTAAGTTTATTCGCCAATACAAGCAAAATAATACACGTCGATTGTTAAAAATAGGTCCGCAGAGGGCTGTTTATGATTTAAAATTTACCTATATATAACAATTGTATCCATAATTTTTTTTCAAAAAAACTTACACTTACAACCTGCAACAAGGGCGTTTAAACATATTTACTGCGCATTAAGTAAAATAGTCCTCTAAATATCCGCCAAATTGGCTAAGTAGCTTTACACGACCAATCAAATTGCAGCATAATTTGCAACTAAGCTCCAGGTACCAAGACTGGGACTCACTCTGAATGAACTTTAGCTTTCATTAACAAAGGAAAATCCATGACACAAGAAGCAAAAAATGTATTAGGTAAAACCGATTTAGTTGAATTGATTGCAGCACAATCAGGTGCTACAAAAACAGATGCTCATAACGCGCTTAACGTGGTATTAGAAGGCATCACCAAAGCTTTGGCCGAAGGTAATGACGTAAACATTACTGGTTTCGGCAAGTTTAAAGTGGCTCATCGCGCAGAACGTCAAGGCCGTAACCCAGCTAATGGCGAACCACTAACAATCAAAGCTAGTAATCAAGTAAGCTTCTCTGTTGGTGCTGGTTTAAAACAATCAGTTAACAAATAATAACTGTGTAATATTTGGATTGTGTATTTAAGCACAGTCCTAGTTCTAATTTAGCGGCAGAAAATATCTGCCGCTTACCTTTAACTAAGGTACTTCAAACTAATTTCTCACTACAAGTTACTTTTCCTACTACAAGTAACTTTCCCAATATCAAGTTACTTTTCCTACTACGCAATTCAGCGATACCGCAGTAAAATACTGATGATCAGTTAATCGTGACAATACACTATCTTCCGCTTCAACAAAGGCATGAGCGTTTTCAAAAAAAGCATGCGGCAAATATACTTCCGCTTCCACTTTGCCATTAATGTAATGAAATACCACTCTCTGCGGCTTAGGTAAGCCAACCAGCAACGGCGCTAGATGCGTCAATAAACTTTCTCGTGCTGGCATACGTGCAGCATTATTATCATGGTCAATATCATCTTCTGGATCAACGTGCACTAGCACGTCTGACACGGCTGGATGGCTCTTCAATATACGTCCGCGTGCGCGTTCAGCAATACTGTGTCCTTCAGAAACGCTGATACGCGGGTCGACCAAAATGTGCGCATCGACTAAGGCGCGGTGTGCCATGCGACGTGTGCGCAGTTCATGTAAATTAACCACGCCTGGCGTATCAATTAATGTCTGGCGGATGCTATCGACCTCCTCGATTGAAAGCCCTGCATCAATGAGCTCCTGAAAGGCATCCCAAGCAAATACAATGCCCATACGCACTATCATAAAACCAACCACAATAGCAGCCACAGAATCGGCATAGACAAAACCCATCAGGTTGGCACCAATACCAATCGCCACTACCAGAGAAGATGCGGCATCTGAGCGTGCATGCCATGCGTTAGCAATCAGCATTGGCGATCGTAAGCGCTCTCCTACATGTAACATGTAGCGAAACAAGCCTTCTTTGGCGACGAGTGCGACTAACGCCACCCACAGCGCTAATGGCGCCACTGGCGGAAAATGCTCAATATTCTGCAATTTGATTGCCGCAGTCGCCATAATCGCGCCGCCAGTGACAGTAAGAATTGCACCTAATACAAAAGAGGCTGCTGTTTCTACGCGACCATGACCGTAAGGATGGCCTTCATCGGCAGGGTCTTTACTGTGATGACTGGCCACTAACACTAAAAAATCACAAACCAAGTCGGAGAGCGAATGCATACCGTCTGCAATCAAGCTTTGAGAATGTGCAATAAAACCAATCGTAATTTGCAATAGCGTCAATAAGGTATTGACCACAACGCTGATCCAAGTAGATTTATTTGCCATCGCGTGGCGTCTTGGGTCATCAAAAGGAACGTCGATTTGATCTTGATTATTCATAAATTAAATATTTTGAGTGAGTTTATTAGAGGATACGATTATTCATAATGTTTTGATTCATCAAGATTTTTTGGTGGTATCACAAACTCGGCTGGATGCTGATTTAACCGACTTGCAAGATTACTAAGTAATAAACGCCATTGTTTAAAGCGTACTTTGCGTGATTTCATAGCGACATACAAGGCCAAACTAAAACTCACCGCAAGATTCACAAAGCCAATGAGGACAAGCCCTAGCACGGCAAATGCAACGGCCTGCCAAGTCAACATAAAATCTAAACCAACGGCAGAAAATCCGACAAAGGCCGATGAAAAAGCAATGTGTCTAATATCAAATGGCAAGCCAAATAACACCCCTATTGCCGCCATGCCTCCCAACAGACAACCGAAATAAAAGTTACTCGCCAACGCACCTAAGTTATTTTCAACGTAATGCGCAACGCGATCTAGCCGTGCAATACCAAGTAATCGCTGTAGCCAATTGAGTGCACGTAAACGCTGAGGAATTTTGTTATACACCGCCAAATTATCGTGATAACCCGCAATCAAACCAGAGAGGAATAAACACACCCCGGCAATGGCCGCATAAAATAAAGCGCCGCTGTGGATAGGATCAATATCTGCCAATAAATGATGTGCTTTTTCTGGGCTTACAAAATGCTGCCCACTTAAATTAAATATACTCCAAGCAATCAACATCGCCACAGGAATAGCCAATACAACGTTACCAAGAATGGCAATCATTTGGCTACGCATGGCATTTGCAATCATCGCGACTAAATTATCCATCTCTTTAGATTTGCTATCAGTTGCATCAATACTCGCGGCAATAGCAGCGGCAGTCATGGCAGGCTGTTTAGTGGCAACCGTAAAATGCAAAATGTGAATCAAAATAAAACCAAAGCCATAATTCAAGCTAAATAACAGTGCTTCTGTTAAAGGTGCTAAATGGTAATTAGCAATAAATATCTTAAGCATTGCCATCATTGCCACGATCACCCCGGCCCCCATTGCGGATCGCATCAAAGCAAAGTATTCATGGCGATTTGCAGTGATGTAATGCGCACCAGTACGACTCGCATTTTCCGTCACACGCAGCGCCATAGTCTCCATATTTTCTTGCCAAAGCTCATGTATGTCATTCTTGTGGCATTCGCTATATACCAACTTCTTGAACAATCGTACGACTTTGCCATGCAACGCGCCGTTATCCGCATATTGACCTGCACCATCGCTTAAATGGTCAAGAATCTGCAATAAGGTTTCTAAACGTGATACATGCTGCAACATGCGCTGTAATAAAAATGTGAGCTGAATACTGGTGCCAGTCTGTACGCTATTACGTCTAGTTTTAGCAATAATGCTATTACATTGATTGAGCATGACCAGAATATGCTTGATGTCGCCTTGATTAACGCCATTCGCCTGATTTTCGGCTGGCAATAAAAATTCAGCTAATTCAGTCTGCTGGGTAATAAAAGGCGAAGTATGTTGCTCAAGCTCAGGGTGATTACGCAGCAATTCCGGCTCTAGCCCTAATGCAGCAATTCGATAAGACAGCACTTGTGTGGCTGCTAACAAGTTTTGCCGGCAAGGCTCGGTGATGTGTTCAGGCGCTTCATTAAAACGCATGGCAACAATCAGTTGCACCCATACATCATCTGGCACCGCTGAAATCCAAAGTTCGTCAGTGGTTTTGCTGAAAAAAAGCGCAAATAAATCAATTAAATATGCGCTATCGATGGCTTCTGGTAAAAATTTATGTGCGATTCGACGTCGCATTTCTGTAAAAAATCCAGCAAATGCAGAATGACGCGACACTAAAAACAATGAGATAGGCTTATGCTCGCTCAACAGTCGCAGTATTGCCTCGCGCAGCAGTTTAGCTTTTTCAGGATTGCTATTAAGCAAATAACAAAGCGCCTGAATCGCCTTAACGGCAGTTTCTATTTGATGCGGCTTAGGCGGTCTAATTTTGGCAATTAAATTGGCAATAAAACCTGCTGTTAATTGCGGTTCGCGTTGTGTATTTTTCGCATACTGATCAAACACGTGCTCTAGCATTGTTGCACTTTCATGTTCACATTGTTCATACCAGCCTTACCTCATCTATTGAAAATGTATTCACTACCTCTTCACTTCAATGTAAAAAAATCATGTAAAAAATATTTCGGATAAATTAATCTATTATTGATAGTGATTGGTTAATTGATGGCTTTTTTCAAGGGAAAATTCGCAATATTATTGAATGGATATCTGAAAAAATGGTATTTCTGAAATGCGACAGCTACCACTCAGTTGCCTGCTCATTATGAGCAGGCAAACCTTAAAACGTAAATATACTTTATATTTCTTCTGATGTTACTACTGGTGTTGATGACGGTGTTTTTAAATCATCAGTAACGTGCGGGCTTAATGTTTGCAGTATTTGACCGAATATTTTTGGATTTCCAGCCACAATATTACCTGTTTTAATCCACGCTTCATTACCTTCAAAATCGCCCACCATGCCGCCTGCTTCTTGCACAATCAAGCCACCTGCGGCAATGTCCCAAGTTGACAAGCCGATTTCCCAAAAGCCATCATACCAACCAGCGGCTACATAGGCTAAGTCCAAAGCAGCTGAACCTGGGCGACGAATACCTGTGGTTTTTTTAATCATGTCTTTCAACATGGCTAAATAAGTATCTAAATGTGTAAAGTCACGGAATGGGAAACCAGTGCCAATCATGCATTCTTGCAATTTAGTGCGCTGAGTTACGCGAATACGTTTATCGTTTAAAAAAGCGCCGCGACCTTTAGTCGCAGTGAATAAATCGTTTCTGTTTGGGTCATATACCACTGCATGCGTCAATACACCGCGCTCTTGCAAGGCAATTGAAATACAATATTGTGGAAAACCATGTAAAAAATTGGTCGTACCGTCTAATGGATCAATAATCCAGATGAAGTCAGCCTCAATATTAGACTCACCGCTCTCCTCGCCCAAAAAACCGTGATGTGGATACAAATCTTTAAGCGTATCAATAATCGCTTGTTCTGCCGCCTTATCCACTTCAGTCACAAAGTCATTATAGGATTTGGTTTGAATCTTGAGTGAGCCAATATCCTCAGAGGCGCGTGTAATAATACTGCCAGCACGGCGTGCAGCTTTCACTGCGTTTGATAGCATAGGATGCATATTTTCTCGAATCTATATGAAGTAGCCAGTTATTCAACGTGTTTTATACTCGAATGGTCTTAAAAATTATTGGTATGCGAATATTTGCATAGAAATAAGTCTAAATTACGGCCGTGTTAAAGAGCTTTATGTTAAAGAACTGATAAAATGCTATTTTAACGGTTATTGCTAAGAGTTCAAAATTTAGATTGCTTGAACCTCTAAATTTTTAAAAATATGACATCAACATCAGATAATACAAGACTAAACGTTCTGCAAAATTTCCGCGTGATTCTTTGCCAAACCAGCCATCCCGGCAATATCGGCTCGGCGGCACGTGCTATGAAAACCATGGGTCTAAAGCATTTATACCTAGTAAAGCCTGATAGCTTTCCGGATCCGCATGCTACGGCATTATCTACTGGTGCAGCAGATTTACTCGAAAATTCAATTGTGACAAACTCATTGACTGAAGCGCTGACTGGCTGCGCTTTTGCCATTGGTATGAGTGCTCGTAAACGCAGCCTTTCACATGAGTTAGTCAATATTCGCGCAGCGGCAGCGACTGCAATGGAAATCGCTACAACGCAAACGGTAGCGTTGGTATTTGGCACTGAAATGAGCGGCTTAACGAACGAAGAGCTTGATCACTGCCAATTACTTGCAATGATTCCAGCCAATCCAGAATACTCATCGCTCAACTTGGCTGCAGCTGTGCAAGTGATATGTTACGAGCTACGCATGGCGGCACTTGAAGATGCAACGTTAAGCCAAAATGCATCGATTGAACTGGCAACGATTGATAGCGTTGAAGGGTTTTATAAACACTTAGAAGAAACCTTGCTACATATTGGTTATTTAAACCCAGTCGCGCCTAAAAAACTGATGGAGCGCATGCGGCGTATTTACGCACGCATTCGGCTAGAAAAAGAAGAAGTTAACTTGTTACGTGGCATACTAACACTTACCGTTACGCCTAAAAAGCACGATAAGTATTAATAAATATTAAAATAAGATGCCCTGTGAGGCAATAGGGATGCGCCTCGTACAGCATCTATTTTGATGATTTTAGAGATGATTTAGCTAGGTTTCATCAATCATCAAGCCAGACTTAACGCCCGCTTTTTAAGCCACCATTCATGCAAAATTAAGGCAATAACTTATGTTTGATCACGTTAAAGAAGATATCGCTATCGTTTTTCAGCGAGACCCAGCAGCGCGTACGCACTGGGAAATACTCACAACTTACCCAGGCGTACATGCCTTATTAATGCATCGGCTATCACATTGGTTATGGCAGCAACATTTTTACTGGTTAGCCCGATTTAATTCGCACATTGGTCGTTGGTTAACCGGCATTGAAATTCATCCCGGAGCAACCATCGGTCGCCGTGTATTTATTGATCATGGCATGGGCGTTGTAATTGGTGAAACGGCTGTAATTGGCGATGATTGTACCCTTTATCATGGGGTTACCTTAGGTGGCACTTCTTGGAATAAAGGCAAGCGCCACCCAACGCTTGAAAATGGCGTGGTGATTGGCGCGGGGGCTAAAATACTCGGTCCGATTACGGTAGGCGCAGGCTCAAAAATCGGCTCAAATGCAGTGGTGGTAAAAGACGTACCAGCCAACGCAACTGCCGTTGGTATTCCCGCGCGTATTTTAGAGGAAGAAAAATCTACCAAAGAGGAAGCGCAAAGTACCGTAGCTAAAAATCAGAGTTTTACAGCCTACGCAGTGAGCGATGATAACGATAAGTTGAATCCTGAAGCTATGTTTAAACTACTACAATCATTATTAGCACATAGTGTAGAGCAAGATGTAAAATTAGCAGCACTCACACTAAAACTTCAGGCACTTGGTGCAGATGCTGGTGGCGATGCAGAAGTAGCGACAGCGTTTGATGTTAAGCACGACCTGCTTAAATAACTCACGCAATAAAACGAGCGTTTAAACTCAATTAAATAGCACGGAACCAAAGCGACTTAATAGTTGACTAAAGTTATCAAGTATTATAAAATTTTGATAACTTTTCAGGCTAACTTAAATTCATGAGACTCACCACCAAAGGTAGATTTGCTGTAACCGCAATGTTAGATCTTGCGATGCACGAGGCTGCTGTAGTGAACGAAGCCAAAAACTCAGGTGACGTCGCAGCAATCATCAAGCCCGTCACATTAGCAGGCATTAGCGAACGCCAAAGTATCTCTCTATCTTATTTAGAGCAGCTATTTAGTCGTTTGCGTCGCCAAGGCTTAGTTAGCAGTGTTCGCGGACCAGGTGGCGGCTATAAACTTGCAAAAAACTATACTGATATTTCAGTCGCTGAGATTATCAATGCGGTTGATGAGCAAATAGATGCAACACAATGCGGCGGACATGAAAACTGTCGCGATGAAGGCCGCTGTATGACCCATGATTTATGGGCGACGCTGAACAGCAAAATCTTAGAGTATCTTGCAGGCATTAGCTTGGCAGATATGGTGAGCTCTCAAACAGCGGAGCAAAAAATTTCGATTACGCCGCGTAACTGCGGCACAGAACGTGCCGACAAAAGTGTGATTACTACCGTAGAGAAGCTACTCGCTTAACACCATGAATAGTGTTTACTTTGATCACAATGCAACTACTGCGCTAGATAATAGTGTATTGGAAGCCATGTTGCCGTGGATGTGCGTGCAAAGTGGCAATCCGACTAGTCGTCATATATTTGGCCGATCAGCGCGCGATGCCGTTGAGCATGCGCGCACTCAAGTAGCTGAAGCTTGCGGCGCTTATAGCTCACAAGTGATTTTTACATCATGTGGCACCGAGGCGAATAACTTTGCAATAAAAGGCATGGCTGGGCATAAACCAGTGACACAACTATTAACCAGCGCTATTGAACATCCTTGCGTGACTAGACCCGCAATTGCGCTTGAAAAATTAGGTTTTATTAACCGTCAGATTGGGGTTAATGAAAACGGTAAAGTAGATTTAGAAAAGTTAAAACAGCAACTCACAGCGCCTACTAGCTTGGTTTCTGTTATGTTAGCCAATAATGAAACTGGCGTAATACAATATGTGGCTGCAATCGCTGAAATGGCTAGGTCAGCAGGGGCTTACATGCATACCGATGCAGTGCAAGCGCTTGGTAAATTACCACTAAACTTTGCTGATTTAAACGTGCATGCAATGACGATTTCGAGCCATAAAATTCATGGCCCACAAGGCGCAGCAGCACTTATTTTAGACAAACGGGTCGATATTGATCCGCTATTACATGGCGGTGGACAAGAAAGAGGCTTACGCAGTGGCACTGAAAATGTTGCAGCCATTGTTGGGTTTGGTGCGGCATGTGAACTAGCCATCGCTAATCAAAAAAGCTATGCGAGCCATACACAAGCACTTCGCGAGCAATTTGAACAAGGTTTGCAGAGCGCAAATAAGGCTTTTAACGTGACTATTTTTGGCAATAATGTGGCGCGATTACCCAACACCAGCTTTGTTGCTATCGATAACATTGAAGGTGAAACTTTAGTCATGGCTCTAGACCGTAAAGGTTACGCCGTTGCAAGCGGCTCGGCCTGTTCTAGCGATAGCACAGAACCTAGCCACGTACTATTAGCAATGGGTGTAAATGCAGACAGCGCCCGTGGTGCGGTTCGTGTGAGTTTTGGCGCAAATAACACAGCAGCACAAGTGACAGCATTTTTGGTCACATTAAACAATGAAGTATTAAGATTAAAACAATTAACGGCTATTGCGGCGTAAATTACCAAAATAGCGGTTCAGGTTAACGATTTATAAAATTGTAAGGATGAATGAAAGAATGTCAGCATCAATTGAAATGCCCATCGTGAAAAATATGTTCGACGCAAACGGTCTTGCGCATGGCTCACATAGCGTAGATACGCATGGGATAGATACGCCGCCAATTTATTTGGATTATTCTGCCACCACACCTGTTGACCCAAGAGTCGCGGCTAAAATGATTCCGTACATCACAGAGCATTTTGGCAACCCAGCTTCACGCAGTCATCCGTATGGCTGGACGGCGGAAAAAGCCGTTGAAAACGCACGTGAAGAAGTCGCAAAATTAGTGGGTGCAGACCCTAGAGAAATCGTTTGGACATCTGGCGCGACAGAGTCAAACAACCTTGCAATTAAAGGTGCTGCAAACTTTTATAGTGGCAAAGGTAAGCACATTATTACCATTACCACCGAACATAAGGCGGTCATTGACCCAATACGCGAACTTGAACGCCAAGGCTTTACAGCCACGTATCTAGATCCAGAACCGAATGGTCTGATTGACCTAGCAAAATTTAAAGCGGCCATTCGTCCAGATACAGTGTTGGCTTCTGTAATGTTCGTCAACAATGAAATTGGTGTGATTCAAGACATTGAAGCAATTGGTAATATTTGCCGTGAAAATGGCATTATTTTTCATGTAGATGCTGCGCAAGCTACCGGTAAAGTACATATAGACTTAGAGAAATTACCTGTAGACTTAATGAGCTTTAGCGCACACAAAACCTACGGCCCAAAAGGCATAGGTGCCTTGTATGTACGCCGTAAACCACGCATCCGTATTGAAGCACAAATGCATGGTGGTGGCCACGAACGCGGCATGCGTTCTGGCACATTAGCAACGCATCAAATTGTAGGCATGGGTGAAGCGTTCAGGCTTGCTCGCGAAGAAATGGATGTAGAAAATGCACGTATTCGCAAATTACGCGATAAACTTTTACATGGCCTAGAAACGATGGAAGAAGTCTATGTGAACGGTGATTTAGAGCACCGCGTACCGCATAACTTAAACATCAGCTTCAATTATGTTGAAGGCGAATCACTCATTATGGCAGTAAAAGGCATTGCGGTTTCTAGCGGCTCGGCTTGCACTTCAGCAAGCCTTGAACCTAGCTACGTATTGCGCGCATTAGGCCGTTCAGATGAATTAGCACACAGCTCAATTCGCTTCTCGATTGGTCGATTTACCACTGAAGAAGATGTTGATTACACCATCAACTTAATGAAAAGCAAGATTGATAAATTGAGAGAACTATCCCCATTATGGGAAATGTTTAAAGATGGCATCGACCTTTCTAAGGTTCAATGGGCTGCACATTAAACAATTGCTACTAGAAATAACTGGTTCAGATCACCAGATAAAGGAGAAATACCATGGCATATTCAGACAAAGTTTTAGATCATTATGAAAATCCGCGTAACGTTGGGACCTTAGACAAAAACGACCCAAACGTAGGTACTGGCATGGTCGGTGCGCCAGCATGTGGCGACGTAATGAAGTTAATGATTAAAGTAAATGACGCTGGCATTATTGAAGATGCTAAATTCAAAACGTATGGCTGCGGCTCTGCAATTGCTTCTAGCTCATTAGTCACAGAATGGCTCAAAGGCAAAACCATTGACGAAGCGTATGCCATTAAGAACTCTGCAATTGCAGAAGAATTGGCGTTACCACCAGTGAAAATTCACTGCTCAGTATTAGCAGAAGATGCAATTAAAGCGGCTGTGGCAGATATTAAGGCCAAGCAATTAGCAAAAGTAGCGGCTTAAACAATCTGTAGGGGCAATCTTTTACGCACAAATAATGTACTTTAGCGCATATATTTTGTGAGTAAACTAAATGCTGGCTAAGATTGTTCCTACAAAACAGTAATCACATATAAAGAATTTAAATATGGCAATCACACTCACTCAAACCGCCGCAAACCGTGTTGAAGCATTCCTTGTTAACCGTGGCAAAGGTATAGGTCTACGCCTAGGCGTTAAAACCACAGGTTGCTCTGGCATGGCCTATACTTTGGAATTTGTAGACACTTTAAACGAGGAAGACACCTCATTTGAAAGCAATGGCGTTAAGATTATTGTTGATCCTAAGAGCCTTGTTTACATTGACGGCACTGAATTAGACTTCACCAAAGAAGGCTTAAACGAAGGTTTTAAATTTAGAAACCCTAATGTAAAAGACGAATGTGGCTGTGGTGAAAGTTTTACGGTGTGAGTTTGAGTTACTTTGCGTTATTTGGACTAAGCCCAAAATTTAACATTGAGTTGGCAACGTTAGAAAGCAATTACCGCAAAATACAATCTGAATCGCATCCTGACCGTTTTGTTAGCGCATCACCTGCTGAGAAATTGCAGTCTATGCAACTGGCAACGCTAGCGAACGAAGCTTACCAAATACTCAAAAATCCAGCAAATCGCGCTAAATATATTTTAGAGCTACAAGGCATAGAGGCGATTGCTGAAACCAATACGGCAATGCCATTAGATTTTTTAATGCAGCAAATGGAATGGCGCGAAAGTTTAGAAGATGCGAAGTCTGCAAAAGATATTAGCAGACTAGAAAATCTACTGCACGAAATGCAGCAAGAAGCTAAACTATTACAAAATGAGTTAGGCTTACTTCTTGACGAAGACTTGTTAATGAATGAGAACACAGGCTACATAAGCGCAACAGACGCGACACGTAAATTGATTTTTATCGACAAAGTGTATGCCGACATCAATAAAGCCATTGAACAACTAGAAGCAATCTTTTAAATACAAGTACTAAAACATAGGCACCATGGCACTTCTACAAATATCCGAACCTGGCATGAGTGCCGCACCTCACCAACATAAGTTGGCTGTAGGCATTGACTTAGGCACCACAAACTCACTCGTTGCAACGGTGCGTAGCGGCCTTAGCAACGTACTGAACGATGATCATGGCCATGCTTTATTGCCTTCTGTGGTGCATTACCTTGAAGACGGCACGGTTGAAGTTGGATTCAATGCACAAAAACAACAAAATCTAGACCCTCACAATACAATTGTTTCGGTGAAGCGCTTTATGGGCCGAGGCCTCAAGGATCTAGATGTTTCACAACTGCCTTATCGCTTTACAGAAGCAAGCGG
The DNA here is from genome assembly GCA_043779795.1 of Pseudomonadota bacterium. GTDB lineage: Bacteria > Pseudomonadota > Gammaproteobacteria > Burkholderiales > Methylophilaceae > Methylotenera. The sequence continues at coordinate 20,529 of JAYWDO010000034.1, forward strand.
TATGGTGCAGATTGAGACACGCGCAGGCGTTAAAAGTCCCGTTGAAATCTCTTCAGAAATTTTAAAAGCACTTAAGACGCGTGCTGAAAACACACTTGGCGGCGAGCTTGTAGGTGCGGTTATTACCGTGCCAGCCTATTTCGATGATGCTCAGCGCCAAGCGACTAAAGATGCGGCAAGACTTGCCGGCATCAATGTGCTGCGTCTACTGAATGAACCTACCGCAGCGGCGGTCGCCTATGGCTTAGATAATGCCAGTGAAGGTGTTTATGTCATCTATGATTTAGGTGGCGGTACATTTGATATATCTATCCTAAAGCTCAGCAAAGGTGTGTTTGAAGTATTGGCAACCAATGGTGACTCTGCACTTGGTGGCGATGATTTTGATCAGCGTATTTTTTGTTGGATATTAGAAAGCAGCAAACTATCACCACGTAAAGCACACGACACCCGCTTATTATTAAGCAAAGCGCGAGAAGCAAAAGAATGGCTCACAGAACATTCTGAAGCTAATATAAGTTGCTTACTAAGCGATGGTGATTTTGTAAACCTGATTTTAAGCAGCGATCAGTTTATTGCGCTTACGGCTAATTTAGTACAAAAAACACTTAGTCCAACCCGTAAAGCCATGCGTGATGCAGGCTTGAGCATTGAACACATTAATGGTGTAGTCATGGTTGGCGGCGCAACCAGAATGCCACAAATACGTAAAACAGTGGCTGAATACTTTAAACAGACCCCACTGACTAATTTAGACCCTGACAAAGTCGTTGCACTGGGTGCGGCGATTCAAGCCAATATACTGGCTGGCAACAAAAGCGATGAAGATTTATTATTGCTAGACGTAATTCCACTGTCTTTAGGTTTAGAAACTTATGGCGGCCTCACTGAAAAAGTGATTCACCGTAACAGCACGCTGCCTGTTGCACGTGCGCAAGAATTTACCACTTATAAAGACGGCCAAACCGCCATGAGTATTCATGTGGTGCAAGGCGAACGTGAATTAGTGAGCGATTGCCGCTCACTTGCACGCTTTGAACTACGCGGTATTCCACCAATGGTCGCTGGCGCGGCGCGAATTCGCGTCACATTTACCGTAGATGCAGATGGCTTGTTATCAGTTTCTGCGCGGGAAACTTCAACCAATATTGAAGCGAATATTACCGTTAAACCTTCATATGGCTTAAGTGAAGATGAAATCACCAACATGCTTAAAGCTTCATTTAGCAGTGCTGAAGCTGATAAAAAATCTCGCATGCTAGCAGAGGCAAGAGTTGCGGCTGGGGCAATTTTAGAAGCGGTCACTATGGCATTAGCCACTGATAGCGATTTAATCAGCACCGAAGAAAAGCAAGCCATAGAAGCCGAGATGCAACGCCTAACTTTAATTAAAGAAACACAAGATGCCGATGCTATTAACAGCGGGGTTGAAGCACTTAACCATGCTACTGAAGCGTTTGCCGCCGCACGTATGGATGCAAGCGTTAGTCGTGCGTTAGCAGGTAAAAAATTAGATTCAATTAACTTGTAGTATTAATATTAATCACTACTACAAAAAGGATACAAAATGCCACAAATCATCATATTGCCACACATAGAACTCTGCCCAGATGGCAGCGTGATTGAAGCCAAAACCGGCGAATCAATCTGTGATGTACTATTAAACAATCATATTGATATTGACCATGCCTGCGACCAAGCCTGCGCTTGCACAACTTGTCATGTCATTATCCGCGAAGGCTTTAAATCATTAAATGCATCAGATGATCAAGAAGATGATTTGCTAGATAAAGCTTGGGGCTTAGAACCGAACTCACGCTTATCTTGCCAAGCAATTGTTGGCACTGAAGACTTAGTAGTAGAAATCCCTAAATACAGCATTAATATGGCTAAAGAGGGTCATCGATAATAATGTCATATTTGCAATATGATCTAATGTTGAATTAATATTTTTTGCATGAGTCATAAAACTAGATGTATGATTGATTTGATCATTTAGCTACCCGATAAGTAAAAAGGAGAACAACAATGGCAACAAATCATGAAGTAAATAACCCAATCATCGAAGCTCTGAATACAATCTTAGAGTTAGAACTAGCCGGAGTAGTACGTTACACACATTATGCCTTAATGGTATTTGGCTACAACCGCATTCCTATCGTGTCATGGTTGCGTGGGCAAGCATCAGAGTCGCTTGGTCATGCCGATAAGGCAGGAGAGTTGATTACGCATTTGGGTGGGCACCCTTCACTTTCAATAGGGCCATTGCTAGAAACACATAATCATGACATTGGCGATATTTTACGTGAATCACTAGCACATGAAGCCTTGGCATTAAATGCTTACAAAGCATTATTAAAATTGGTTGAAGGTGACTCTGTAATGCTAGAAGAATATGCACGTGAGATGATTTATCTAGAAGAACTCCATTCAGGTGAAGTCGATAAAATGCTTCGAAAACCAGGAGATGTTGCTAAATTTCAGGAGTAATTTTAGCCCATTACTTATCTTGATTGATAATCCAGTATTACGGCATTCTTAATTACTCTACGTTTTTACATGTAGTTTTTTAACTAACTTTATTTTGAACAAGGCATATTAATTCTAGTAATTATTGTTACAATAATTACCATGTCTAAACCAAATAAATTAAATACAGCTACTAACGTAACTAAAATTGCGCCGGGCAAAAATCAGCCTGGCGGTGGTCGCAAAGTCGGTACGGGTAAGTTTAACGAGCCGACATCTGTGTTACGTATACCAGCTAGCCAAGCGCCGGTGATTAAAGACTTTTTAGCGGCTTACCAACGTAAAAGACTCACCACTGATTTAGATGCCGTTAACGAGTTTGAATTGCCTGATTTAAATACCCGCGCCATGACGTTGCCGCTTTATACATCAAAAGTTTCTGCGGGCATTCCTAGTCAAGCTGAGGAGCATGTAGAAAGGCACTTAGACCCTAACGAATTTTTAATTGACCAAAAAAATAGTACATTTTTTGTAACTATACAAGGTCTTTCAATGATGGATGTAGGGCTGTTACCAGGTGATAAGGCTGTGGTAGATCGCGCTAAACAAGCATCCATCGGCGATATTGTGTTGGCGGTATTAGATGGTGAATTTACCATTAAAACCTTAAGCCGTAAAAAAGATGGTGCGCCACGCTTGTTGCCTGCAAACTCAACTGGCGCGTTTTCACCCATTGAAATTACAGAAAATATGAACTTTGAAATATGGGGCGTAGTAACAGGTTCTTTTAGGCGTTTTAAATAAATACCAAAAATTAAATGTTCACTTGAACTTCACCCTTTTTAGTAGACATTTACTGACTTCTACTTTGTAATTGTTCAAACGCCATGGGACTCAATTGATAAAGTGCTTGGTAATCGCTTTCTAATGGTAATTCTCAACGCGCTTTAAAAGGTACCCTCTGCTCAAGCTCGGTAGTATATGCAGCAATGCCTTGCGACTCTTTTTCAACAAAATCTTGTATAGCTAACGCAAAATCTACATGGGCGATTTTATGAAATGAACAGGTTGGCCTAGGCTTAAAGCCACGCGCTAATTTGTGCTCGCCCTGTGCGCCGCCTTCAAAATATTGAATTTTTTCGGCAATACAAAACTCCTGCGCTTGATAATAGCACAGCTCAAAATGCAGATTAGGCACATATTGCAAAGCACCCCAATATCGACCATAAAGCGTGGTTTGATGGTAAATATTAAGTGCACTCGCCACAGGAATACCGTCGATATAGGCTAATACCAACAAAATATTTTGTGGCATGCTTAAACCAATTTCCTGAAAAAATGCAGTTGTTAAATATGGCGTGGAGCGATGCTCAATGTAGGTATTTTCATAACATTGGTAGAAGAAACTCCATTCCTCTGGCGTAATATCAGTGCCTTTAATGCGCCTGCAAATCACGCCAGATGCGGCGACTTTTTTACGTTCTTGTTTTATTTTTTTACGTTTATCGTGGCTTAATACGCTTAAAAAATCATCAAAATTGCTAAAATCTTCATTTTCCCATCTAAATTGCACGCCTTGGCGTTGTATCCAACCCGCTTGTAATAAGACTGCGGCTGAATCATCATCAGGAAAAATCACATGTGCTGATGATAGCTGATGCTTAAGCATGGTTTCGTTTAAGGCGGCTATCATTAAAGTTTGTATTTCAAGGTTATTGGCGAGCAACCTTGAGCTGGTAATGGGCGTGAACGGAATTGCTGATAATAATTTTGGATAATAATTAAGGCCACTACGTTCGTAAGCTTCTGCCCAAGCCCAATCAAACACATACTCACCGTAAGAATGGTTTTTAACGTACAAAGGCATGGTGCCAACTAATTGGCCATCGTCATACACCAGCATAGGATAAGGCTGCCAACCGGTACCTTTACCTACCGACTTTGAAGTTTCTAGCGCGCTTAAAAATGCATGGCTCAATAGCGGCATATCGCCTGCTAAAGCATCCCATTGATTCGCATCTATCTGCTGAACGCTATCGGTGATTTCTAGAATCAAAGTCATTGATTGAGGCTCTAAAATATGATTGAATCGTTAACTTAAAACGTGGGCTAAATGTAGAAGCTTGTTTTACAAAAATAGGTTGGTAGACCATGCTACAACACTTGTTTAACATTGTTAGCGGAATAAGTTTACATACGAGGCTTTGGCGTGTTGTGAAATTTATTGCTTGGGATAAGGGCTAGGAATGGAACTAGTAAATGCTTAGAAAAAATATTTAGAAAATTAGATCGTCAATAATATTTAAAATACTCGTTTACGCGTGTTGTCAGATGCTTGTTTGCTTTTACGCTTAACTACCGCGCCAGCATCTGCATCTTGAAGTTTTTTCGCTTCAACTGCAGTTTCAGCAGTTTTTCTGCGATCTAAAATACGAACTTGCGCTTCTTCAAGCTCATCAAGCGAAATCACATTATCTTGGTTAGTGTCTACTTGACTAAAATGCCGTGCAATTTGTGGCAGTCTTTCCGTGGCTTCTTGCCGATCTATGGTGCCATCGCCATCATTATCCGCATCTAAAAACCGAATTTTTATGCTTTCTTGCATCGCTCGACGGCGTTCTTCTATTTGATCATGGCCATGATCTACAGATCTGGCATAATCATCTAAGGCTTTGCGTAACTTCTCACGATTTTCTGGACTAAAATTAAGTTCCAGAGTTTGTTGCATACCATCATTGACAGTCTCAGCTTCGGCGATTCGTTTATTTGAATCTTGAGTCAAGAACACTATATTTTTACCAGCGGCTACGGCATTTAAAGATAGACCAAAGCCAATACACAATACTAAGCATGTGCATTTGGCAATTGAAGTATTTTTAAGTGAAATTGAATTCAACGCATCAACTTTATAAAGGTTGGCTTGCTTATTTAAGGTAAGTAAGCATGAAGTAACATTGTTAACTGATTGTTTCATCTACCAGTGAAATTGTAAGCAATTGTAAGTGCGTCATGAGATCTAAATCAACGTAAAAAATTACTTTTAGTTTTCTTGTTAGCATTTAATATTTTCTGAAATTAGAATACACTTCAGACATATTAAATATACTTTAGTTGAATTATATTCATAATAACTTATCTATACTTAAGTAGTTACATAGAAAAATTAATAAGTAGAAATTCAATTAACCAAATCAACATATTAAATTTAAAAACGTGAGCTCAATTTAAATCATGACAGATCAAAATAAAAAAATATTGGTAGTAGATGATGACATTCGTTTACGTGAGTTATTGCAGCGCTACCTCACTGAACAAGGATTTAACGTTACAGTAGCCAGCGATTCGAAAGAAATGGATACTTTATTAGCGGCTGAAGTTTTTGATATGCTGGTATTGGATTTAATGTTGCCAGGTGAAGATGGACTATCCATTTGCCGCAGAGTACGTGGCTCAGGCACTTTACTGCCGATTGTGATGTTAACCGCTCGTGGTGATGAAGTAGATCGAATCATTGGCCTTGAAATGGGCGCGGATGATTACTTACCAAAACCGTTTAACCCACGTGAATTATTAGCTCGCATCAATGCTGTGCTTCGTAGACATGAACGCTTGCAACCAAGCGCGCCTGCGGTAAATACAGATAGTGTGACGATAGGCGATTTTATATTTAACACTTCCACCCGCTCGCTCTCACGCGATGGCGTGGCGGTTACCATTACCAGCGGCGAGTTTGCCTTGCTTAAAGTGTTTGTTGATCATCCACGCCAGCCATTGTCTCGCGATAGGCTAATGCAACTTGCGCGCGGACGTGAGCTAGATGTGTTTGACCGCAGTATTGATGTGCAAGTGTCTCGTTTACGTAAACTGATTGAGCCAGACCCAGCTCACCCTCGCTATTTACAAACCATGTGGGGCTTTGGTTATGTGTTTATTCCTGACGGTGAAGTTGATTAATCAGCCAATATTTCAACTAAGTACTATATTTTATCTAAGTACTATATTTTGCGAAATAACAGTGCTTAGTTAAACTCAATACATTAGGCAGCACAATCAATCAACTCAAAACCGTTAAACTAAGGTTCATCCGGTAAGCATTCACTTGAAACTACGTATTTTACCCAAAACACTACTCGCTAGAGTCATGTTATTGATTGCCGTATTACTGGCAATCGGCCAGTTTGCATCACTGCAAATTTTTGAATATTTTGAACGTGAACCACGTGCAGAGGCAACCGCCTTGCAAGCTGTTACTGTAGTGAACTACTCGCGGGCGTCACTCATTGCCTCGCAAGACAACCTGCGTTTGGCCTTACTTTCAGAATTAACGGGTAAGGAAGGCGTGCGTATTTATTACGCCGATTTTATGGAAGAAATTGAACCGCTACCACCAGACCCATTTATCAATATGGTCGCTGAAAAAATTCGCCAGCGATTAGGCGTTGAAACCATCATTACCGTTAATCACTACGGTGTACAAGGGCTTTGGGTAAGCTTCAACATTGGTCAGGATGACTTTTGGGTAGTGATTCCACGCATGCATGTAGAGCGCCCATTTCCATGGCAATGGCTAGGTTGGGGAGCATTGGTATTATTGCTTTCACTAGCAGGCGGCTATTTTCTGGCAGCGCGTATTAACCGCCCTATGCACTTGTTAATGAATGCCGCCAATAGACTAAGGAATGGTGAGCGACCTGAAAAACTGCCAGAAGGGAGCTTTGCTGAACTACGTGAAGTGAACAATACTTTTAACAAAATGGCAGACTCATTAGCCGAGTTAGATGCAGAGCGAACACTAATTTTAGCGGGCGTATCACACGATATTCGCACGCCACTAGCAAGATTACGCCTAGCCGTAGAGATGTTGCCGGATGACGGATGCGCCAGCCTAAAAAACGGCATGATTGAAGACATCGCCGACATGAATAACATCATCAATCAATTCTTAGATTTTGTACGCGGGGTAGAAGGCGAACCTACGCAGATGATTGATATTAATACGCTGCTGCAAGCGATGCATGATAGACAATCTCGCGCTGGACGTGATTTAGTGGTGCAGTTAGCGCCTACTTACTTCATCCCCATCAGACCACTGGCGATGCAGCGACTATTAGATAATTTGGTCGGCAATGCTTACGCGTATGGCCGCGGAGAAGTACGTGTGGCTAGTAAAGTCACGGCAAACCATATTGTGATTAGCGTATTTGATAACGGTCCAGGGATTCCTGAAACACATGTTGAAAAACTGCTACGCCCATTTGAACGCCTAGATACTGCTCGGAGCAATGCTGGTGGCAGCGGCTTAGGCTTAGCCATTGCAGAGCGCATCGCCAAGCTGCATAAAGGTAAATTGGAATTAATCAATAGGCCTGAAGGTGGTTTAGAAGCGCGACTGAGTTTGCCGATCAAGAACTAGGTTTGCCAATCCAAGTTAAGTTGGTCGTTTAAGCAATAGGCCATGTGTATTTGCCTAATAGATTATATATTAAAGCGAAAGTACTCTAAAACCATCAAAATAGATGCTCTGAGAAGCGCGTCCCTATTGCCTCCCAGAGCATCTGTTTTTAGAGTTTTTAACTAGTGATTACTCAAAAGTATCATCCTTAAAGTCTTCAATCAGTAAAGCTAGGCTCAAACCAGTTTAATTTTTCACGCAGTTTTACTACTTCACCAATAATAGTTAAGCATGGCGGTTTCATGCCAGCCTCGGCTACTTTTTCAGCCAAGTCTAGCAATGTTGCTGTCACAACTCTTTGACGCTGAGTAGTGCCTTGCTGAATCACAGCACAAGGCATATCCGCAGGCACTCCATGCACAATAAGCTGTTTGCAAATCTCGGCCAACCCGACTAAGCCCATATAAATCACCACGGTTTGGCGTGGCCGCGACATCGCTACCCAATCTAAATCTATGGTGCCATTTTTAAGATGTCCAGTAATAAATAAGCATGCCTGCGCATAATCACGGTGCGTTAATGGGATGCCAGCATAGCTAGAAACACCATTGGCGGCAGTAATGCCAGGCACTACTTGGAACGGCACACCATGTTCCATCAGCGTTTCAATTTCTTCGCCACCACGCCCAAAAATAAACGGGTCTCCCCCTTTTAAACGTAATACACGCTTACCTTGCAATGCCAACTTGGCTAATAACTCGTTGATTTCTTCTTGCGGTAAAGTATGTTGGTCACGCGATTTACCTACGTAAATCAGTTCGGCATCGCGTCGCACCAGCTCCATTACTTCCGGGCTTACCAGTTTGTCGTACACGCAAACATCACATTGTTGCATTAAGCGTAGCGCTCTAAAAGTCAACAAATCCGGGTCGCCTGGACCACCGCCTACTAAGTAGACTTCTCCATGATGCACTTCCTCAGTCTTATCAGACAATAATTCATCTAAATATTTTCGAGCCGCCGCTTCTTGTCCAGACAAAATGCGCTCAACAATTGGCCCTTGCAATACGCCTTCCCAAAAAATACGACGTGCTTGGGTAGTGGCAAACCTTGCTTTTACTTTATCTCTAAACTCACCGGCAATAACTCCAATACGACCATAACTTGCCGGCAACATCGTTTCAATTTTCGTACGAATATAACGCGCAAGCACAGGTGCATTACCCTCACTCGAAATCGCAATTACAATCGGCGATCTCTCAACAATTGATGCCATAGTAAACGTACATAAAGCGGGAGAATCCACCACGTTGACAGGTGTATTTTGAGACTTTGCGGCTAACGACACAGCCACATTCACTGCTTCATTGTCGGTAGCAGCAATCACCAAACAAGCACCGATGAGCTGATTAGGCTCAAAATTAGCATTGATGTAAATGATTTTTTTAGCCTCAGCTAGACCTTGTAGTTCATAACATATCTCAGGTGAATACAGCGTAATTGCAGCATTGGCTTTCAACAGCATCGCCACCTTGCGAGAAGCAACTTCACCGCCACCAACAACAACACATCGCTGATTTGTAATATTGATAAAGATGGGAAGTGCTTGCATGCGATTCTAACCTACTAATGTTTTAGGCTATTTTACCTTGTGCTAAGCAAGTTTGCGTGAACCAAACGGCTAAATGCGCTAAAATTATACTTTACAAATTTGTAGCTCAGCCTTGAATCCTGCTAAAGAAAAATTAACACAAACGCCTTCAATTCCAACAGTGCAAAAAAAAGTATTCATTAAAACTTTTGGCTGCCAGATGAATGAGTACGACTCCTCACGCATGGCAGATATGCTCGCCTCAACTGATGGTATGGTAGAAACACTGACGCCTGAAGATGCCGATGTGATTTTACTTAACACTTGTTCTGTGCGCGAAAAAGCGGAAGACAAAGTATTCAGTCATTTAGGCCGTTTTATTCCACTTAAAAAAGCAAATCCTAACTTGATCATCGGTGTAGGTGGCTGTGTCGCTTCACAAGAAGGCGACAACATCATCAAACGTGCGCCTTATGTGGACGTGGTATTTGGCCCGCAAACCTTGCATCGCCTACCAGACATGATTAAAACCAGTCAAGCCAGTGGCAAATCTCAGGTTGATATTTCGTTTCCAGAAATTGAGAAATTTGACTATTTACCACCCCCGCGCGTGGAAGGCGCCAGTGCTTTTTTAAGCATTATGGAAGGTTGCAGTAAATATTGCAGCTTTTGTGTAGTTCCTTTTACGCGTGGCGAAGAAGTGTCGCGCCCGTTTGAAGCCATACTCACTGAAGCGGTACAACTAGCCGAGCAAGGCGTGAAAGAAATCACATTGCTTGGGCAAAACGTGAACGCCTACAAGGCTGAATATGCAGGCTTAGAAGCTGATTTAGCGATGATGATTGAATACATCGCTGAGATTCCACAGATTGAGCGCATTCGCTTTACCACTAGCCACCCGAATGAAATGAGTCAGCGATTGATTGACTGTTTTGCCAGCATACCCAAACTTGCAGTGCACCTACATTTGCCCGTGCAAGCAGGTGCAGACCGTGTATTAATGGCCATGAAGCGCAATTACACCAGCTTGCAATTCAAATCTACCATACGAAAATTGCGTGCAGCTAATTCAAATCTCACGTTTACCTCTGACTTTATTATTGGTTTTCCCGGTGAAACAGAAGCTGAATTTGAAGCCACAGCAAAACTCATGCAAGACGTAGGTTTTGATTACAGTTTCAGCTTTTTATATAGCCCACGCCCAGGTACACCAGCCTCTTATTTAACTGATGACACTGCACAGGACGTTAAATTAGCCCGCCTAGCCAAGCTGCAAGCCATTAACGACACTCAAGGCAAGATGATTAGTGTAGCCATGTTAGACACAATACAGCGCGTATTGATTGAAAGCACTTCTTGGAAAGATGCGACTGAGCTTGCAGGAAAAACCGATAACAACCGCATTGTGGATATTATTGGTGATGCAAGCTTGATTGGCAGTTTTGCGAACGTACGTATTACCGACACCTCTAACCCAAAGCGCCTGCGCGGTACTATTATCAATAATAACCATCAATAATAGCTGATAGAAACTATGGAAATCACCTTAACCCCAGAAGACAACTTAAAGTTAGCCAACTTATGTGGTGCGCTAGATGAAAACATTAAGCAAATTGCAGATGCGCTGGAAGTAAACATTACGCGGCGCGGCGCACACTTTAAATTTGCCGGTGATATACACAATATGCGCTTGGCAGTGCAGTTGCTTGAAAACTTCTACGTGCGTGCTAAAAATCCAATCGGGCTTGATGAGATTCAACTGGGCTTGGTAGAGATTGATAAATTAAAACCTGAAGATGTTGTCACTTCAAACGCGCCAGTGTTAATGACACGCCGCAGCGAGTTGCATGGTCGCACGCCGCGCCAAATAGCCTATTTGCAACAAATTCAAGACCATGACATTACCTTTGGCATCGGTCCAGCAGGCACTGGTAAAACTTACTTAGCTGTTGCCAGCGCAGTGGATGCAATGAGCCGCGACCATGTAAAACGCATTGTACTTGTGCGCCCTGCAGTTGAAGCTGGTGAAAAATTAGGGTTTTTGCCTGGAGATTTGAACCAGAAAGTAGATCCTTATTTACGCCCTTTATACGATGCTTTATACGACTTGGCTGGTTATGACACGGTCAATAAAATGTTTGACCGTGGCGCTATTGAAGTTGCCCCATTGGCTTATATGCGTGGCCGCACGCTGAACCAAAGCTTTATTATTTTAGATGAAGCGCAAAATACTACACCCGAACAAATGAAGATGTTCTTAACGCGGATTGGTTTTGGTACAAAAGCCGTGATTACTGGCGATGTGACGCAAATTGACTTGCAACGCCATCAAAAAAGCGGTTTGGTAGAAACGCAAAAAGTGTTAAAAGGCATTAAAGGCATCGCTATGACGCACTTTTTATCTGCCGATGTGGTGCGCCATCCATTAGTGCAAAAAATTGTAAATGCCTACGAAGAATATGAACTAAGTAACTAGTTAACTAAGTAACTAAGGAATAAAAAATGACGCCCAATAGATTTAGCAGATTGATGCAACGCGGCCTTGGCCTTGTAGAACAAGCTGTGCTAATTACCATTGCTATGGCAACTATTTTCGCCGTATTTCAGGCAATTGCACATATCTGGCAGGCACGCGCCATTACAGTGGGTGATCTGCTTTTGCTATTTTTGTATCTAGAAGTGATGTCTATGCTTAACCATTATCTAGGTTCTGGAAACTTACCTGTCAGATACCCGTTATACATCGGCATAATCGCTTTAGCGCGCTTCTTGGTATTAGATGTAGCAGACATTGACGCGTTCCGCATGATTGCGCTTTCAAGCTCTATTTTCTTGATTTCTATTGCTATTTTGGTGATTCGTTACGGTCACGTTCGCTACCCTTATGTGGATTGTCCTACACAAACAAAATAATTTTCGCGGTGCTTACTTGTTAGCTGATGCGCCCATTTGGACTCTTCCCATTCGGCGCATTATGTAATAAAGCCACTAGCGCATTATTCACTTTTTATAAAATAATTTAACGTGTTATAAGCTCCACATCATGCCAAAACTAAGTATCTCAACACAATATGCCTCTACTCAAACGTACATACCCACGCGTAGCCAATTTCGCAAATGGGCAAATGCTGCCATTCGAGTTGATACCGAAGTGACGATTAGGATTGTGGATGAAACTGAAGGACGTGAACTGAACAAAACTTATCGAGGTAAAGATTACGCAACCAATGTACTCACTTTTCCACTGACTGAAGAGCCATATTTAATAGGCGACATTATCATTTGTGCGCCTGTGGTTGAAACTGAAGCCATCGCGCAAAACAAACCGATTGAAGCACATTATGCACATTTAATTGTGCACGGCATCTTACATTTACACGGTTACGATCACGAAATTGAAGCGCAAGCTGAGCTAATGGAAAGTTTAGAGACTGCAATTGTAAGCAAATTAGGGTATGCTAACCCCTATCTCATTACATAGGATGCCTGATGGCTGCCGACTCGGAAAAGCAACTAGGTCAGAAACCCAGTTTATTAGAACGTTTAAGTCATTTTTTATTACGTGAACCTGAAGATCGTGAGCAACTTGTAGAACTCTTACACGGTGCCTATGAAAATAGCTTAATGGATGCAGATTCTCTCGCCATGATAGAAGGCGTGCTGCAAGTGAGCGAGATGCAAGTGCGGGACATCATGATTCCGCGCTCCCAAATGGATGTCATAGACATCACGCACCCGCCTAAAACTTTCATCCCACATGTCATCGAAACCGCACACTCGCGATTTCCTGTGATTGAAGACAATAAAAACGATGTGATTGGTGTTTTGCTGGCCAAAGACTTATTGCGTTATTATGCCGGTGAAGACTTTGAAGTCCGCGATATGTTGCGCCCTGCAGTATTCATCCCTGAATCTAAGCGATTGAATATTTTACTTAAAGAATTCCGTAGTAATCGCAACCATATCGCCATCGTGGTAGATGAATACGGCGGTGTCGCTGGCATGGTGACCATTGAAGACGTACTTGAGCAAATTGTCGGTGATATTGAAGATGAATACGACTACGACGAAGATGAAGACAATATCATTCAAAATGCCGATGGTCAGTATCGAGTTAAAGCGCTGACAGAAATCAAAGATTTTAATTCGATTGTCGGCACCACGTTAAGCGATGAAGAGTTCTCTACGATTGGCGGACTTGTGGTGCATCAGTTTGGACGCCTGCCCAAACGTAATGATGAAACCACTTTTAATGGCTTACATATCAAGGTATTACGCGCAGATAGCCGCCGTCTACATAGCATTATGGTGGAAGTTCTTCCTGATAACGAAGACTAAATCACATCTAAAGCTACACATAAGAGATTAAAAGACTTCAACTAATTTCACAGATTTCTAGCAAAACGGAACTAACTATAAGTAATGAACTCATAGTTAAACTTAGCAATGTTATAGATGATTAGTCGATATTTTTAGGAGTAATCCATGAGATTTTTAGTGTTAGTTGGGCTTGCATTAGGGCAAACTATATTAATGAACTTAGCCATAGCTGATGATACACCGAATACTCAACCTGAAATTCCAACCACTGAAAGAGCGTTTGTAAATGCGATTAATGGCTTTGATAAAGCTAAAATAATTGCGCAGTTTGGCGAGCCAGCAAAAGCTGATGATGTAAAATTAAAGGGAACAAACAAGGTTGTTGCTTCTATATGGCAGTATCATTTTATCAACACTAATGTTGACGGTGCTTATTATGAAACGACAGAGTTAGATTTCATCGATGACAAAGTAGTGTACGTGGTATTTCTGAATAATGATGGTGCTGAGAGCGCTAACAATGGTCAAAAATACGAGATGCCTGAATCAAAAACGGTAACGCCTGAGTTGTAATTACCAAGTTTGCACTAATCACTAAAAAATTTCACTCACTATCTGTTAATAAAAAAAGCGGTTTCAAGGTTAAAAAGCTTTTTTTATTAACCATTACTTCAGCAATTCTATTTTTTCAAAGAATCACGAATTTGTCGTAACAATACAATATCTTCTGGAGTGGCTGCCGGTTCTACTCTTTTCATTTTATTGACTTGTTTTACCATCATAAAAATAATGAATGCCAAGATGATGAAATTAATCAAAATGGTAATGAAATTACCATAAGCCAGCATTGGTACACCCGCGTTTTTAAGTGCTACATAAGTACCCGCATTACCTGCTGGAATATCTGCCAAAGGTACTAACATATTGCTAAAATCTACACCTCCAGTAATTTTTCCAACAGTAGGCATAATAATGTCCCCCACCAATGAATCTACAATTTTACCAAACGCTGCACCGATAATGACCCCTACTGCTAGATCCATTACATTGCCTTTAGATATGAAATCTTTAAACTCTGATGCGATACTCATACACAACTCTCCCTAAAAATAAATTTAATCGACTAACTCTATCCTTATTTGTCATTGAGTTAAATAACTTATTATTGTAGCGTGACTAAATATAGGGCTTAGCGATAGATGATGTCAATCAAGAAGCCTCCATATTCAGTAGCTGATTTGTTAGTTTTTGTAATCTAAGCTTATCAAGCTACAATTCAACCCATGTCATTATTAACCTGCTATAAATTCTTTAAGCCAAGCGCCCTACTCCTGCTCGGCGCTCTAAGTGTATTAGGCTTTGCACCCTTTTACTTTTATCCAGCCAGCATAATCTCACTCATTGGCCTGTTTTATTTTTGGCATTTAAGCTACACACCCAAACAAGCGGCGTTTTCTGGCTTTATTTACGGCCTGGGGATGTTTGCTACTGGCATTTATTGGATCTACATCAGCCTGCATGAATTTGGCGGTATGCCCAACTTAATGGCCGGCTTTTGCACCTTTGTCTTATGCGCATTTTTGTCATTATTTCCCGCAGCAGTTGGTGCACTAAGCGTATGGATTTCAGGTGTCAGCATATCGGCTAAACAAGGCCGCACAATGATAATAGCAATCCCCGTGTTTTGGGCAATGGCTGATTGGATAAGAAGCTGGATTTTCACAGGTTTTCCTTGGTTGACCATAGGTTACAGCCAAGTACCTAATAGCCCATTGGCAGGTTATATGCCTATTGTTGGCGTATATGGCGTTTCGTTAATTACCGTATTAATCTCAAGTTTGATTGGTTTATGGCTAGCTAACCGGTTCATCAACCAATCACATACTTTAATTTGGCAGCGTAACGCCATCGCCATGCTATTGCTAATTTGGTTAACCGGCAATGTATTGAAAAGTGTGGAATGGGCCACGCCAGTAGGCAAGCCGATTTCAGTCGCACTATTGCAGGGTAATATTTCTCAAAGCTTAAAATGGGCGCCAGAAGTTGCAGAACAAACATTAGAAAAATACCTATCTATGGCTGAAGCCAGCCAAGCTCAGCTCATTATCATGCCAGAAACTGCTCTGCCCGTTTTATCTAGCGAGCTTCCTGACCTGGTTAAAACACGCTTACAGCAGCATGCCATCAGCAACAATGGTGATATTTTAATGGGCCTTGTTGAGCTTGAAAATGGCGAATATTTTAATAGTATGTTAAGTATTGGAAGTTCGCAATCTGCGGTTTATCGCAAATCGCACCTAGTACCATTTGGTGAGTTTATTCCATTAAAAGCCGCATTTGGTTGGATATACCGCGATTGGCTAAACATGCCTTTAAGTGACTTGGCGCGCGGCAGTCTGCACCAACAGCCCATGAGTATCTCTGATCAAAAAGTGGCTGTTAATATTTGTTATGAAGATGTGTTTGGTGAAGAAATCATCCGCCAGTTGCCACAAGCTACCTTATTGGTAAACGCCAGTAACGATGCATGGTATGGCCAATCGCTAGCCGCGTATCAACACATGCAGTTTTCTCAAGCACGTGCTTTAGAAACGGGGCGCACGGTACTACGTGCAACCAACACTGGCGCCACTGCCATGATAGATCCGCATGGCAATGTGTTAGTACATGCGCAGCACTTTACCGAGGCCACGCTAAACGCGATGGCACAAGGCTACAAGGGCAGCACACCTTATGTGCGCTTTGGCAATTGGCTATTTCTAGGCATCTGCTTTCTCGGCATCATGTTTATCGGCTGGCCTAAATTGGCAGGTTCATCTAAACGCTTAACTAAATTTTTGGTAAGCCAGCGTAAAACAAAGTAAAATCACACTTTTCGCCCAAATAGATTTAAACCATGGCTTTAACTTTTCAGAAAATCATCTTAACCCTACAAAACTACTGGTCTGAACGCGGTTGTGCCTTACTGCAATCGTACGACATGGAAGTGGGTGCAGGCACTAGTCACACCGCAACATTTTTGCGTTCACTTGGCCCAGAGCCATGGAAAACCGCTTATGTACAACCTAGCCGCCGCCCTAAAGATGGTCGCTATGGTGAAAACCCAAACCGCTTACAACATTATTATCAATTTCAAGTAGTGTTAAAGCCTGCACCTGCAGATATTCTTGAGCTATATTTAGGTTCGCTTGAAGCGCTTGGATTTGATTTGAAAAAAAATGATATCCGCTTTGTGGAAGATGACTGGGAAAACCCGACACTAGGCGCATGGGGCTTAGGCTGGGAAGTCTGGTTGAATGGCATGGAAGTCACGCAATTCACCTATTTTCAGCAAGTGGGTGGCATCAACTGCAAACCCATCACCGGCGAAATCACTTACGGCTTGGAGCGCTTAGCCATGTACTTGCAAGGCGTTGATAATGTTTACGATTTAACCTGGACAGACGGCCTAAGCTATGGCGATGTCTATCTGCAAAATGAAAAAGAGCAAAGTACTTATAACTTTGAACATTCAGATGCTGACTTTTTGTTTACCGCATTTAATGCGCATGAAAAACAAGCCCAACATTTGGTTGAAAGTCAGCTTTCATTACCTGCTTACGAACAAGTGCTTAAAGCAGCACACACCTTTAACTTGCTAGATGCTCGCGGTGCTATCAGCGTGACAGAACGTGCAAGCTATATCGGTCGCATTCGTAATTTAGCACGTTCAGTCGCTGCAAGTTACTTAGAAAGCCGCGCGAGATTAGGCTTTCCCATGGCCCCAAAAGATTGGGCCGATGAAGTGTTAACAGATTTAGCTAAGAAAGCAGCAGCATAAGTATGAAAAATTTATTAGTAGAACTATTCGTTGAAGAACTTCCGCCAAAAGCGCTCAAAAACCTAGGGGAAGCATTTGCACGACTACTAGCGGACTCACTCAAAGCACAAGGCTTAGCCGCGCAAAGTGCAGAGATAACTGACTACGCTTCACCACGCCGTTTGGCTGTGCATGTTGCAAAGGTATTGGCGCAAGCTGCAGACAAAACCATCACGCAAAAACTCATGCCGGTAAGCGTAGGCTTAGATGCTAGCGGCAATGCGACACCTGCTTTAATCAAACGTCTTAACAGCATGGGGCTTGATGAATCTGCTGTAGCTAAACTCACCAAACAAATGGACGGTAAAAACGAAGCTTTATTTTTAGATGTTACGCAAAAAGGCGTGGCACTTAAAGATGGTTTACAAATCGCGCTTAACGAAGCGATTACTAAATTACCTATTCCAAAAATAATGACCTATCAATTAGCGGATGGCTGGACTAGCGTGAATTTTGTGCGCCCGGTGCATGGCTTAGTCGCATTGCATGGCAGTGATGTAATTGCGGTGACCGCACTAGGCTTAACCGCTAGCAACAAAACGCAAGGCCACAGGTTTGAAGCATTAGTTTCACCAGTTGTACTAAAAAATGCTGACAGTTATGCCGAACAACTTAAATTGGAAGGCGCTGTGATTGCCAGCTTTACAGAGCGTCGCGCTGAGATTGAGCGACAACTAAATGTGGCTGCCGCTAAACAAAATCTTAAACCGATTGATGATGAAGCATTGCTGGACGAAGTAACTGCGCTAGTTGAACGCCCGAATGTATTGCTTGGCCAGTTTGAAGAAGCCTATTTAGAAGTACCGCAAGAATGTTTGATTTTAACCATGAAGGCGAATCAAAAATACTTTCCGCTGTTAGATGCAAACGACAAGCTTACCAATAAGTTTCTAATCGTTTCAAATATTAAACCAGATGACCCAAGTGACGTGATTGGTGGCAATGAGCGTGTGGTGCGCCCAAGGTTAGCCGATGCTAAGTTTTTCTTTGATCAAGATCGCAAAAAAACTTTGGAAAGCCGTTTAGACAGCCTAAACAAAGTGGTTTACCACAACAAACTTGGCTCGCAAGGTCAACGTACTGAACGTGTTCGTGCCATTGCAAAAGCTATTGGTCAACAGCTCGGTGGTGATGAATTAGCCGCAAAAGCAGACCTAGCAGCACAACTAACCAAAACTGACTTAATCACAGACATGGTGGGCGAATTCCCTGAATTACAAGGCATTATGGGGCGCTACTATGCGCAACATGAGGGTTTGGATAATGATGTAGCTTATGCGATTGAAGACCACTATAAGCCACGTTTTGCTGGTGATGAGTTGCCAAGGAATCAAGTAGGTATCTGCGTTGCGCTAGCAGATAAATTGGAAACTCTAGTCGGAATGTTTGGCATAGGTAATATACCAACTGGCGACAAAGACCCATTCGCACTGCGCCGTCATGCTCTAGGTGTGATACGCATGCTTTCTGAGGCTAGGCTATCCATTAGTATTGAGACATTACTCAAAATCACGATAGATGGATTTAGTGCTGGGCTACTGCAACTTGAGTACAAAGAAAAAGATATTGTAGTAATGCCACTTTGGATGAAAATTCAACAATTTCTACAAGAGCGCGCGGCGGGTTATCTAAAAGATTTTGGTTATGCTGCTCAAGATGCAGACGCTGTAATTTACATGTCTATTCCTGCCGAATATGTTGCTAGGCTTGAGGCAATTAACAAAGCAAGGTCGTTGTTTCCTGACGAGTTTGACTTGTTAGCAAATGCTGATAAGCGTGCAAGAAACATAATCAACAAATCGGGTATGCCCTCCGAAGTTTTACTTACTGATGATACTAAACTCGTAGAAGTTAAAGAAAAAGTCTTACTCGCAAAAACTCGTGAACTACGAGTGGGCGTCGATAGGCTAGCTACCATAGCTAATTTTGAGGAAGCACTTTTGCTTACTGTTCAAATTAGCACTCCAGTAACTGAGTTTTTTGATTCAGTAATGGTCAATGCTGATGATGAAGAACTTCGCTTGAATAGATTCAGGTTACTTCATGAAGTAACTGGGCTTACAAACCGTGTTGCAGATTTATCCAAACTGGCAAGTTAATAGGTAAATCGAGGAAACTCCATGAAATTAGTGATTTTAGATCGTGACGGCGTCATCAACCA